>NZ_FKLA01000007.1 GCF_900078395.1 Anaerotruncus rubiinfantis | reverse complement strand
TCACTTCACAAAGTGTGACCCAGCCAAGTTACCTTTGCTGGTTTCGCTTTTCGCGTTTGTACGCTCACGTTTCCATGAGTGTACTCAAAAAAATTTTCAAGGGTTACTTCTGCCCATAAACCGGCTCTCAGAGCCAATCTACAAGCTTCTGTTCTTTCTCTCGTTGTTCATTTTTCAAGGTGCTGCTTGCCGGCTCTTGGCGGTTTTTGGCGCCGCGCTCACGAGACAGCTTAGTTATAATATCACGGCTGAAAGAATTTGTCAACACCTTTTTTAAACTTTTTTCTTGACCTCTTTACCGAAAATGCGACACCAATTTTGATGAATCCCGACGAATGCCCGCGAGGGCGCTGAATTCCTTGATTTTCCCGGCGTTTTAGGTTAAAATGGTGACTACTCTATTTTAACTAAAGGTGGTACCACAATGCCGATTAAGATTCCTGACAGCCTGCCCGCTTCAAAGATCCTCGAAAATGAGAATATCTTCGTCATGACCGAGTATCGCGCTCTGCATCAGGACATCCGTCCGCTGCGCATTGTGATCCTCAACCTGATGCCCAAGAAGATCGAAACCGAAACACAATTGCTCCGTCTTTTGAGTAACTCGCCGATCCAGGTCGATATTGAACTTTTGCAGACCAAATCCCATACCTCAAAAAATACCCCGTCCGAGCATCTCTTTAAATTCTATAAGACTTTTGACGAGATCAAGGATGAGCGCTTCGATGGGATGATCATCACCGGCGCGCCGGTCGAACAGATGGCTTTTGAAGAGGTCGACTACTGGGAAGAGCTCTGCACCATTATGGAATGGAGCAAATCGAACGTCTGGTCCACCCTGCACATCTGCTGGGGCGCGCAGGCGGGGCTTTACTATCACTATGGAGTCCATAAATATCCGCTTGATGAGAAGATGTTCGGGATCTTCCAGCACCGGCTGCTGGTTGAAAACCACCCGATCACCCGCGGGTTCGATGAACTTTTCTTTGTGCCCCATTCCCGGCACACCACCGTCAAGCGGCGGGACATTGCAAAGATCCCGGAGCTTGAAATCCTTGCCAGTTCCGATAAATCGGGAATTTACATGGTGGGCCGCCGGGATGGCAGGCAGTTTTTCATCACTGGCCATTCGGAATATGACCGGGATACACTGGCAAATGAATATTTCCGCGATCTCAAAAAAGGCTTACCAATCGGTATTCCGGAAAATTACTTCCCGGACAACGACCCGTCGAAAACGCCTCCTTATACCTGGCGCGGCCATGCGAACCTGCTGTTCTGCAACTGGCTGAACTACTACGTCTACCAGGTCACGCCGTATGATCTGGAAGAACTCCCGCCCAGCGATGATTAAAACCAAAAAAACAAGTCAAAAATCCTCTCAACGAAAGTTGGGAGGATTTTTTTATGAAGCGGATGGCTCTGATCAGCAAGCTCGATCTCGCGGTGCTGCTTGGCGTTGCGGTTTCGGTGCTGCTCGCGAATATCGCCGTGTTCGGACAGGAATGTACGCTGGTGCGTTCGGACGTGGTGCGTTTACATATTATGGCGGATTCCGACCGGGAGGCCGACCAGGCGGTCAAGCTGCGGGTGCGCGACCGGATTCTGGCGGATGTAGGCGATGTATTCGCCGGACCCCACAGTCAACAGGATGCGAAAAAAACTGCAAAAGCACATCTCGATGAGATCAAAGCCGCCGCCGAGGCGGAACTTGCGGCCTGTGGGGTGGATGCGCCGGTTCGGGTGGAACTGTGCAATATGTATTTTACGACCCGGCAGTATGAGCAGCTGTTCCTGCCGGCGGGAAATTACGATGCGGTGCGCGTGACCATCGGAAGCGGAAACGGCAAAAACTGGTGGTGCGTGATGTACCCGCCGATCTGCGTGCCGGCCGCAAATGCAGAAACCCGGGAGTTTCTGGATGAATCAGCGGAGATGGGAGAAATCCTGGAGCTCAACAACGAGCCGCTGTTCAAGCCGAAACTGGCAATTGTGGAGCTGTTCGAAGGGATTTTCAAAGGCCCTTCGTAATATCAAGCCTGCCCGGCAGGCCCTTGAGCAGATGTGCCTGCATGATGCTCAGCTTGAGCATCATAGAAATGAACTGCTCGGTGGTGAGGTCATAGTCCGCGACTGCGCGTTCAAAGACGACCGCATCGTTGTCGTCGAGTTCGACGGTGTAGGTTTTCATGCTGATTCCTCCTTAATAGTATGTTACGTAACGCATACATTGTATCACTTAACTAAGTATTAATCAAGTTCATGATCTTTTATAATAGTTACGTGAGGTGATATGAATGGGAATGGATGATTTGAAATATCGGAAACGCCTGTCGACTACCGTTGACAAGGGGATTTATAAAGCAATTTACAATTATTCCATCGACAGCGGCCTTCCGCTGTCCCGCCTGCTCGATACAGCGATCGGGGATTTTCTGGCAAAGAACAATATCCCGTTTGAAGTGGACGGGCCTTATAAAAAGGAACGTATCAAATAAAAGGCCAGCGGCTTTCGCCGCTGGCCTTTTTGGATCGCTGCCCTTCGGCAGCGATTGCGCTATCGCGCACTGCTGGACAAGGAGAAAACGCCGGACAGGCGCACATTATATTTGAATTTTAAAAAGCTTTTCAAAATTCTGATACAGAATCTTGTCGCTGCGCTCATCGGAAAGATTCAGATTGAGAAACCTTTCCAATTCCTGCACATGATCCCACATGGGGAAATCGGTGCCGAACAGAAAGCGGTCGTCGCCGAAGTGATCGATCATGCCAACGGCACGCGCCGGGTCGAGCGCGAACAGCGTGCTGGACGTATCAAAGTATACGTTGGGGCAATCATAAAGACACCCGGCCGCTTCGTTCCAGTTATTGTATCCGCCGAAGTGCGCCGCAATGCAGGTGAGCTTTGGAAATTGCCGCGCAATCGCCGCAAGCCGGTGCGGCGCCGAATAGGGGCGGAATTTATCGCCCGTGTGGAACAGGATCGGCAGGCCCGACGCTGCGATTGCTTCATACATTGGAAGCGCGGCCGGGTCATCGATGTTGAATTCCTGAAAATCAGGATGCAGCTTGATCCCATGCAGGCCGAGCTCTTTGACCCGTTCGATCTCTGTCTCCATATTTCCATAGCCGGGGTGCATGGTACCAAAGCCGAAAAACTCCGGATGCACCCGGCATTTTTCAGCGACAAAATTGTTGATCATCTCGACCTGTTCCGGCTTGGTCGCGGTCGAACAGACCAGATAACGGCTCACGCCGATCTTCTCGCCGCTTTCGATGAGCAGATGCGAAAGGCCGGTATGCTTCATCGAAATGCCATAAAAATTGCCGATATTTTTGGTCGCTTTTTCAGCGATCTTCTGCGGGAAAATATGCGCGTGCGCATCGATAATTTTCAGTTCCCGCCCATTTTTGTCTTTCATCCCGCAACTCCCCTTGCAAGTGATTTGAAAGAAGCCATCCGCCTGTAAGCGAATGGCTGTCTTTTCATCTGAATCGGCTTATTTCAGGCCGACAAGCTCTTTGGTATCGCGCGCGATCAGCAGTTCTTCATTGGTCGGGAGCACCCAGATCTTGACCTTGCTGTCCGGAGCGCTGACTTCCGCTTCCTTGCCGGAGCATGCAGGATTTTTTTCATCATCGATCTTGATGCCGAGCGCTTCCATCTCGCGGCAGATCATCCAGCGTGCACGGGCGGAATTTTCACCGATACCGCCGGTGAATACAAGCGCGTCAAGGCCGTTCATCGCAGCCATATAGCCACCGATGAATTTCTTGATCTGATATGCGAACATATCGAGCGTGAGGACCGCGCGTTCGTTGCCCTTATCCGCGGCGTCGGAAAGGTCGCGCATGTCGCTCGAGATGCCGGACAGGCCCAGGAAGCCGGATTTTTTATTCATCAGGTCGGACATCTGATCCGGGGTCAGGTGCTCCTTGTTCATCAGGTAGGTCACAACCGACGGATCGATGCCGCCGCTTCTGGTGCCCATGATGAAGCCGTCAAGCGGGGTGAAGCCCATCGAGGTGTCGACAACCGCCCCGTCTTGGATCGCGGCAAGCGAAGAACCATTGCCGAGATGACAGGTGATGATACGGCTGCCCTTGACCGGGCTGCCGGAAACTTCAAAATACCGTTTGCTGACGAAACGGTGGCTGGTGCCGTGGAAGCCATAACGGCGAATGCTGTATTTCTCATAATATTCATACGGGACGCCGAACATGTAGGCCTTTGGCGGCATGGTCTGATGGAACGAGGTGTCGAAGATCGCGACCATCGGAGTCTCTTTGCCGAATACTTCCTGGCAGGCCTTCATCGCGGTGGCCTGCGGCGGGTTGTGCAGCGGGCCAAGCTCCGAGAACGAGAAGATGTCGTCGATGACCTGATCGGTGATCAGGGTGGAAGTTTTGTATTTCTCGCTGCCGTGCAGGACGCGGTGTCCGACCGCGGAAATCTCCTTCACCGTGTCGATGACCTTGCCTTCGCCTTCGGTCAGGGTTTTGACCAGCTCGAGAAACGCTTCCTTGTGGGTCGGGAAATCGACATCCCGGTCGATTTTGCGGCCGTCCGCAGTCTTGTGGCCAATGTGGCCGCCCGCGCCGATCCGTTCGCAGTTGCCTTTTGCAAGCACGCTTTCATCGGTCATATCGATGAGCTGATATTTGAGCGACGAACTGCCTGCGTTGATAACCAGTACCTTCATTTTTTGTTTGCTCCTTCACCTTTTGTTGAATATGCTTGACAGCTTCACATACGTTTATATATTATTACACTATAATCAAAAATTCAAGTGCGCGTTGTAAAAAAATGCAATTTAGACAGGTGTTTTTCATGAAAGATGCGATTATTGCAGGAATTGTTGCGGAATACAACCCGTTTCACAACGGACACGCCCACCAGATCGAAGCCACCCGCGCCGCCGGGGCAACCCATATCGTCGCTGTGATGAGCGGGAACTTCATCCAGCGCGGCGGGCCTGCCTGCGCGCCAAAGCACGTACGCGCCAACGCCGCCGCCGCCTGCGGCGCCGACCTTGTGCTCGAGCTGCCGCTCCCCTATGCGATGGCCACCGCCGAACGTTTTGCCTGCGGGGCGCTTCAGGTGCTTGGCGGGCTGGGCTGCGTGGATGTACTTTCGTTTGGAAGCGAATGCGGCGACATCGACCTGCTGGTGAAGGCCGCCGAAGCGGTTTCCTCACCCTACTGCGACGAATATACCAAAAACCTGCTCGCTGACGGCATCACCTACGCCCGCGCGCGCCAGAAAGCGGTTGAGACACTTTACGGCCCGGAAGTGGCCGGCGTGCTCGAATCCCCAAACAACACGCTCGCGGTCGAATACCTCGTGCAGATCGGTATGCAGGGGCTGAAGCTCTCTCCGTTTACCGTAATGCGCACCGGGGCGGCGCACGACGCGCAGGCTCCAAGCGGCAGGATTGCCGCGGCTTCCCATCTGCGCAATCTGCTCGATCTCGAGGGGATCGAGGCGATCGCCCCATTCGTACCTCAAGCGGCGTTTGCGGTCTATCGTTCGGCTGCGGCTGCGGGGCTCGCGCCATTCGGTTCCCACAGCCTCAACACCGCTGTTCTTTCCGCACTTCGTGCGATGGAGCCCGAAGCCTTTGCAGCGCTGCCCGACATCTCCGGCGAGGGACTTGACAACCGGCTCCGCGACGCGGTAAAAAACGCGGTCTCGCTCGATGAACTGCTTTCGCTCGTCAAGACCAAGCGCTACCCGCTTTCCCGCATCCGCCGGCTCATCTGGAACGCCTACCTGCGGGTGGATGCGCAGCTGATGCGCACGCCGGTACCCTATCTGCGGGTGCTCTCCTTCAACAAGCGCGGACTGGAAATTCTCTCGGCGGCAAAAGCCGCCATGCTGCCGGTATCCCATTCGCTTGCGAAGCTGGAGGCGCTGGGCGGGGACTGCGAACGGTTCGCAAAACTCGAAGCAAGCGCTGCCGATCTATATACCCTTGGGCTCCCAACCGTACAGCCCTGCGGGAGCGACTACCGGCAGAAAATTTCGGTTCGATGAACATCCGCATAAACAATATATCATGTTTAAAATCAGATCTATTTGTTGAAAATATTTGTGCGATATGGTATAATACAAATACAAGAAGATGACCACGGGATGATTTTACCGACAGATGGGAGGCTTTCGCTATGACTGGTTCTTCGGTGATTCTGCGTTCAACCAACAACCCGGCGCTGGAAATCAGCGCGGTCCCCGGGCATTTTGTGAAGCGTCATTGCCACGTCAACTACTACATAGACGTCACCAACATGCAGCATGATCACATGATGGCCCGTGAGGCGGGCATCGCGCTCGCGGAAATTTATGTCTATGACCGGCCGGTCGACACCATCCTCTGCATGGACGGCAGCGAGGTGATTGCCGCCTTCCTTGCGCAGCGCCTCTCCAAAAATGAGATGCTCTCGATGAACCGCATGAAGGATATCCACATCGTCACACCCGAATCCGACCCGAACGGCCAGATGATTTTCCGTGATAACCTCCAGCCAAAGGTGAATGGTCACAACCTGCTTCTGCTCATCACCACCGTCACCACCGGCCGCACCATCCGCAGGCTGGTCGAATGCGCTAAATATTACGGCGGCAACATCATCGGCGTAGCCGCTATTTTCTCCTCGATCGACGAGATTGACGGTATCCCGGTGCAGCACCTGTTTTCCGCCGCCGACCTTCCCGATTTCGCGGTCTTTTCCCACAGCGAATGCCCGGCCTGCCGGGATAAGGTGCCCATTGACGGGCTGGCAAACAGCTTCGGAATCTCGCGTGTAAACTGAAAACATCCCCCGGCCAAGGCCGGGGGATGTTTTTTTGTTTATTCAGTGAATTGGCGGCGGGAATAGAGCCGCAGAGCCACGAAATAGGAAGCAATGAGCAGCCCTGCCGAAACCAGATAGAGCGACGCGGATCGCGGCGGACCCGACACGCCGAAACCGGTTGAGAGGGCCAATACGGTGCCGCCGCCCATAAAAGCGAGCATATAAAGTCCCATAACCCACCAGCGGGCCTTCATGACGCCGAGATAAAGCACCAGCGGCAGGACAACCGCGGCAAAGACCGCGCCGAGCAGAAACAGGACCGGCAGCGCGCCCATGGCGCTTTCCAGCTTCTGTGAAACCGGGAACAGTCCGATCACCAGGTTGATGAGCCCGATCAGGAGATGCGCCGCCAGCAGGACGGCCAGGGCATAGAGGTATTTCGCCTGCACGACCTGTTTGCGGCTGACCGGCAGGGTTCCCAGCAGGTAATTGCCCTTGCTCGCCTCATCGTAGGACATTGGGCCGTACACGCCCATGTACAGAAAGATCATATAGCCGAATGAGATCATCCGCATGTCCGCCGCAAATACCAGCAGGAACAGCAGATACAGGACCAAAACCTTTCCAAGGCTCAAAAGTTTGAGAAAGTCCATTTTGACAAGCTTTTGCACATTTCCCATCAGGACTTCCCCCTTTCCATTTTCGTGTAATTGATAAAGATATCTTCGATCGTGGGTTTTTCATAAATGGCTTCGTCCCCAAGCAGCTCATGGATTTTCCGCGGGCAGTCGCACAGCCCCCGGAACCCAAAGTCAGACCGCTCCACATCGATCATATTTCGCTCAATTTCCGGGGTGAGCAGTTCGATGCGGGCCTTCACCACCCGGTGCGATTCAATCAGGCTGTCTTTGTCCTGGGAAAGGATCAGCCTGCCGCCGTGCAGAAAATGCACATAGTCCGCGATTTTGTCGAGGTCGGAGGTGATATGGGTGGAAAAGAAAACAGTCACGCCTTCCCGCTGCATCTCGTCCGCAAGGATGTCGAGAATCTCCTGCCGCACCAGCGGGTCGAGGTTTGCGGTGGGTTCATCCATCAGGAGCAGACGCGGATGATGGCTGAGTGCAACCGCCAGCGCAAACTGTTTCTGTTTGCCTTTGGAAAGGTCTTTATACTTCTTATTCAAATCGAGCGAGAACCGTTTCGCATAGTTTTCAAACGCGGATTCCTCCCAATCGGAGTAAAACGGAGCGACCATCTTTTTGATGTTTTTAAGCTTTGCCTGGTCAAGATAACCGGGCTGTTCCCCAATATAACTGATCTGTTCCCGGATTTTTTTCCCATCCCGATGGGAGTCGAGCCCAAATACCGTGACGGCGCCTTCATCCGCGTAGATCATATCCATGATCAATTTGAGCGTGGTGGTCTTGCCCGCGCCGTTTTCCCCAATGAAGCCGGTGACATATCCTTCCTCCACCGCGAATTCCGGCAGGCTGAGGGTAAAGCGGCTTTTGGGAAAGGTTTTGCGCAGAGCGCTGATTTCAATCACATTCATGGTTTATGTTTCCTCCCTGAATAGTGTTTCGGTGATCTCCTGCAGCTCTTCCAGGCGCAGGCCGATCGATTTGGCGGCGTCCACCGCTTCGGACAGCTTCGCTTCAATCTGGCTCATGGCCACTTCGCGCAGCCGGTCCAGGTTTGCGAGCGAGACAAAGGTCCCTTTCCCCGGTGTGGTGGTGAGAAAGCCGTCCGCCTCCAGATCGTCGTAGGCGCGCTTTGTTGTGATAATGCTCACCTTGAGCTCTCGCGCGAGATAGCGGATCGAGGGCAACGGCTCGCCCTGCGTGAGATTTCCCGCGAGGATTTCATTTTTGATCTGCTCCTCAATCTGCTCATAAAGCGGCCGCGCGGATGCGTTTGAGATGATGATGTTCAATTGACCGCCTCCATCGTTTTAACTGTATCTATATTATATATACAGTTATATCATTTGTCAATAGGAAAAAAGTAGAACCGCATGCCGAGGGGGTACCCTGCATGCGGTTCTTTTCTTCAGTCCATCAGGGAGACGAACCGGAGTGCCTGTAGTATAGCACAAGCATCCTCCAAAAAATATAACCGCATTTGCAACCAAATGCGGTTATATTTTTCATGCCAGAATACCGGTATAATGGCAGCAGACAACAACGAAGGCCGGAGTGACAGCATGTTTGAGGTAAGCTCGGATTTTCTCAAAGCGAATATGCCGCGCACCATCCGTTTCACCGAAAAGCTCTTCGCGGAGCTCAGCGAGGTCGCGCAGCGGGAGGACGTTTCCTTCAACATGCTCGTGCTGCAATGCTGCCGCTACGCGCTCGACCATATGCGTAAAGACGATGAATAGCAAAACGTTCCGAAAAACGCAAGCGTCAAGATGAACGGGCCTGCGGCCCGCGCTTGCCTTTTCCTTCCCGTTTTGCAGCGATACAGACAAGGGCGGAAAGCACCAAAGTGCTTTCCGCCCTTTTATAATCCGTTTGTCCGCTTTGCGCGCAGCGCATTTTCGCGCCGAGCGCGAAAATATGTCCCGCGCGGTGAGCGCGGCAGGCTTCGTCTTGTCTGCAAGGCGCTGGGCTGGGGGATTTTCAAGGGGGCCGCAGGGGTCCCCTTGAATGCCCTTCTTTGGGTACTTTCTTGGGCAAGCAAGAAAGTACCTCGTCGGCGCGCGAAGGGCGCACCCCGCGCCGGGCAGGCGCTAAATCTTCACAATGTCCACCAGATCCACGTCGTCGATCGTCTTTTTCATCATCAGGCAGTTGGCGAGCGCGTTGGCCGTATCGAGCGAGGTCAGGCAGGGGATCGAAAGCTCGACCGCCTTGCGGCGCATCTGCACCGAATGACGCGCGGGCATACGGCCTTTGGCGGAAGTCGAGACGATATAATCGAGCTTTCCGCTTTCGACCAGATCCATCACATGCGGATGATCGCCGTCCATTTTGCGCACTACATTCGTGGCGATCATATGGCGGTTGAGCACCGATGCGCAGCCCGGCGTCGCATAAAGAGTGAAGCCCAATTTCTCAAATTTCTCAGCAAGCGGGATCATCTCCTGCTGGTCGGAATCCTTAACGGTGAGCAGCACGCCGCCATTTTCAGCAGTTCTCTTGAGCTTATAACCCGCGGCGACCAGCCCTTTGAGCAGTGCTTCCTCAAAGGTTTTGGCGATACCGAGCACCTCGCCGGTGGATTTCATCTCGGGCCCGAGCGCGGTGTCCACGTCATGCAGCTTTTCGAAGGAGAAAACCGGAACCTTAACCGCAACGTAGTCGCCCTCCGGATAGAGGCCGGAACCATAGCCCATCTCACAAAGTTTGTGCCCGAGCAGCAGCTTGGTTGCGATGTCCACCATCGGCACGCCGGTCACTTTGGAGATATATGGGACGGTGCGCGAGGAGCGCGGGTTGACCTCGATGACGTAGACCTCGTTGTTGTAGATGACATACTGGATATTTACAAGACCCACCACCTTGAGCTCCCGCGCGAGCCGGCCGGTGTAATCGATGAGGGTCGCCTTGATCTTCTGCGAAAGGGTCTGCGCCGGATAGACCGAGATTGAATCGCCCGAATGCACGCCCGCGCGCTCAATGTGCTCCATGATGCCCGGGATCAGGTAATCCTGGCCGTCGCAGATCGCGTCGACCTCAATCTCCTTGCCCATCATGTATTTATCGATGAGCACCGGGTTCTCGATGTTGTGGGACATGATGATCCCCATGTATTCGGTCACGTCCGCATCGGAATAGGCGATGATCATGTTCTGGCCGCCAAGCACGTAGGACGGCCGCAGCAACACCGGATAACCGAGGCTGTTCGCGGCCGCGAGCGCCTCCTCGGTGTTCATGACCGTATGCCCCGCCGGACGCGGGATACCGCACCGCTCCAGCACCTGATCGAACCGCTCACGGTCCTCCGCGGCATCGATGCTGTCCGCGCTGGTGCCGAGGATGTTCACACCCTTTTCCACCAGGTGCTTGGTCAGCTTAATGGCGGTCTGGCCGCCGAACTGCACCACAACGCCCCACGGCTTTTCGGTTTCAATAAGGTTGTCGATGTCCTCCGGGGTCAGCGGGTCAAAATAGAGCCGGTCGGAGGTGTCAAAGTCAGTAGAAACGGTTTCGGGGTTGTTGTTGGCGATAATCGCCTCGTAACCCTCCTCCTTAAGCGCCCAGACGCAGTGTACCGAGCAGTAGTCGAACTCGATGCCCTGGCCAATGCGGATCGGTCCGGAGCCGATCACCAACACCTTTTTCTTGCCGGTGGGGTGATGCTGGAGGAATTCCGCCGCTTCGTTCTCCTGATCGTAGGTCGAGTAGAAATACGGCGTTTCAGCCGAAAATTCCGCCGCGCAAGTGTCGACCATCTTGTAGGAGGCGAAGCGTTTCCAGGCAGGATCAATTTTGCACCCGGAAAGCTTTTCCGCCGTCTTATCAAGGAAACCGTACTTCTTGGCAATTTTATATTTCTGCTCGGTGAGCGGGCCGTCCGCCAGATAGGATTCGAGATCGACGAGGTTTTTGAGCTTCGCCAGGAACCAGTGGTCAATCATGGTGATTCCATGGATCGTTTCAGCCGGGATACCGCGCACAAGCGCCTCGTAGACCACAAAGATCCGCTCATCGTCGCAGTTATGCAGCAGCGCGACAATCTCATCGTCGGTTTTGTCCTTCAGCTTTTTGTAATCCAGGGTGTCGAGCCCAAGCTCGATTGAGCGGACCGCCTTCATCATCGCCTGTTCAAACGAGGTACCGATGGCCATGACTTCTCCGGTCGCCTTCATCTGGGTGCCGAGCGTCCGTTTGCCGTAGACAAATTTATCAAACGGCCATTTCGGGAATTTGACGACAATATAGTCGATGGTCGGCTCAAAACAGGCATAGGTCTTGCCTGTGACAGCATTGATAATTTCGTCGAGGGTGTAGCCGATCGCAATTTTGGCCGCGACCTTCGCGATCGGATAGCCGGTCGCCTTGGACGCGAGCGCGGACGAACGCGAAACCCGGGGATTCACCTCGATGACCGCGTATTCGAAACTGTCGGGTTTCAGCGCGAACTGGACGTTGCAGCCGCCCTCCACGCCAAGCGACCGAACAATCGTGATCGCTGCCGAACGAAGCATCTGGTACTCTTTGTCAGCCAAAGTGACGGCAGGCGCGACCACGATCGAGTCACCGGTGTGCACGCCGACCGGGTCGAGGTTCTCCATCGAACAGACGGTGATGGTGTTTCCCTTGCGGTCGCGGATGACCTCGAATTCGATTTCCTTCCATCCAGAAATGCATTTTTCAATCAGCACCTGGGTGATGGGCGAAAGGCGCAGGCCATTGCGCGAGATTTCGCGCAGCTCGTGTTCGTCGGCCGCGATTCCGCCGCCGGTGCCGCCGAGCGTGAAGGCCGGGCGCACGATGACCGGATAGCCGATCTCCCCGGCGAAAGCTACCGCGTCATCGATCGTGGTAACCACCTTTGACGGGATACAGGGCTGGTTGATCGCCTGCATGGTGTCCTTGAAGATCTGGCGGTCCTCCGCCTTGTCGATCGTTTCCGGATTCGCGCCGAGCAGCTTGACGTTGTGCTTTTCGAGGAAGCCCTCCTTCGCCAGCTGCATCGAAAGGGTAAGACCGGTCTGGCCGCCGAGCGTCGAAAGCACGCTGTCCGGCTTTTCCTGCTTGATGATCCGTTTGACCACATCGAGGGTCAGCGGCTCGATATAGATCTTGTCAGCCATCGCCTTGTCGGTCATGATGGTTGCGGGATTCGAGTTGACAAGGACGACCTCCAGGCCTTCCTCCTGCAGCGCACGGCACGCCTGGGTGCCCGCGTAGTCGAATTCGGCCGCCTGGCCGATCACGATCGGGCCGGAACCGATCACCAGTACCTTTTTGATATCTTCACGTAACGGCATCTCAGTTCCCGCCTTTCTGTGCTTTCATAAGTTTGACGAACCGGTCGAACAGATGCCCGGTGTCGTTCGGGCCGCCGCAGGCCTCCGGATGGAACTGCACGGTGAATATCCGGCCGTCCAGATAGGAGACGCCCTCACAGCTTTGGTCATTCGCGTTCAGATGGGTGACTTTCCCCACTTCCTGCGGGACCGTATCTCCCAACACCTCAAAGCCGTGGTTCTGGCTGGTGACATAGGTCAGCCCGGAGCCCAGGCTGATAACCGGCTGGTTGCCGCCGCGATGGCCGTACTTGAGCTTGGCGGTTTTCGCGCCCTGCGCGAGCGCCATCAGCTGGTGCCCCAGGCAGATACCGAATACCGGCAGGCCGATCTGCGCGATTTCTTTCAGGTTTGCAATGACCTCCCGATCCTCAGAAGGGTCGCCCGGACCGTTCGAGAGCATTACCCCGTCGTAGCCGCCCGCTATGATATCCGCGGCGGTGGTCAGGCAGGGCAGCACCGTTACGTTGCAGCCCCGCGCGAGCAGCGAACGGCGAATGTTGCGTTTATAGCCGTAGTCGAGAAGCGCGACCTCGAACTGCGGATCGCCGCATTCGTATTTCACCGGTTTTTCGACCGAAACGCTGCGGATGGCATTTTTGATCGAAAAGCTGTTGACCGTTTTCAGAAGTTCTTCCTTTTTGGCATGCACATCCTCAGTGGTGATCATCCCGTTCATCACGCCGTGTTCCCGCAGCTTGCGGGTCAGGGCGCGGGTGTCGATGTCATAGATGCCCACAATCCCATGTTCCTTCAAAAACCAGTCGAGCGTGTGCTCGCAGCGGAAGTTGCTCGGGACCTCGCACCATTCGCGCACGATATATCCCCGCACATAGGAGCTGGACGATTCGCCGTCCTCGCTGTTCACGCCGTAGTTGCCCACGAGCGGGAAGGTCTGGGTGACGATCTGCCCGAAATAGCTCGGGTCGGTCAGCGTCTCCTGATAGCCGGTCATGCCGGTGGTAAAGACCACCTCGCCCACGGTGGTGCCCCGGGCGCCCATCGAAAGCCCCTCGTAAACGGTGCCGTCCGCCAGCAGTAGATAAGCCTTGTCGTGATTCTGTAGTATCTGCATAAACGCCTCCATCTTTCTGATTACCAGAAACGGTATCTCCCGATTCAATTTTTTGTCTGCCGCCTTATCCCACAATCGGCGGAATGGCCGCAGTGATGTCGTTGCGCATCCGGATCGCTTCGTCGCGCGCCGCCCGCGCAAAGTCCGCTTGGGCGCCGGCTTTTTTCCAGGCGGTAAGGATCGCGCGCGAGGAATTCACGATCGCGCCGAGCCCATTTTGATCGAACGCGCCGGCCACATCCTGCGCGCCGCCTCCCTGCGCGCCGTAGCCCGGCACCAGGAAAAAGGTGTGCGGAAGCTTCGCGCGCAGCTCGGAAAGCTGCGCCGGCCAGGTCGCGCCGACCACAGCCCCGACCTGCGAGTAACCATAGGCATTGCAGGTGGCCTCGCCCCATTTTTCGCACATCATCCCCATCGTTTCATAGACTGTCTTATCACCGATCATCTGATCCTGCAGCTCGCCGGACGACGGGTTTGAGGTTTTGACCAGCACGAAGATCCCCTTGTCCGGGTTGCCCGCCATTACGCCCACCAGCGGCTGGATGCCGTCGGTGCCAAGGTATCCATTCACCGTCAGCGCGTCGGCGCCGAACGGCGTGCATCGGACGCCGTCGATATCAAGCTCCCCGAGGTGCGCTGCCGCATAGGCCTGCATGGTCGATCCGATGTCATTGCGCTTTCCGTCGGTGATGACGTACATCCCCTTCTCCCGCGCGTATTCAATCGTCTTTGCAAGGCATTTTACGCCGTGCCAGCCGAGCGCTTCATAATAGGCGCACTGTGGTTTCACCGCGGGTACAATATCGCAGACCGCGTCGATGATTCCCTTGTTGAAAGCGAGATATGCCCGCGCCGCGCCGCGGAGGGTTTTACCGAATTCGGCAAAGGCCTCGTCCTGAATCTGCCGCGGGATATAAGAAAGCGTCGGGTCAAGCCCCACAACGGTTGGATTTTTTGTTTCAATGATCCGTTCGATCAGCTTTTTCATTTCAGCGCTCCTTTTCGTCGTCGGTGTATCGGTAGGACGGCTTGCCGTCCAGATAGGTATACTTTACTTTCCCAATGAGCTGCGCGCGGTTAAAGCAGGTGTTCTCCGCCTTTGAGTGCATCCGGCGCTTGTCCACTGTCCAGCGCTCCTCTGGGTCAAACAACACAAAATCCGCCGGGGCGCCCGGCGCGAGACTGCCCGCCTCGATCCTGAGCAGCTTGGCGGGCGCGATGGTCATCATCTCAATCAGCCGTGAAAGGGTGATCACACCCGGCCGCACCAGGTGGGTGAGACCCAGCGCCAGCGAGGTCTCCAGCCCGGTCACGCCGTTGGGCGCCGTGAGGAAATTCTGCTTTTCCTCCTTCGCATGCGGTGCGTGATCGGTAACGATGCAGTCGATCGTGCCATCCGCGATCCCCTCAAGGATCGCCAGCCGGTCGGATTCTTCCCGCAGAGGCGGGGCCATCCGGAAATTGGCATCCCGGCCGAGCAGCATCTCATGGGTCAGGGTAAAATAGTGCGGCCCGGTCTCACAGGTCACCCGCACGCCGCGCCGTTTCGCGTCACGGATCAGCGCCACAGCGCCTTTCGTGCTGACATGCGCAATGTGCACATCCGTATTCGAGGCCGCCGCCAGCGCGATCGCCACGGCCGTGCTGCAGTCCTCGCTCGCGCGGTCGACGCCCGGGACATCCAGCCGCCGGCTGACTTCTCCAAGGTGCATGATACCTTTGTTGGTGATATCAAGATCCTCCGCGTGGCAAATGACCAGCAGGCCCTTTTCCTGCGCCTCCCGGAGTGCTTCCAGCAGCAGGCGGTTGTTCTGCACCGGGCGCCCGTCGTCCGAAATGCCGGCCGCGCCCGCCGCTTTAAGCGCGGCAAGATCGGTGCGTTCGCCGCTTTGCAGCCCTTTGGTGACCGCCGCGATGGGGTAGACCTTTGCTTTGGCGTTCTCAGCCTTCTTTTTGATATAAGAAATGACTTCCGGGCAGTCGCAGACCGGGTTGGTGTTCGGCATGCAGGCCACCGAAGTGACCCCTCCCGCGGCCGCGGCCGCGCAGCCGGTGAGAATGTCCTCCTTGTGGGTGTAGCCTGGGTCGCGCAGATGCACATGCATATCCACCAGCCCCGGCGCAAGGATAAGACCCGCCGCATCAAGCACCGGGCAGGTCGATTCGGCCGCAAGAGCGCCGATCCCCGCAACCCTGCCATTTTCAATTTTCAGGTCGCAGACCGCGTCAATCCCCTGAGAAGGATCGCATAGACGCGCGCCTTTGATCAGCAGTTGGTTCATAAGAGCCTCCTTACAGAATCCGGATAAGAAAATACCTACCCATTAAAAATGGATAGGTAATCATAAATGCAAAAGCAAATGGGAAAAGAACGGCTGCATGTAAAGCAGGCATTTCGGTTTTGCATGAACAATCCCCATCACTGTGCGTACTCCTCCGTCTTTGCTTCTTTTTGAATAATTATACATTGCTTTTCCCGTTTTGTCTAGCTGTCAAATCGATGTTTTTTTGCTGATTTCTCGAAAATCTTTTGTGCTCTATCACGTTAGTATGACTTTTTCAGTCCAAACCCTGCGCAACATATCCAGAAGGAGGGGTGCTGAATGCAATATTATTCAAAATCTCCAACTGGTATGCATGTTTTTCCAGGTTTTGTGCATTTTTATTCACGATATTCAATTTTCCGCTCCGCAGCGCCAGATAGAGCTCCGGCAGTTCCTCCAAACCGGACGCCTTTGCGAACGGTTTTCCATTGACTCCATAGAGGAAGTTCCCACTGAGGGCCGGATCTCCCGGATAAAGCGCCGACAGATCCTCAAACAGGCGCTCGTCCCCGAGCATATCGTAAACATAGCGGTCCAGCAGAATCAGATCCGCCGTACCGTTTTTGATCTCGTTCTGCAGCTCCCCGAACAGTTTCGAGGTCTCTCCCGGCTGGCCGTGCGCGGCCGGAAATTCATACACCTTCAGGTTGATTCCGCCGTCCGCGTCGTCCGGCGCATAACCCAAAAACTGGCTGGTGAGCGCATCCTTCTGCTCCACAGAAAGGTATCCGCGCACAGCGACCAGCACCACGTTCCCGGTTGTATCCGGTCCGGCGGTGTAGTAATAGCCGAGCCCCAACAGGACCAATAGGACAATACCGACCACGATCATCCCAAGGTGCCGTTTGCCGCGGATTTTTGTCTCTTTCTGCAGTTCGTCCATCTGGATCCTCCTCTGGTGCGAAGCCGATGCCCACATGGGGAAAGGCGAGCCGCCCTTCCCCATGGACTACATCCGTCTGGGGCCGGTTGTTCTATGCAATCAATCTTTGATTGGCTTCATCGTGGGGAAGAGCAGCACGTCGCGGATCGAAACACTGTCGGTCAGCAGCATCACCATGCGGTCGATGCCAATGCCGATGCCGCCTGTCGGCGGCATGCCGTATTCGAGCGCGGTGAGGAAATCCTCATCGATGTCGCATGCCTCCTCGTCTCCGGCAGCCTTCATCGCGGCCTGGTGTTCAAAGCGTCCGCGCTGGTCGATCGGGTCGTTGAGTTCGGAGAAGGCGTTCGCATGCTCACGGCCCAGGATGAACAGCTCGAACCGCTCGGTGTATTCCGGGTCGGAGGGTTTGCGCTTGGAAAGCGGTGAAATCTCGACCGGGTGCTCGGTGATGAAAGTTGGCTGGATCAGGTGCTCCTCACAGTATTCCTCAAAGAAGAGGTTCAGGATATCTCCTTTGCCGTGCCGTTCCTCGTATTCAATGTGGTGCTCTTTCGCGGCTGCGCGGGCTTCCTCCAGCGTTTTGATCTGGCGGAAATCGACGCCGCTGTACTTCTTGACCGCTTCGAGCATTGAGAGCCGCTCAAACGGGCGGTCGAGATCAATATCGATATCGCCGTACCGGATCTGCCCGGTGCCGAGGACCTGGTGCGCGCAGTGACGGAACAGGCCTTCGGAAAGGTCCATCATGCCGTTATAGTCGGTGTACGCCTCATAGATTTCAAGCAGGGTGAATTCCGGGTTATGGCGGGTGTCAATGCCCTCGTTGCGGAATACCCGGCCGATCTCATAGACCTTGTCAAAGCCGCCGACGATCAGGCGTTTGAGATGCAGTTCAAGCGCGATGCGCAGATACATATCAATATCAAGCGCGTTGTGGTGGGTGATGAACGGCCGCGCCGCCGCGCCGCCCGCGATGGTGTGCAGCACGGGGGTTTCCACCTCGAGAAAGCCCTTGCTTTCAAGATAGCCGCGAATCGCGGTGATGATCTTTGAACGCTTGACAAAGGTCTCCTTGACCTCCGGGTTGACGATCAGGTCGACATACCGCTGGCGGTAACGCAGCTCGGTGTCCTTCAGGCCGTGCCATTTCTCCGGCAGCGGCAGCAGCGACTTGGAAAGCAGCACAATCTTGTGCGCCTTGATCGAGATTTCGCCTTTCTGGGTACGGAACACCTCTCCGGTCAGGCCGATAATATCGCCGATATCCCATTTTTTGAAATCGGCATAGGCTTCTTCGCCCACCGCGTCCTGGCGCACATAACTCTGCACCTTGCCGCTGGCGTCGCGGATGTCGATAAACGACGCCTTGCCCATGCCGCGTTTATTCATGATGCGCCCCGCGACCGAAACCTCCTGGCCTTCCATCTCATCAAATTTAGAAACAACCTGATCCGCATAGGCGGTACGGGTATAGGTGGTGATCTCAAAGGGGTTCTTGCCCTCCTCTTTCAGCGCGGCAAGTTTATCCCGCCGGATCTGCAGCACTTCGGAAAGTTTCTGCTGTTCTTCCTCCGGGGTCAGTTCCACTTCATTGTTCTGTGGGTTCTTCATTTTTACACATCCTTACGCAACATTTACATATGGAATTATTATACCAAAAAAGCGGGCTTTTGCAAAGCCCGCTTTTCACAAATATTTCGCCGCATATCAATTTTGATTGATCCAAAGTGATCAAAGGCCGATTTCAAGGATCTTGAGCTTGAAAGTCGCAGCCGGCGCATGGATTTCCACACACTCGCCCACCTTGTGCCCAATAAGACCTTTACCCACCGGGGATTCGTCAGAAATTGTGTTGTCCGAAGCATTCGATTCCACCGAGCTGGCAATACGGTATTCCATCTCCTCATTGTAGTCGAGGTCCAGAATCTTGATGCGGCAGCCAACCGTCACCCTGTCGGTGGCGATTTCCTCCTTCGAGATGATTTTCACATTTTTGAGCTGGTCCTCCAGCTTTTTGATCCGCGCTTCCACGACCGCCTGTTCATTTTTGGCCTCATCGTACTCGCTGTTTTCACTCAGGTCGCCGAAACCGCGTGCCACCCGGATTTTTTCCGAGATCTCCCCCCTGGTGACGCTTTTCAGCTCGTCAAGTTCTTTTTTCAGGGCTTCATAGCCCTCTTTCGTCATCAAAAGCTCCGTCGCCATATCCACACATTCCCCTTTACAAGAACATTTTCTTTTGTATATTACAGAAGGCCGCCCTATGGCGACCATCTAGCCAGCAATCTGTTCCGGTGCGCAAGCACCTCCGGTATCACCGTATGTTGCAATGGTTAGTATTATAGTCAAACCGTCCCGAGATGTCAAGTGCAGGTTTTGACATTTTATCAAAATTTTTCATCCCGATCCTATCTTTTTGTTTGTCCTGAACAGTATATTCCAACCATGCCGCAAATATGCCAACGCCGGCGGGCATAAAATGCCCGCCGGCGTTTCCATATTTTTCCTGTTGTACAAATCAGCCGCCAGAAGCCTCCGAACCGGCCAAATCCGAGGCACTGCCGGATGAAACCGCGCTGCTGGAAGCGGAAGAACTGCTTTGTGCGCGGCTGGAAACGGCCGAGCTGGCGGAGGAGTCCACCGGGCCCGACGACGCCGAACTTCTGGAAGAACTTTCCTCTTCATCTTCCGAATCCACATCGGAGGACGAGGATGCAGGCCGGCTTGATGCGGCCGACGAGCTCTCCTCCGGTTCCGAAGCGTCCTGCGCCGGAGTATCCGCGGCGTTCATCGCCACCGAAATAACCTCCATCGCTTTTTTGAGCTGCAGGTCGTATTCCATCGGATCGGCCGCCGCCAGCGCGTCGTCAGTATTGCGCACCTCAAAGTCGGGCGTGACGCCCTCCTTGTCAAAGCTCGGGCTGACCGGCGGGTTGTAGCGCGCCGTGGTCAGGCGGATCGCGCTGCCATCGGTGAGCGGAAAGATGGTCTGCATCGTCCCCTTTCCCGCGGTGCGCACGCCAATGATCTTGCCCTTGTTATAATCCTTGATCGCAACTGCGAAAAGCTCCGCCTCGCCGGAGGTCTTATCGTTTACGAGCACCGTCATCGGCAGCTCCACCTGCCGCGCGTCCGAGGTCTCCAACACAGTGGTCACACCGGTTTTATCGGTCGAGGAGACAAGCACGCCTTCCGGCAACAGCTTATCCAGAACCTGCGCGACCGAGCGCAGGGTTCCCCTGCTCACACCGCGCACATCGAAAACAAGGCCGTATGCGCCTTCGTCGATCAGCCGGTCAACCATTTTGGAGAACTGGTCGGGCGTGCTGTCGTTGAATTCCTTGATTTTGACCATGCCGATGCTCCCGCCGAGCATTGTGGTGGAGATAGACGGGGTTTCCACAAACCGCCTGGTCATCACGAGGGTGCTGTCCTCAACGCCTTTGCGCAGGATGATGGTCATCTGGGTGCCAGGCTTGTCCTTAAGCATCCCGACCGCCTCGATATAGTTGTCCGAAGTGATATCGGTGTCGTCGATTTTGACGATCAAATCGCCCGGCTCGATGCCCGCAGCCTGCGCAGGGGAATCCGGATAGACCTCGGTGACCTCGATATAACCTTCCTCGTTCATCTTGGTCACGATGCCGATCTGCACCCGGTCACCGCTGTAATCCTGCAGCAGCCGGTCATAAGCCGCCGCGTCGTAATAGGCGGCGTAAGGATCGTCCAAGCCGGCGATAAAACCTTTGGCCTCCTCATTCATCAGGAGCGATTCGTCGATGGTACCGATATAATTCTGGCGGGTGATGCTGTCGATCTCCGCAAGCTTGCTGTAGAAGGACTCCCGTTCCCGCAGGTTATTTACCTTGTCGTTAAAATTGCCCATTGAGCTGACCATTGTGACCGAGTAGGTCATTGCCACCATGATTACCGTGAAGGCGATCGCCGCGCCGAGTGAAATCTTTTTGTTCATCCGAGTCTCCTTTGTTCGCTTTTCTCATCTGCCCAACCCGGCGCGCCGTCAGCCGCCAAGATAGCTGATGGGATTCTTCGCGCTGCCGTTGACGCGCACTTCAAAGTGGATATGCGGGCCGGTTGCCCAGCCGGTCGAGCCGACTTCGGCAATCTTCTGTCCGGTGGCCACGACATCCCCCACCGATACGGTGAGCCTGCTGCAATGCCCGTAAAGGGTCTGGATACCGCCGCCATGGTCGATAATCACATAGGTTCCGTAGCCTTCGTTTGGCTTGGTGTTGGCAACGACCACCGTCCCGGTGTTCGCAGCGAGCACCGGGGTGCCATAGGCCCCGTTGCCGGCAATATCGATGCCGGTATGGTAATCGCTTCCGCCGAAGCGGGAACCAAAATTGGAGGTGATGCCGGTGAGTACGTTCGAAGGCCACTGCATCTCGCCGCCAACATACGGGATCTTGGTGGAGGTCTTGTTGATCTCCCGGTAGATCTCGTTGATCTCAGCCTGGACCGCGGCCATTTTTTTCTGCATTTCTTCCTTATTGGCCATAAACTGCTGTTCGAGCGCGGAAACATCGTGCACACGATTGCGGGCTTCGGCCTCCTGGACGCTCAGGTCCTCCCGCTTGGAGTCAAGCTCTCCCTTGTCCTCCTCCACCAGGCGTTTGCTGGTTTCGATGATTTCTTTAACCTCTTCAAGCTCCTGTCGCTCCGCGGCGAGCCGGTCCATGATCTCCCGGTCATACTGGGCGATCCGGGTGGAGACTTCGGTGCGGGTAAGCACCTCGGAAAAATTGTCCGCGCCGAGCACAAGCCCGAGGGTACTGGTATTCTGCGCGGCGGTCATCGCACGAAACCGCTGTTTGAAAAGGGCATAAGTCTCGTCATAGGCCGCCTGCTTTTCCGCAAGTTCCTCCTCCTTGACCGCAATGTTGCGGTTGAGGTGCTCGATGCGCTCATTCAAAACCTCGATCTGGCTGAGGGTGGTGTTGAGCTGGTTATTAAGCTCCTGCTGGACGGCCTGAAGCTTTTTCTTTTCCCCCTGCGCGAGCGAAAGCTTGCGCTGGATCTCTTTCTGCTGCTGCTGCAGATCTTTATATTGGTCGCTCAGCGCATCGATCTCCGCCTGCCCGTCGGAGTATTCGTCGGCCTGCGCCACAAGCGAAACCGTCGGCACAATCAGCATCAGCGCCATCAAAGCGGCCATCAGCCACGCAAAAATCCGTTTGCCTCTCGGTGAAATCACGCTGCGAACACTCCTCTCTGTCCTCTGCAAAAGCTGTTTTTAAAATAGGCTGCCCGTTCCGCGCTGATGCCGGAGGGGCGTTATCTGCCCAGGTATGGACGCGGCGGCTGGTGCTTGCCGTTGACACGCACCTCAAAATGGACATGTGGCCCGGTAGACCAGCCAGTCGATCCGACCTCCGCGATCTTCTGGCCGCGGGAGACTTTCTCCCCCACCGAAACATTGATCGCGCTGCAATGGGCATAAAGGGTGGAAATCCCGCCGCCGTGGTCGATGATCAGATATTTTCCGTAGCCGTATCCCGGCGTAACCGCCGTATTGACAAAGGCTACCGTCCCAGAGTTTGCCGCGACGATCGAAGCACCATAAGCGCCCCCGCCGGAGATGTCGATGCCGGTATGGTAATCGCTTCCGCCGAAGCGGGAGCCGTATTCCGAGGTGACCATCGAAAGCCCGGGCGCGGGCCAGGCCATCTGGCCGCCGCTATAGACTGAATTGGCCGAATTTTTGTTGATTTCATCGTAGATCTTGTCGATTTCCGCCTGCACGGCCGCCATCTGCTTTTGCAGCTCAGCCTTGTTTGCGAGGAATTCCCGCTCCATCGCGGCGATATCCTGGATGCGCTCCTGCGCTTTGGACATCTGGGTATCGAGGTCGTTTTTCTTGACGGCCATATCCGCTTTGTCCCGCTCGACGCCTTCCTTGCTCTCTTCGATCTTGTCCTTGATCTCTTCGAGTTCCCGCTTTTCCGCGAGCAACGCGTCCATCATGGCCTGGTCGTATTTGGCAATCCGGGTCGAAACCTCGGTGCGGGTCAAAAACTCGGAGAAATCCTCCGCTCCGAGCACCAGTCCCAGGGTACTGGTGTTCTGTGTCGCGGTCATCGCACGGAAACGCAGCTTGAACAGCTCATAGGTGTCGTCAATCTCAGCCTGTTTTTGGTTCATTTCCTTTTCCTTCGTGCGGATCTCGTCCTCCAGAAGGGCAATGCGTTCATTGAGCAGGTCAATCTGCTGCAGGGTGTTGTTGATCTGGTTATCGATCTCCTGCTTGAGGGCCTCCTGCTGTTTGCGCTGGCCCTGCGCGGCGGTGATCTTCGACTGGATCTCGTTTTGCTGCTGCTGCAGCTGCTTATATTTATTATTGAGATTGCTGATCTGGTTCTTTTCTTCTGTGAAGTCCGGCTGTGCCGCATCTTCGGAACCTTCCGCAACCAGCTCTTCTTCATATTCGTCCTCATCGTCGGCGGCGTCCACCATCGCAGAAAGCGATGGGACCAGCACCATCAGCGCCATCAGCAGCGCCATCGACCATGCGAAAATCCGTTTTGCCTTTGGGGATAACAAGGTGTGGAACACTCCTCTCTGGGAAGCGGGAAAGCCGCCTTCTTATACCTTCAAATATTTGCTCACGAAGAACATGCTTCCAAATACGCCGATCCCGATGCCGCCGCAGGCAAACCATGTGAACAGCCTCAGCGCCATGTCCGGGAAGGGAATCATATTCTGATACGCCTGCAAAATCCAGGTGCTCTGGTTCTGGGAGATGATGTCGAGCACCTGGTTGTATCCGAGCCACAGAAGCCCGAACGCGATGAGCGCCGACATAAGCCCCAGCATGAACCCTTCAATAAAGAACGGCAGGCGGATGAACGAATCGGTCGCGCCGACATATTTCATGATATTGATTTCCTTGCGGCGATTGAATACGGTCACTTTGATGGTGTTCGCGATGATCACCAGCGAAACTACAATCAGGATTGCCACAATGAAAAAACCGCCGGTCGCCACCGCATGCTTGATGCTGGTGACGATCTCCGCCACCTCGGTCTGGGCGCGCACCGCCGTCACGCCCGGGATGCTTTCGAGCTTCATCACGGTGGAGGCAAGCTGGCTCGGATCTTTGATTTTCAGACGGTAGGAGTTGTAGAGCGGGTTCTCCCCGATCTCCTCGAACGGCGCGAGCAGCTCCGCCAGATCTTCCGACTTGGCCTGCTGTTCCTTTAAAAGCGCATCCTTGCTGATATACATCCGGTCGTAGACGTTGTCGATCAGCGAAATCTGCTTATCGATATCCGGCAGCTCGTCCTCTTCAATGTCATCCGCCAGCTCGACCTCAATCTCGTTTTGCTCCGAAACATAACCGATGATCTGGTTGACGTTCATCGAAAAGAGCAGCGAACTGCCGATGAGCAGCATACACGCCACCAGCGTGCCGATCGAAGCGAACGACATCAGCCGGTTGGCGACGATGTTGCGGAAGCCTTCCTTAATCAGGTACCAAAAACTGCTCATTCGCTGTAAAACCTCCCGTTCCCGTCATCCGAAACGACCGTCCCTTCGTCGATGCAGATGACTCGGTGGTTGAATTCGCTGACCAGCGAATGCTCATGGGTGACCATAACGACCGTCGTCCCGCATTTGTTGATTTCACTGAGCAGGTCGACGATCTCGAACGAGAGGTCCGGGTCGATGTTCCCGGTGGGCTCGTCCGCGATGATGAGCGAAGGATTATTCACCAGCGCGCGCGCAAGCGCGACGCGCTGCTGTTCGCCGCCGGAAAGGTGTTCGGGCAGGCTTTTCGCCTTGCCCGCGAGGCCGACAAGCCCCAATATGTACGGCACCCGGCTGCGGATCTCCTTTGCGGAGACATTGGTCACCCGCAGCGCGAACGCGACGTTGTCATAGACATTCATGGTCGGGATCAGGCGAAAATCCTGGAAAACGACGCCCAGCGTACGCCGGAAATGCGGCACCTTGCGGCGTTTCATCTTCACCAGATTCTGCCCGTTTACATAAATTTCCCCCGACGAGGGCTTCTCCTCGCGCATGAGCAGCTTGATAAATGTGCTCTTTCCCGCGCCGGACGGCCCGACGACAAATACGAATTCCCCTCTGTCAATACTCACATTGAAGTTGTTGAGCGCATGCGTCCCTGTCTTATAGACTTTCGAGACGTTGACAAATTCGATCACTGGTACACCGCCTTTGAAAAGGCCTGTTTTGCAACAGGCCGTTTGCCCGCCGGATGAGCGCTTCCCGGCGGGGGATTTTTCGGTTTAATATGCGGGCGCCCGGGGATATGCCCAAACGCCCGCGTGCTGCGGCGCGCCGTCAGAACGCGCCGGTCAATATTTGACAGGGTTGGCTGTGAGGTATTTTTTCACCATCAGCGCCACCTTGAAGATGATCGCATGGTCGAATTCACGCAGATCGAGGCCGGTGAGTTTCTTGATCTTCTCAAGCCGGTAAACGAGCGTGTTGCGGTGGACGAAAAGCTTGCGGGAGGTTTCGGAAACGTTGAGGTTGTTCTCGAAAAACTTCTGGATGGTGAAGAGTGTCTCATGATCGAGGCTTTCGATCGAGCCCTTCTTGAACACCTCCCGCAGGAACATGTCGCACAGGGTGGTCGGCAGCTGATAGATGAGCCGCGCGATGCCAAGGTTGTCATAGCTGACGATCGCCTTTTCGGTATCAAACACCTTGCCGACCTCCAGCGCCACCTGCGCCTCTTTAAAGGAGCGCGCAAGATCCTTCACCCCGACAATCGAGGTGCCGATGCCCACGACCACCTTGGTGTAAAACTCGCTGCCGAGCGTATCGACGATCGAGCGGGCAAGTTTTTCGAGGTCTTTCGACTCAATGCCGGGTTTTGTCTCTTTGACCAGCACGATGTCGCTTTCAGAGATATTGAAAACAAAATCCTTCTGCTTGTCCGGGAAGAGGTTCTGGATCACGTCAAAGGCGGAGATGTCGTTGCTGGCAACGATCCGGATGAGCAGCACAACGCGGGTCGAGTCGGTGTTGAAATGCAGTTCACGGGCCTTGACATAGATGTCGCCGGGCAGGATATTGTCCAGGATCACGTTCTTGATGAAATTGTTGCGGTCATACTTCTCGTCGTAATACTGTTTGATGGAAGCAAGCGAGATCGCCAGCAGGTTGCAGTATTTCGCCGCGGGTTCGTCCACGCCTTCGACAAATACGGCAAATTCAGGTTTCATTTTGTTGCCGAACGGTTTGTAGGTATAACCGTCCCGCACAAAAACCTCGTTCATATCGCCGGCATCAAACGTAAAGAAGTCGCTGGTTTCCCCAATCTTGGTCAGATCGCTGCACGAAATGATCGTGGCGCTGTCGTCCACAACGCCAATCACACGGTCGATACAATCCCGCATCTGATGAACGATTCCCTGGAAAAGCCTGTTTGACATTTCTATCCCCTCTTTACTCGTAATAGATTCATCCTTCTCCGCACACAAATTGCGTTTATGCGCGTCAACCGCCGTGTTTTCAGGCCCGAAATCCGGACATAAAACAGCAGCATTTTATTTCTCACAAGCCATTACGAATATTTTACAACAAATTTGTGTAATTTGCAACACAAAATATCATTTTTGTTGTGGAAAAATCATCGGATTTTTCATTGTAGAATTTTGGGGCAAATTTTCAGGCTTTTCGTATATCATACTATACTTTTGCCGGGAATGTATGAAGAAATTTTGTCCGTAATTTTAACAGCTTGCCCCAATTTTTCCTCTTTTTCCGCGCAAAGCGCGCTCCCACGCGGTTTTATGGCTTCACCCCTCAATTGATTCTACCTCAATTTTACTTAATTCCCTGCATTTCCCAGGCTCCAGTCCCGGATCAAGCGCGAGCCCGCCGATCTTTTCCCGTCGCAGCGAAGTAACCGTAAGCCCAAACGCCGAAAACATCCGCTTTACCTGGTGATAAACCCCCTGCCGTATCACCACCCGCGCCGCTGTCCGGTCCTCGCCCACAAAAGAAAGCTGCGCGGGCAGGCAGCGGGTTTCCCGGCGCTTTTCCGGCGCGCTCCCGCGCTGTTCGCCGCGTTCAGGCGGCAGCGTCACCCCTTTTGCGAACGCCTGTACGAGTCCTTCCGGCGCGGGCTTGTCCAATCGGGCAAGATAGGTTTTCGGCACATGGCTTTTCGGGGACAGAATCCTGTGGGCAAAGTCGCCGTCGTTGGTGATCAGCACAAAGCCGGTCGTATCCTTGTCGAGCCGCCCCGCTGGAAAAAGTCCGGATCGGCGCAGTTCGTCCGGCAGAAGATCGATCACAGTCGGCAGGGCCGCGTCGCTCACCGCGCACACGACCCCGGCCGGCTTATTCATCATGAGATAACTGTACCGTTTTAACCGCAGCGGCTTCCCCTCCAGCAGCACCTCGTCGTTTTCGAGATCCACCCTGCTGTCAAAGCTGCGTACCGACTGCCCGTTCACCAGGATCTGCCCGCGGCTGAAAAGCCGGTGCACATCCTTACGTGAGAGCTTTGTCTGCGCCGCGATCGCCTTATCGAGCCGTTCCAGCCCTTTTTGAAACGCCATGCGTCCGTCCTCCGTTTTGTTTCCATATCCGGCGCCCTCATTGCGCGGCTGCATGCGGCAAAGCCAACGCATCCGCCAGGCTTATATAAGCCCTGCGGGACAGCCGTGTCTGCGGCTATTCTATCACAATTTTACCGTCCGTTCAATCGCCTTCGGGCGCAAATCCGTGCATGAAGCCGTCCAGTTCAACCGAGCAGACATCCCCGCCAATAATTTTGCCATTGTAGGTCACAATGTTGGCGCGCACATTTTCCGGCTGGTCCGGATAGTTCAGCACGATATAGGTGTAACGCTTGCAGCGTTTGCCGCCGTACTTGGTCAGGTCGCAGCCCTGGGACTTCTGGATTTCATTGTACTTCTCGTAGACCTCGTCAAGTTCCTTCGGGATCTTCACCTCGAGGATTTCCTCCTCTTCCGGCTCGACCTGCCAGCCGAACGACTCAAGGAATGTAATCCGCTGTTCGTTGGTTTTTCCGGCTGCCTTTTCTACCTTGATCTCAGACGGCGCGGGCGCCTGCGCCGCTTTTCCGTCCGTTTCGGAAAGGGCCGAGCGCAGCCAGACTCCTCCCGCGAACGCCAGCACCAGTACCGCTGCCGCCGCTGCCACCTGCCGTTTGGTCACTCTCCAGGTAATTGTAAACATCAAATTTCCTCCCCGCACACAATCTGTTCCATTCCCAGATATATGCGGCGCGAGAACCGATTATGCGCGGCACCGCGGCCAAAAACACATAAGGCCGCCAGGCGGAAATCCGCCTGGCGGCCTGTCGTTTGTCCCCTTGTGCTTATTCGGCTTCACTCAGCTCTTTGGCTTCCTCGATGACCGCTGCTTCCAGGTTTGAGGGCAGCAGCTCGTAACGCTCGAAATCAAAGGAGAAGTAACCCCTGCCCTGGGTGGTCGAACGCAGGACGGTTGCAAAATCGCCCATCTCGCTCATCGGGACTTCGCCTTCGATCATCTGCAGGCCGTCATCCGCCGGGTTCATGCCCAGCACGCGGCCGCGGCGTTTGTTGAGCTCGGAGATCATGTCGCCGGTGTTGGAATCCGGGACATAGACCTTCAGGTTTCCGATCGGTTCAAGCAGCGCCGGAGAAGCCTGCGGCATGGCGGTCTTGTAGGCGATCGAGGCCGCCATCTTGAACGCCATTTCAGACGAATCGACCGGATGGTAGCTGCCGTCGACCAGAACAGCTTTCAAGCCGACCATCGGATAACCTGCCAGAATGCCGTGCTTGACGCAGTCCTGCAGGCCCTTTTCCACCGCCGGGAAGAAGTTTTTCGGAACCGAGCCGCCGAAGACGTTCTCCTCAAAAAGGAGCCCTTCGCTGTCGCAGGGAGAAAACTCGATCCACACATCGCCGTACTGGCCGTGGCCGCCCGACTGCTTCTTATGCTTGCCCTGCACCTTGACCGGTTTGCGGATCGTTTCACGATACGCAACGCGCGGCTTGGACAGGTTGATATCCACGCCGAATTTGGCTTTCAGCTTCGACACAATCACATCGATGTGCTGCTCGCCGAGGCCGGAAATGACCTGCTCCTTCGTTTCCTTGTTCTGCTCAAAGCTGATGGTCGGATCCTCTTCGATGAGGCGGGCCATCGCCTGCGCGACCTTGCCCTCGTCGCCCTTGTTCTTGACCTTGACGGCCATCGAAAGGCATGGTTTCGGGAAAGCGGTACCCTTGAATGAAACGACCTTCTTCGGGTCGCAGAGGGTATCCCCTGTGACCGAAGCGGAAAGCTTGGTCACCGCGCCGATATCGCCCGCCGAAATGAACGCGGTCTCCTCCTGCTTTTTGCCGGTCATATAGATCAGCTTGCCCAGGCGTTCCGGTTCGCCGGTGCGGGCGTTGACCGGAATCAGCTCGTTCGAAAGCTTGCCGGAGACGACCTTGAAATAGGACAGTTTTCCAACAAACGGGTCGGCGACCGTCTTGAAGATATAAGCGGCCAGCGGAGCCTCGTCGGTGCAGGGAATCTCAATTTCTTCACCGTCCGCGCCGACCGCCGTTTCGGCGCCCGCTTCCCACGCGGAAGGCAGGTGGTCGACCAGGCTGTCGAGCAACATGTCGATGCCCTCGAGGGTCATCGCGGAGCCGCAGAGCACCGGCGCGATGGTGCCGCTGTGCACGCCGGCATGGATGCCCTTGATGATCTCGTCACGGGTGAACTGTTCGCCCGAGAAGTACTTCTCGAAGAGCTCCTCATCGGTTTCGGCGACCGCTTCGGAAATCGCGGCGGTCAGTCCTTCCAGACGGTGTCCGGTGTCCGGCATCGCGACCTCGGAGGGCTCGCCCTTCTCGTTATATTTGTAGGCCTTGTTATCCACGAGGTTGATGTAGCACTGCACCTTGTGGTTTTCAACCACCGGCACCACGATCGGGCAGACCGACGGGCCAAAGGCGGCTTTCAGCTCCTCAAGGGCTTTATAGAAATCGGCATTTTCCGTATCCATCTCATTGACAAAGAAGAGTTTCGACTTGCCCATTGTCTGCGCGAGCTTATAGGCCTTCTCGGTGCCGACGCTCACGCCGGCGCGCGCGGAAACACAGATCAGCACGCTCTCCGCCGCGCGCACCCCCTCATAGAACCCGGCCGCGAAGTCAAACAGTCCGGGGGTGTCGATCAGGTTGATTTTCACGCTGCCCCAGGCGAAAGGGGCGACCGCGCTTGAGACAGAAACCTTGCGCTTGACTTCCTCGGGGTCGAAGTCGCAGACCGTGTTGCCGTCGGCGGTTTTGCCCAAACGGTCGGTAGCGCCTGCCTTGAACAGCAATGCCTCCGCCAGCGAGGTTTTGCCGCTGCCGCCGTGTCCTGCAATCGCCACGTTTCTGATCTTGCCAGCCAAGTATTGTCTCATAAAATATACACTCCTTTTTATTGCGTAACAATAATCGCGTTAGTCATAATGGATAGAACACCCCTGATGTCCTGAAAACATTATATTGACATTATACAGTTTCTCGTCCACATTCGCAAGCGGATGTGGACGCGGCGGCTGTATAAATAATTGCAAAAATACTATGCAATTTGTACATCTAAGTGTGAAAATCAAAGGGGATGTTCTACATATCCGTAGAACATCCCCGCATTTTACAGGTTTTTCCTATTTCTTGACGACCAATGCCGACACCCAGCTCACCGCCAGCAGCGCCAGATTGAAGAGGATCAGCACCCCATACGAGGCGGACGCCAGCGATCCGGTGAATGCCATGAAGGTCACCAGACCGTACCCGGCGATGATCCCGATGAGCTGCACAATCGTCCCATGCATCACCGAGCCGCGGATCGCCGCAGCCGCTGAAAGCAGCCGGCTCATTCCCCGCAGCCCCCCCGCGTAGCAGCCGTCTGCGTTCACCTTTTCCTTCGGCTGGGAGAGGACCGCATATTCGCTCTGCAGCTTCGCGGGCAGAATGCGCACATGGGTGCGCTTGATCCCAAAGGTGAGCGAAAGCAGCTCCGGCGTCACGTTCGGGTCGGTGGAATTCACAATCAGCGAAACCCCGCGCCGTTCGAGCGAAAGCAGCGTGTCCATCACCTCGGGCGCCGCATTGTAGCTCACGACGAACATCGCGGACAGCTCCCCGGAATTGGCGATGTAGAGCACCTGCCGCCCATCGCGGGCATAACGGCTCTCAAAATCCTTTGAAGGGCAGTCGATCCCATGGCAGCGCATCAGCTCCTGGCTGCCGATCAGCACCCGTTTGCCGTCCACCCACGCGGAAAGGCCCATACCGTCCTCGTATATCAGGCTGTCGACCTTTTTGAGCATCCGCCGGTTGCCGCCGACCATGTTGAGGAACACCCCGGACATGATCCCGTCACAGGAGAGGATCACGCTCGCCGCGTCGAGGATCGCCTCGTCGATCCTCTTTTCCGCGAACACCTTCATCCCGTGCAGCATGACGCTGTCCCCCGCAAAGAGGTCCTTGTCCGAAATGATGACCGCGTTGGTCTCGGAGTAGTCCTCCGCGGCTTCATAACCCGGAATCATCGCCCCATGGCGGGTCAGGCGTTTCGACATCCGCGCGAGCATTACCTGCGGGACAATCGCGCCCGAAAACGGCGCGGTGATACAGACAAGCCCCGCAAACGCGGTGATGGCCGAAGCGGCGTCCTTCGCCAGCACGCCGCTCACAACCGAAACGACCAGCGCCAGCGCCAGCACGATCGGGGAAACCAGACGGCTGAACTGTTCGCTGTAATCGGAGGAGTAGCTGCGGTCGAGAAAGCCGGTGATAAAATCGGTTTTCGCCGTGTAAGCCACCCGGTCGACATCCGCGCCGAGTCCACGGGAAAGTTCCCGCGAAAAGTCGCGGTTGCGCACCTGCAGGAAGGCGTATTTCTCAGCGTCGGAGATGAGGAAGTTGAAGTTGCGCTCCACCCGCCTGATCAGCATCTTTTTTCCGATCAGATTGAAGAACAGGGCAAACAGCGCGACCGGGAAGTACAGGCTCAGGTCGGGGTTGTCAATCAGCGCGTCCGGAATGACCGCCAGCACAATCCCCTGAATCAGTACCGCCAGCACCGCCAGCGCCGCGGGCGAATCGTTGTCCGCGCGCAGCTTCACCAGCGAGAGGATTCCGCCGCCTACAATGTTGCTGCAGACAATCGCGCCCAGCACGCATACCACCAGGTTCACGATCAAAAAGAGCCGCATATTCACTTCCGGCGCGATCGCCGTGGGAAGCGGAAGCAGGAAGTTCTTATCGAGCCCCAGCTGCTCCGCGAACGGCAGCACCTTCATCGAAAGCACAAGATAAAACGACAGGATCGACAAAAAACCCGTCAAAACCAGCCGCACAGTCAAGCCGATACGGATCGATTTGATGTCCTTTGCCACGATCGGCGCGTCCTCCGGCGAGGAGAAATCGTCCTCCGCCGGTTCCTGCTGTCCGAGCAGCTCCTGCGCCGCCATGCTCTGTTTCCATCCGGACTGCTGCACCATCCGGCTCTCCGGCGGCGCTTCGCGGCGCTGCACGCGCCGGTCGGGTGCGGGCGGCTCAAGCTCCTGGGTGTAACCGCTGTCCGGCATTGGGGCTCTGCGCACGCGCGGCAGATCCATTCGGGTCCCGTCCGGGATAGGGATATCCTCCGGCGCCACGCCGAAACCCGGATCGTCCCAAGCGGGTTCTTCCGGTTCGCCGTCATCGAAGCTCGGCAGGGCAAAATCATCCTCCAAAAGCCCGGACGGCGCATCGGCCTGAAACGTAAACCCATCTGCCGGGCCGTCCCGGTAGGCAGGGTCCGGACGTTCCGGTTCGGGCGCCGGCTGCTGCCGGTTCACCCTCCGCAGTTCTTCGGAAGTATCAAAGTCAAAAGCCTGCTGCCGTTTTTCACGCGGCGGCTCCGCCGTCCGGCCCAAAGTCCGATCGCCAAAGCCCTGCCGTGCGCGTGGCTCCTGCGGTTCGCCCACATCGAACGAAAACCGTTCGCGCGCTCCGGCCGCCGGCCGCCCATTCTGCGGGACATCGTCAAATTGCTGCCGGGACACCGGCCGCTGGTAAGGGCTTTCCTGCCGCCGCACCGGCGCGCCGCGGCCCGGGACGCGCCTGCCGCGCGGGGCGCGGGGCGCGGGGAGAGTAAGGTTCTTCATCGTATGTACCGCCGCCCTGCACAGGGGGCTGTGAGGAACCGCCTTTCTTGCGGCGGATCTCTTCCAGGATGTCGTCAACATTGTAATCCTGCGGCATGACTGCTTCCACTCCTCAGTAAAGATCGGGTGACACGGACCTTCTGTTCTTCTCTATCCTTCATCGGGTGCGCTGGCGGACCGCCTCATACATGAGGATGCCCGCCGCCACCGAAGCGTTGAGCGAATTGATTTTCCCGCACATCGGCAGCGAGAGGATCCCGTCGCAGTTCTCCCGCACCAGCCGCGAGATGCCGAACCCCTCCGAACCGATCACCAGCGCGAGCGGGCCGGTCAGGTCGACTGTCTCCCAGCGCGCGCCGTTCATATCCGCGCCGTAAACCCAGACGCCGCGTTCCTTGAGCTCCTTAATGGCGCTGACCAGGTTGGTAACCCGCGCCACCGGCAGGTGTTCAACCGCGCCGGCGCTGGTACGGCCGACAATTGCTGTGAGACCGACGCTGCCGCGCTTGGGGATCACAATTCCATGCGCCCCGGCCGCTTCAGCGGTGCGGATGATCGCGCCGAGGTTGTGCGGGTCCTCGATCGCATCCGCAATGATGATGAAGGGCGCTTCGTCCCCCGCTTTCGCAAAGATATCCGAAAGGGTGCTGTATTGGTAAGCGGCCGCGCGCGCGACCACACCCTGATGGCTGAGCCCGTTTGAAAGGTTGTCGAGCTTTTTCGCGTCCACCTTTTTGACCGGTACGCCGGCGTCCTTTGCCATTGCGACGATCCGTGAGATCGGCTGGCCCCTGGCAGGCGTATCGTCGCAGATATAGACGCACTCCACCTGCCTGCCTCCCTTGAGCAGCTCAACGACCGCGTTGCGCCCGACGACGGTCAAATCGTCCGTCAGGTCCTGCTTGGGGTTGGAATTTCCCATTTGGCGCTCCTTCCAGCGTGATACAAACCACGACAAAAATATACATTTTGTTTACACATGGTTTATTATAACACATCTGGCAGTATTGTGCCAGTTATTCCGCGCGAATTCCAAAAATATTTGTATTTTTATGCCGAACCCTGTCAAAGCAGGAAAAACATGCAGGCAATCGCTGCCCCCGCAAGCACCCCAAGAGCGATTTTGACCACTTCGGGCAAAGACGATTTTTTCGGCGTATGGCCCGCCGGATTATAATTTATCTGCGCCAGATATTCGCCCGCGCGGGTTTTAAGCTTTGCTTTATCCTCCTCCTGCGCCGCCGGCCGCAGGAATAAAATCGCCTTTTCAAAATAACGGTTGTCTGTATGCACCACTTCGATCACTTTCTGGCTCACACCTTTGAGCATATTTCCCACTCCCATCCTGAATTTCACTGCTTTTTTATTTTAATCTGGAAAGGAGTATTTATTCCCTTGTCAAGTGTCCATTTTATACAAAAAATCCTGCGGCCAGTTTTCAACGAGTTATACTTGAAGTATTATCCTGATGTGGAAAACTTCGCTCTCAAAACAGTTTTATGTGGAAAACTTGGTTGAAAGTGTAGAAAACTCCCTGTTTTCCACGCCTTCTACTTTCTGGAAAAGGGTTGAGAGTGGTTTTCCATGCGAATTTTACTCTGCGCTTACAAATTACCAGGAGTAGATTGTTTCCCAGCGGAAACCGTCTCTTTTTGTACAGCATCACAAAAATTCCAACTATTTTTTTGTTTTATTCCGTGCATTCATCTGTTATACTGGAAAAAAAGATTCTCACTTTTAAGAGGTTCGCTTTATGACTCAAATCACTGCAAATTTTTCCAATTCCTTATGCGAACGCCCGCTTGCAATCGACGGCATTTCCGATTTTGACCTTGCAGAGACGCTCGACTGCGGACAGGCGTTCCGCTGGAATCCCGCTCCGGACGGGAGCTTCACCGGTGTCGCCGCAGGCCGGGCCTGCCGTGTTGCCCGCCGGGGAAACGAGCTGCTGCTCTACGGCGTACCGCAGGAAGATTATGACCGGTTCTGGTTTTCCTATTTCGATCTCGGGCGAAATTATCGTCAAATTAAACAAGAGCTCTCAGCTGATCCGGTGCTGGCCCGCGCCGTGGCCTATGCGCCGGGTATCCGCGTGCTCAACCAGGACCCGTGGGAGGCGCTCGCCTCATTCATCATCAGCCAGAACAACAATGTAAAACGCATCAAAGGGATTATCGAACGGCTCTGCGCGCTCTGCGGCGAACCGATCGAAGGCGGTTTCTACGCCTTCCCCACCCCCGAGGCGCTCGCCGCCCGCACGCCGGAGGACCTCGCGCCGGTACGCGCCGGCTTTCGCGCGCGCTACCTGATTGACGCCGCGCAGAAGGCCGTCTCCCGTCAGATCGATTTGGCCGCGCTGCGAACCCTCCCGCTTCCCGAGGCGCGCGAAATGCTCATGCGGATCACCGGCGTGGGCGTGAAGGTCGCCGAATGCGCGCTGCTTTTTGGCTGCGGACGGGTGGAGTGTTTCCCGGTCGACGTGTGGATCGGCCGGGTGATGCGGCAGCTTTTTCCAGATGGGCTCCCCGCCTGCGCCGCAGGATATGAAGGCATCGCACAGCAGTACCTTTTCCACTATGCGCGCACCTCCGGGATGCTATAAAAAATGGAAAAAGCAGGCTGGTTCCCCCTCCTGCTTTTGTTGACTTTATTCGACAGTGCATTATAATAGGAATCAAACGACACCTTATAACCGATCAGAATTTTTTGGGAAACGGGCGGTGGCTGCAATGACCTTTGCTGATTTCAAACGCATGAAGCCCAAGTATAAACTCCGGCTGCTTGCGGTGATCCTCGTCGCGCTGGCTTTGTTCATCGGGATCCTCTATGCGATTTCGTTCGGATTTTCCGCGCTGCGCACCCAGCTGAGCACCACCAAAATAGACGGCGTGACCGCCGGCAATGTGCTCACCAAACCTGCAATGAATGAAATCCTCACCATTATGAAACAGGAGGACTCCGCCAATATCCTTGTGCTTGACAGCGCGGTCACCATGAACGAAACCGGCGGGGTCACCGGGGTGGGGATGAACTTCGTAAACTTTAAGGACAAGGGCACCGCCGAATACTGGCAGCTTTATGCCGACGGCAAAAAAGCCTGGCTGCGCAAGAACGAAACCAAATATGAAAATCTCAGCAACGCCCTGCGGATGCGCAAGGTCGAATTCAAATCCTATTATCCTGCCCTTTCGCGGATCATTTCGCCCAATCTGCTCAGCTACCTTTCCGAAAAGGCCCCGGTCGGCGCAAGCGGCAGCTACACCTTCACCGACAATTTCGGCGACAACCTGAATCCCGACTACACCGCCAAAATCGACAGCGGCCTTGTCGGGCTGTGGGTTTCGAAGATCGGCTCGGTCAACGAAATCCAGGACAATTTCATTCCGCCCGCCGACTGCGCGCCCACCATCGTTTCGGTCAGCGCGGTCAAAACGGAAAAGGGACTTTTCGGCAGCCGCCGGGTGCTGCAGGACCCGGAAGACAAATACGTCGTCCTGCTGGAGGTCGGCCCGTTCTAAAATAAAAATGAAGGCCGCCGGTACATTCGTACCGGCGGCCTTTTTCAAACCCGCTTACTCCCGCTGCGCACAGATCAGATCCCCCGTTCGAGCAGGGCGGCGATCACCGTGATATCGTCCTCATGCCCGTCGCTGCGGCGGCATTTGGCCGCGGCGGCAAGCCGTTCAGAAAGCTCTTTCGGGTCGTCGCCCTCAAAGTGCTCGATATCTGATATGATCCACTCGTAGCCGCTTGCGACCGCGCCGTCCGAAACCATGACGATCCAATCGCCGTCCCGCAGGGTGATCGCGTTTCGTTCAAAGCTAACGCCCCCCAGGATACCAACCGGCAGCGAGCTCGACTCCACATAGCCGCCTTTACCGGATTTTCGCAGGAAGGTCGGCGCCGCGCCCGCTTTGTAGAATTCCACTTTGCCGGTGTAGAGATCGATTCCGGTGATATCGATGGTGGCAAGCGATTCGTCCCCGGACTTCACAAGCAGCGCGGAATTGACCAGTTTGAGCGCCGCGTCGAGGCTTACGCCCGCCTCAATCAGCCGCTTCAGAAGTTCGGCGGTCATGGTCGAATCGACCGCCGCCGCTCCCCCGCTGCCCATCCCGTCCGAAAGGATCAGGTTCACATGGCCTGTACGGCTGTCCACATAGCTGTAGCTGTCCCCGCAGAGCCGTGAACTGCTGTTCCCGAGCTGAGTCGCGCCCCACTTCACCGTATAGGTCGCCTTTTCGGTAAACACCAGCGTAGTCAGTGTCTGCACGGCATGCCCGCGCTGGGAAGGCAGGTCAAAATCCCGCCCGCAGATATCTGAAAGGGTCAGCGTGAGCTCGGTCATATCAAGCCGTGTGAGCTTGTAGACCGGAATGGTCATCTCAAGCGTCATGTTGGCCTCCCCGTCCACCACGCAGGAGACCCTGTCCGGAAAAACCTTCATGGTATGCATATATTCCCGCACCTTCCCGGCGGTTGCATTGTCCTGGGTGGCCAGCCCGTCAAGCTCACGGCCCATTGAATCGATCATCAGCGCCATGCCTTCAAACTGATCGGTGACTACTCCGCGCACCTGCGCCACCTTGCGCCGCATGCTTTCCCGCGCTGCAAACTCACAGAACAGCTGGTTGATCCTGCCGTTGAGTTCGGGCAGATGCTGGCAGGCGGCGGAAAAATATTCCGGATAGTCCCCCAGCGTGACTGCGCCTTTGCGCCGCAGGATTGTGATCATATCGTTAAAGATATTGCAGGTATCGGTATATTTTAACTGCCAGCAGGTGGTTTTTCGCGCGCAGTCCCGGCAGATCTGATCCGCAGCGCACTGGTAAACCGAGGAAACGTCGCCGCTCACCAGCCCGGAAAGCTTCTCATTTACCTGCCGGGTGGTATCGGCCACCTCCCGCAGCGCCTGGGAAACATAACCGATCCGGTTGGCGAGCAGCGCCTTGTAGGTTTCCCCCGCGACCGCCTCGCCCTGCGGCGCACGATGCAGGAAAGACTGCACCAGACGCGGCGGAATCAGCATGACGATAACGCCGGCGATGAAGATTTCGACGAGCAGATTCTGCCCCGCAAACGCGCGGGAAGCAAGCAGTGCGAAAAGGTTTACAAGGATGAACGCCCCCGCCGAAGCCAGCCGTCCAAGCGGCGCAAACACGCCGGCAAGCAGTCCGCCAAAGCCATAGGTGCCCATCAGGAAGGAGTGGCTGCCGCCAAGGATCCCGGCAGCCACCCCGGCGGCGACTCCGGCGATTGCTCCGCCCGCTTCCCGGGCGAACTGCGCGGCGAGCAGGATCACTGTGACGGCGAGGACCCTGCCGATTGAAAGGCCAAAGACGGTCAGGTTGATGAGCGCGAGGATGATGATGCAGAAGGTGATCAGGATGGAGGTGATATCCGTCTGCTTGAGGTTGTCAATGCCAAGGTCAAACGCTTCGATGGTGCGGGAAAAAAAGTATGAGGCACAGCAGGCAAGCATCACTTCGGAAATCCCAAGCACCGCGTCGTAGACGCTGCCGCCGGTCACAAAGGTGATCGCGAGCGAGGGCGTCCCAAGCGACACCGCGCAGATGAGCTGGCGGGAGACCCTTGTCCATTTGGTGAGGCTGGAGGTGGAAAGCCCCCACCGGATAAGGAATACCAGCAGCATGGCGATCACATATTTGATATTGCCCATCACGTCGAATGAGAGCAAGTATCCGAGCGCCGCGCCAAGCGTCGCGGCGGCGGCATATTTGGCTTTCGCGGCCGACGCGAAAGCCACTCCGAACGGCGCGAGGCCCCCCAGCACAAACGCATTCGCGGATACGAACCCGACGAGGATATAGCCCAGATACGCCGCACCCATCCGGTGCGCGCGCAGCGATTGGCGCGCACGTTCCATCAGGGCGATCCCGCCGGGTCTTACGCTGTTTTGCATAATTGTCACCTTTTTCTCATAGGATACTAGGTTATCCATATTGTATAATCCATTGTAGATATGAGCATCTGCATATTTTGTCGCAATCGGGAGGCTGTCCGATTTTTTTGCCTGGCAGTCACAAAATCCATGCCTCCAAAAACGCTCTTGGGGAAGCGATGCGCCGCGCCGCAGCCCATTTTATCCGCATGCGGCGTTGTATCCGGCGGAATTCTGTGTTAAACTCATCATTGATAAATTTTATTCGTGGAGGAAAATCCAGATGTTCAGAGAAATGCGCCGCAAAAAACAACTGTTATCCCCGGAAGAAACCGCCGCCATCCTCAAGCGCGGGACATCCGGCGTGCTCGCGGTAATTGGCGACGGCGGCTATCCCTACGCCGTGCCGCTCAGTTATGTTTACGCGGATTCCAAAATCTATTTCCACTGCGCAAAAACCGGTCACAAGCTGGACGCGATTACAAAAGATGGCCGGGTGTCCTTTTGCGTGATCGATCAGGATCAGGTGGTTCCTGAAAAATACACCACCCTTTTCAGAAGCGCAATCGTCTTTGGAAAGGCCCGCGTTCTCGAGGACGACGCGCAGAAGAGGCGCGCCATCGATAAGCTCGCGGAAAAGTATTCCCCGGATCAGGGAGAGGGCCGCGGGGAGGAGATCGAACGGCAATTTGCACGGCTGTGCATGGTCGAATTGACGGTCGAACACATGACCGGCAAACAGGCCATCGAACTGACCCCGTCCCAAAGTCATCCGGGCAGTAATTTGTGACCCGCCTGAAACGGCATCCATACCGCAAGGAGAACCCGCATTTTCTCTTTTGATCATCGGTGTCTGGCAGAAACGCCGATTTCACCAGTCGTTTGCACTGCAAACAATTCAGCTGTATCGTGAATAAAACCAGGAAGGTATTACAGAGTGAAAAAAATGACCTGTTTTGTCCCGGGAGTCCTTGCATTGCTGTTTTATTGTGTCATTGGATTTTTCGGAAGCTTTCGTGCCATCAACCCTTTTGCATGGGGGTGTGTTGCGCTGTTGTTCCTTTCAGGGGGCCTTTTGACTCAAAAACAATGGTGGGGCTGCTTTCCAGGCATTTTTGTGGGGGCTGTGTTGATTTATATGAGCACCCAATACACCGGTCAGATCATCAATATTGAAGGGCCGTCCGGAATCATCCTTTGTGTGTTTTATCTGGTTTATGGTATACGGATTTATCGAAGGAAAGATCGATAGCCTCCACTTATTGGGCAGTCACGATTCTAAAGTGACTGTCTTTGTTTGTCCTGGAAAAGGAAACGAAAAGCAGGCTCCCTGCGCAAAAATTCAAACAGAGGAACCCGCATTCCCGCATTGAAATGCGGGATATCCTGTGGTAAAATGAGGGGTAGTTTGAATCGTGAAAGAATCAGGCCGGACACCCGGCGGAAAGGATCCTATTTATGAACTACCAATTTTCTGACAGGATGGCTGCTATGCAGCCTTCTCTCGTGCGCGAGATTTTAAAGGCGACCGCCAATCCCGCCATCATCCCGTTTGCCGCCGGCAATCCCGCTCCAGACGCTTTTCCGGTGGAGGAAGTTCGCCGCATCACCGCCGGCATCCTGCAGGAGAACCCCATCGGCGCCCTGCAGTATTCGGTGACGGAAGGCTATCCGGCGCTGCGCGAAAAGGTCAAGGAGATGCTCGAAAACCACTATGGCATCCCCACCAAGGACAACGACCTAATCATCATCTCGGGCGCACAGCAGGGCGCCGACCTTGCGACCAAGGCGCTCGTCAACGAGGGGGACACGGTGCTCTGCGAGGACCCGTCCTTTGTCGGCGTGCTCAACTGCTTCCGCTCCTACCACTGCAACCTCGTGGGCGTCGAGATGGAATCGGACGGCATCAACTTGGAAAAGCTCGAAAAGGCCATGCAGGAACAGCCGAACGTCAAACTGCTCTACCTCATCCCGAATTTTCAGAATCCGACCGGCATCACCACCAGTGAGGCCAAACGGCGGGAAGTTCTGCGGCTCGCCAAAAAATATAATGTCATGATCCTCGAGGACAACCCCTATGGCGACCTGCGGTATTCCGGTACGCCGCTCCCGTCAATCAAATCCTTCGACGACGCGGGCCAGGTCATCTATATCGGCAGTTTCTCGAAGATCCTCGCCCCGGGCATCCGCGTCGGCTTTGTGCTGGCTCCGAAACCGATCATCGAAAAGATGACCGTCGGCAAACAGTGCGCCGATGTCCACACCCCCATTCTCGTACAGATGATCGCCGAGCGGTTCCTTTCCACCTGCGACCTCGCGGCGCATATCGAGAAGATCCGCAGCCTCTACCGCGGTAAGCTTTCGCTGATGCTCGACGGCATCCAGGCGGAATTCGCGCCGAGCATCGCCTACACCCGTCCAGAGGGCGGTATGTTCCTCTGGTGCACCCTGCCCAAAGGCGCGGACATGATCGATTTCTGCAACCGCGGCATCGCGGAAAAGGTCGCGGTCGTGCCTGGCGTAGCGTTTCTGGCAAAAGAAACCGACCCCTGCCGGTCGTTCCGCATGAACTTCACCACTCCAACTGACGAAGGCATCGTCGAAGGCATCAAACGGCTGGGCAAGCTGACCCGCGAACTTTTTTAACCGCACACAGAAAGGTTGTTATTGATGGAAAATACCCAGGTTCAAAAAGAACATAAAAAGATTATCTTTTCGGGCATCCAGCCCACCGGCATCATGACGCTCGGCAACTATCTGGGCGCGGTAAAAAACTGGGTCGCCCTGCAGGATGAATACAACTGCTGTTATTCGATCGTCAACCAGCACGCGATCACCGTTCGGCAGGATGCCAAAGCGCTGCGCGAGAACACGCTGGCCGCCTACGCGCTGATCCTGGCCTGCGGCGTTGACCCGGAAAAATCGATCGCCTTCATCCAGAGCCATGTGAAAACCCACGCGGAACTCTCCTGGGTGCTCTCCTGCTACACCCAGTTCGGCGAGCTTTCCCGCATGACCCAGTTCAAGGATAAATCCCAAAAGCATCCGGAAAACGTCAACGCGGGCCTCTTCACCTATCCGGTGCTGATGGCCGCGGACATTCTGCTTTATCAGGCGGATCTCGTTCCCGTCGGCATCGACCAGAAGCAGCATCTCGAGCTTGCCCGCAACATCGCGCAGCGCTTCAACGGTATCTATGGGAATGTGTTCACCATTCCGGACGGCTACATCCCCAAGACTGCCGCAAAGGTCATGTCGCTGCAGGACCCGACCAAAAAGATGTCCAAATCGGACGACAACCCGAAATCCTTCGTCGCCATCCTTGACAAGCCTGAGACAATTATTAAAAAGTTCAAAAGCGCTGTCACCGATTCGGAGGCGCTGGTCGCTTACCGCGACGGCAAGGACGGCATCAACAACCTGATGTCAATCTATTCGGTGGTCACTGGCAAGTCCTACGAGGAAATTGAAAACGAATTTACCGGCAAAGGCTACGGCGACTTCAAAATGGCGGTCGGTGAAGCGGTCGCCGAAACGCTGCGCCCGGTGCGCGAGCGGTTCGACGCTTATATGAAGGATAAAGCATATCTCGAGCAGTGCTACAAAGCGGGCGCAGAACGTGCGCTTGCGCTTTCCCAGCGCACGCTTGACAAGGTCTACAAAAAAATCGGTTTTCTGCCCCGATAAAAACAAAACGGCGGCCCGGGAGATTCCAGGCCGCCGTTTTTAATAAGCGGAAGGATTTGAAAAGATGAACTATGAGTGGATCGACGGTTTCTGCATGAAAATGCACGGTGTGACAAAGGATTACAAACCAGAATGGGATGCAAACCGGTATTTCCTCGGCGGAAAGATGTTCGCCATGATGGCTTCCAATAAGGAAGGCAGGCCGATCTTCACCATGAAATTGGAGCCGCCCTATGGGGAACTCCTGCGCAAGCAGTATCCGGCGGACATCGTGCCCGGTTACTACATGAACAAAGCGCATTGGAACTCGCTGCATCTCGAAGGGACGGTTCCAAACGAGGTTGTGGAGGAAATGCTGCGGGAATCCTATCAGACCATGCTGAAAGCCCTACCGAAAAAGGTGCAGGCCGAGCTTGCAAACGGATAACGGAAACGGTCCATGCGAACGCATGGACCGTTTTTATTTCTTTCTTGGCGGCGGGGTTGGGATGTCGGTCAGGCCGACAAGATAATCCAGGCTGATGTCGTAATAGACCGCCAGCTTGACGGCCAATTCCAGCGACAACACACGGAGCCCCCGTTCATAGGAGGAATAGGTGTTCCGCGCGACGAATAGGATCTTTGCAATCTCCCGCTGCTTTTTGTCATGATCTTCGCGCAGGTCCCGGATTCTTAGAATCATTTTCATCACCGCGACCAGTATATCATGTGACGGGGATGTTGTGTGGATTTAGGACAATATGTGCCCTCAGAATTTAAGCACCGCTCCTCGTTCCTTTTTTCTTGAAAAAGGAACCGAAAAATCGCTTCAAGTGGCGCTGCGGCGCAAGCCGCGGGGGCGCTGCCCCCGTGACCCCCGCAATTTTTTGAAAAAAATCGAGTAAAACTTTGAAATGAGATTCCGGACAGATAAATGCGGGGAGCGCATAGCACAGCATTCAGTCCTGAGCTGACCGTTTCATTGGATGCATAGACGGCGCAGGTTCTGGCAAGGCGCCTGCGGGGTTTCCGAAGGGGCGGCTAGCCCCTTCGGCGTGTTCTTTCGGCCCTTTCTTGCACGAGCAAGAAAGGGCCTCGTGGTGCGCGGCGAAACGCGCATAAAGCGATGGCGCGGCGAAACGCGCATCAATAGAAGAACAGCCGTACCATGAACGCCGACATGATGAACCCCGTCAGATCGGCGGACAACGCCGCCGGGACCGTGTGCCGGGTGTTTTTGATCCCGGCGGCGCCATAATAGAGCGCAATGGTATAGAACGTGGTCTCGGTGGAGCCCTGCATCACGCTCGCAATCCGGCCGATCAAGCTGTCCGGGCCGTATGTAGAGATCAGGTCGTTAAAGATTACAAGCGCGCCGCTGCCCGAAACCGGCCGCAAAAGCGCCAGCGGCAGCACCTCCCGCGGCAGGCCAAGCAGCTTCCCAAACGGTTCGAGCGCCCAGGTGAGCAGATCGAGTCCGCCGGATACCTTGAACATCCCAACCGCGGTGATCAGTCCCACCAGCGCGGGCAGGATGTTCACCGCGACTTCGAGCCCCTCCTTCGCGCCTTCCACAAAGGTTTCAAAGACCGGGACGCCTTTTACAAAGGCATAGCCGATAATCCCCGCAACGGTCAGCGGGACCATCAGCGTTCCCAAGTTCATCAGCATCCCGTTCATCCCTTCACCTCCAAAACGGCGCGAGCAGCCGCGCCATCACAACCCCTACTGTAATCGATACCGCCGAGGCGATCCACACGGGCGGCAGGATTTCCATCGGCGCGGCAGAACCGTTCTGCATGCGCAGCAGCGCTGTGGTCGTGGGAATGAGCTGGATTGAGGCGGTGTTCAGCACGACCAGCATCGCCATATTGTTGGTTGCGCTGATCCCTGCGTGTTCCTCCTTCGCCATTTCACACATCGCCTTGATACCCAGCGGCGTGGCCGCATTGCCAAGACCGAGCAGATTTGCCACCATATTCATCGAGATGGCGCTGGCCGCCGCTCCGTTCGGATCGAGCCCGCGAAAAAGAATTCTGGTGATGGGTGAAAGCGCTTTACACAAATGTTTCGTAAGACCCGCTTCCTGCGCAACTTTCATCAGCCCACTCCAGAGGCAAAGCATTCCCAGCAACGACAAAACCAGTGTTACCGCGCCTTGGGACTGTTCGAGCACCGCTTGGGAAAGCTGATCGATCCGGCCTGTCAGACAGGCGAACACAAATGAAAAAAGAATCATTCCGCCAAAGATGAGATTCATATCCGCTAACCACCTCGATTATTTATATTACTATTACACAGTTTCTTTGCTTATGTTTGTCCAGATCTCACAATTAGCAAATCTTTACGATCTATTTTATTTACATTTTTCCATTTTTACGATATATTGAAAGAAAGGTTTTACTGGAAAGGAGGTATGTTCATGAAATCTACCGGTATCGTGCGCAAAGTCGACGAGCTCGGGCGGATCGTCCTTCCGATCGAATTGCGGCGTACACTGGATATTAACGAGAAGGATTCACTGGAAATCTATGTGGACGGCAACCATATCATTCTGAAGAAGTATGAACCGGCTTGTATCTTCTGCAACAGCGCAATCAACGTTGTCAACTTCAAAGGACGAAATGTCTGTGCCGACTGCGTCAAACAACTTGCGGAAATTGACTGAAGCTCTTTTATTTGATGTGATGTGGGATTTATTGGGAAAGGAAATTTAAAAAGCCTCGGAGCAGCTTGGCTCCGAGGCTTTTTTATATCCATTTTTTCAGGGCTGGTCTTCCCGGTCTTCCGGCTTCTGCGGATCCGGCGGCAGCTCCTGCGCCTGTGCAGCAGGCGGATAGACCACCGGCTGCGGTTCTTGGGACGCGGACTGGCTCGCAGCATCCTGCGTCTCAACATAATGGTCGATCTCCGGTTTATATTCCCGTGTCGCATTGCCTCCTTCCGGCGCGAGTTCCATTTCGCCGCGTGCGATCAGGTAACGCGCGTACATTGCGAACGACGACGCCACATAGGGCACAACGAAAAATGCGGGAACAATAAAGATGCAGAGCAGGTACCAGCCGATGAATGAAAGCCCGAATACAAACAGGCTTCCCTTGTAGCCCTTCACCAGCCGGACGCCCTGTTTGATTGCCTTGCGCACCTTGATTTCAGGATGCTCCGCCAAAATATACGGCGCGAGCATGTACCGCAGCGAGATCATTACGCTGAGGATCGCCATGATGGTCACCCAGATAACCGCCAGAATGCCGGCGGCCAGCTTAACGACCGGCGGCAGCTCCCCATCAAGACCGCGCATCGCATAGACAAGCACCCCTCCGCCCGCTAAAAGCGGGATCGCAAGCAGGATCTCCCACAGGAGCATCCGCAGGCCGATCTGGAAATAAAGCCAAAAGGACTTGAAGTAATCCTTCGCAGTTTCAAAATAATAGAAAACAGCGGAAACGCCGTCATCTTCTCCGCCGGTGCGGCGGTAGTACCAGCGCAGGACTCCTTGCTGCAGCGGCGTGGTGATGATAAACATCAGGATGAGGATCAGCACCGAAATCAGCGACGAAGCCAGCGCCAGGTTGGAAAGGTCGTCAAATGCGACGTTTGGGGTCCCAGCGTAGTCAACGAACTCCGGCACGCCGCTCACCAGCCGGATGGCATATTCCAACAGGTTGATAAGCAGCGTGGGGATTGCCGCGATGAACAGAATCCCCACCGCGCGCCCCCACGCGCCTGACATGGCGTGTTTCGCGTTGGATTTCAGCATTTTTGATAAGCCCATAATGTTTTCCTCCTATGGATGTCCAGGGTTACTTGAGCAGCCGCGCCACCTGGCCAGCCACATAGTCTCCCATCTGTTCGGTGGTGTAAACCGGCAGGGACGCATCCCTGATGTCAGCGGTGCGCGCAGCGCCGAGCGATTCTTCAACCGCCTGTTCAATCGCGTCCGCCAGGTTCGGCCGATTGAAAGTGTAGCGCATCATCATGCCCACCGAAAGGATGGTGGCCAGCGGATTGGCAAGTCCCTTGCCCGCGATATCCGGCGCGCTGCCATGGATCGGTTCGTAAAGGCCGAGCGTCCCCCCGCCTAGGCTGGCGGAGGCGAGCATCCCGATCGAACCGGAGATCATCGAAGCTTCATCCGAAAGGATATCGCCGAAGATATTGCCGGTGACAAGAACATCGAACTGCGCCGGGTTGCGCACCAGCTGCATGGCCGCATTGTCGACATACATATGTGAAAGGGATACATCCGGATATTCCTCTGCCACGCGGGTGACTGTCTCGCGCCAGACCCGGGAGGTTTCCAGCACGTTCGCCTTGTCCACCGAAGTGACCCGGCCCCGGCGTTTGCGCGCGAGCTCAAACGCGACCCGCGCGATCCGTTCGATCTCCCAGGTGGCATACTGCATGATGTCATATCCGACCTCGAATCCGTTTTCCTGTTTGCGGTTATGCTCCCCGAAGTAGACATCTCCGGTCAGTTCCCTGACAACTAGTATGTCCACACCAGCGCCGACAATTTCATCCTTGAGCGGCGACGCGGCCTTCAGCGCCGGATAGATGGACGCCGGACGCAGGTTGGCAAACAGCCCGAGCGCCGAACGGATGCCGAGCAGGCCCTTTTCCGGGCGCAGGTTCGAGGGGAGGTTGTCCCATTTCTCCCCGCCGACCGCGCCGAGCAGCACCGCGTCAGCGGCTTTGCACTTCGCGACCGTCTCATCGGGCAGCGGTACGCCGGTTTCATCAATCGCCGCGCCGCCGAGCAGCGCATAGTCGAGGGTGAGCTGGATTTCGGACGCTTCACAGGCAGCTTTCAGCACCTTGACCGCCTGCCTCACAATCTCCGGGCCGATGCCGTCGCCTTCCAGCACACAGATTTTTATCTCTTGCATATTAAAAACCCCTTTGCGTTGAAAATTCCTTCTGAATAACATTTCCGTTCATTTTATCACTGCAATGTAAAAAAGTCCAGCGTTTCCACCTGATTCATTCCCGGTCGACAAAAAACGGCTCGTCAACCTCCCGTTCCTCCTCATAGGGAATCTGCGCGTAGACCTCAAACTTGTGGTCGCGCATCCACATCTGCGGGGTCAGCAGGATCGTATAGCCGCGGCCAGGCTGCACGTTCCAGCGCACCGCTTCCCGCTGCGGCAGCCCCATCGCCGCAAGCAGATTCATGATGAGCCCGCCGTGGGTTACAACCGCCGTGGAGGCGGCACGCTTCTCCATCATCTGCGCAAAGATATACGCGAGCGCTTCGACCGCGCGGCCCTGCAGGTCCGCGCCGCTCTCGCCGCCCGGCGCCTTTGTGTCCGGTGGGGATGAGATCCACCTCTGAAAATCCGGATCGCGCTCCAAGTCGCTGATCGCGCGGTTTTCAAACGCGCCGAAATCGAGTTCGCGCAGCTTGTCCACCACTTCGGTGTACCGGTCGGGATAGAGAATCTCAGCCGATTCCTTCGCACGCAGCAGCGGACTGACAAAAACCCGGTCCACCTGCGGGTATTCACAGGCGCGGCGCAGCTCCTCCAGCTGGCGGCGGCCTTCTCCGCAGAGCGGCAGGTCAGTCATGCCGATGTACCGCCCGTCGAGGTTCCCCTGTGTCAGACCGTGCCGGATCAGGTGGATTTTGTATGTTAGCATAAATCAAGCGCCCCTTTTTTACTTTATTCTACAAATATTGATAATATTCGGGATCGACTATTTACAAAAGGTTTTGGGTATTATATAATTTACAATACGTAAAAGACCTTGTGGGCCCGCTTTTTGCGGGTTCTGATATAAAAAGAGAAAAGGTTTTTGAGGGGTATTGACAAATGAACGCTGATTTTCCAAGAGTCCTGACCTTATTGCGCAAAGAGCGCGGGATCAGCCAGAAGCTGGCCGCGTCCAAGCTTGGCATCTCCCAGGCGCTGCTTTCCCACTACGAGAAGGGAATCCGCGAATGCGGGCTGGATTTCCTGATCCGCTGCGCCGATTTCTACGGCGTTTCCTGCGACTATATGCTTGGCCGCTCTCCCGACCGTACCGGCTCCAAACTGACGGTGGAGGATATCCCCGAACCGGATGCGACCGGCAAGGAAAACGTTTTTAAGGCGGGCGTTCTGCCGGTGCTCAACAAAAAACTCATAGCCAATTCGCTCAATATCCTTTTCGACCTGCTCTCGCGCAGCAGCTGCAAACCGCTGGTGGGGGAGGTTTCGTCCTATCTGATGCTGGCGGTCTACCGGATGTTCCGGCTGGTCTACGGCGCGAACCCGCGCAATCAGAGCGCCCTTTTCACTGTGCCGGAAACGGTCGCGCAGCCCTATGCCGGGGCCGCGATGGACATCTGCTTTGCAAACGCGCAGTCAATCTCCAAAGGCGACCCGGCCGCCGAGATGGAACGCATCCCGAACGTCGACCCGCTCTATGTCACGACTGAGGCGCTTTCGAAGGAATACCCGCTGTTCGCGTCCTCACTTTTAAACCTCATCCAGAATTCCGAGGCGCGCATCGCCTATCCGCCCGCGCCCCGCAAATGATCGAATAAAATTATTTTACCACCTTTCCCCCGACGGCGCAATCGCCAAACCCGGTGTCTTATTTTTCCAAACCGTAAACTTTTTTTGAAAGCCGACGCCTGCGGGCGGCGGCTTTCCTGTATTTTGAGCTCTTTGCGCGTCAAAACTGTTTTTGGCCGCCGGGATATTCCGGCACGCTTTCGTTGACAGAACAGCCATTTTGCTATAAACTGAGTTTATCTATGTGAAACAGTAAAGGAGGGAACCGGGATGGCAAAAAAGCTTTGGCTTTTGGGGGCGCTCATGGCGCTGTGCACGCTGTTGTCCGCCTGTTCCGGTTTCAATCCGGTCACGGAGGAGCTGATGAAGCCGCCGCGTCTCACCGCCGAACAGAAGGAGATCGACGACGCGCTGCACGACGCGGTTATCGCCTCCAACATTAGCTTCAAATATCCCAAGACCGGCGACTACCGTTCAGCCTTTGTGTTCCATGACATCGACGGCGACGGCGAAGAGGAAGCCATCGTCTTTTACGCGGTCAACTTCAACGATTACACCCGCCTTTCGATCATGGACCGGATCGACGGCCAATGGCGCTCGGTCTGCGAAAAGGCCGGCGTCGACCGGGACGTTGAGTTCATCGATTTCGCACGCATCTCCGGACGGCCGCAGGACGATATCATCATCGGATGGTCGAGCGCGGAACGTGAAGAGATGGAGATGAACGTCTACTCCTACGAGGACGGCGAGCTCGAGAGCATCCTTGACAGCAACCGCTCGGACACCTCCTACAACGCCTACCTGATCGACGATTTCAACGCCGACGGGCTTTCCGATATCTGCATGCTCAGCCGGGATTCCGGCACCCGCGCGCAGTCCTCCTGGATCAAGCTGGTCACCTATGACGGCTACAACGTCACCATCACCAGCGAACTGCCGCTCTCCGAGTCGATCCTGCATTTCGCGGGCACCACTTCGGGGCAGCTGACCCTCGCCAACCCACAGAAGGCAATCTTCATCGACGAAATGATTGGCGGGGGGGAGCTGGTCACCGAGGTGTTCACCATTTCAGACCGGGTCCTCGTGCCAGTCATCGGCTATGATCTGGAGTATGCCCAGGAGGAAGGCTCGGAACTCACCGAGGAGGAAATGGAGCAGGCGTCCTCCCTTTACGAACAGACCCGCCGCGCGGATGAAACCGCAATCTGCATGGATATCAACGGCGACGGAGTCATTGAAATCCCCACCAGCTCGCTCCTGCCCGGCTACGAGGACGCCGACAAGGAAGTGGACCCCATCTATCTCACCGAATATAACCAGCTTTCTGGCAGCCGGTTTCACCGGGTCTATGCGGGTGTCTTTAACCACTCGAACCGTTCCGGCGGCTACCGGGTGGAATTTCCGCCCGAATGGATTGGCCGCGTCACGGTGGTCAACCAGAGTGAAAACGGCGAGTGGAGCTTTATCAAATACGATCCGGAACTCGACGAGCCGCTGCTTGGCATCGCGGGAGAGCTCGCGCGCATTCGGGTGGTTTCCCAGAAAGACTACCAAGATAAATTCCTCGATAACTACAAAATTTTTGAAACCCGCGGCGCGTTTACCTATTACGGTTATGTACCACCGGATTCGGCCGACCCGGAGCTTTCAATCACTCTGACCGAACTGCAGCGGATGTTCCGGCTGCTGTAATGCTTACCTAATGCAGCTATCTCACTTGAAAGGTGGTTTTCCAGATATGAAACGAATTATGGTCGTGGAGGATGAGGACGTCATCCGTGATTTTGAAGTCATCAATCTCAAACGCTCCGGCTATGAGGTGGTGGATGTCCCAAACGGCGAAGATGCCATGGAGATCTTTGACCGCAATCCCACCTATTTTGACGTGGTTCTGCTCGATGTGATGATGCCCGGCATCGACGGCTTTGAAGTCTGCCGCCGCATTCGGGAAAAAAACGCTTCGGTCGGCATCATCATGCTGACCGCCAAAGGCCAGGAGATGGACAAGGTCAACGGCCTGATGATCGGCGCGGACGACTATGTCACCAAGCCGTTCTCCCCGTCCGAGCTGGTCGCGCGGGTCGACGCAATCCACCGCCGTGTCACCATGACAGCTGAAAGGGCACAGGCCCCAGTCAAAAGCGAACTCAAATCCGGCCCGTTCGTCCTGAATCTCAAGAGCCGCACCGTCTCCAAAAACGGCAAAATCTTGGAACTTACCCAGGTGGAATACCAGATTCTCGAATATTTCTTTTCGAACCCGAACACTGCTCTCAGCCGGCAGGACATCCTCAACAAGGTCTGGGGCGAAAACTATTTCGGGGATATCAAGATCGTCGACGTGAACATCCGCCGGCTTCGTATGAAGCTGGAGGACATTCCCTCCGAGCCGGAATTCCTCCTCACCGTCTGGGGCTTCGGTTACAAATGGGTCCAAAAGTAGCCTTCCCGCCTACGGCGGAGCGCGCTTCGCGCGACGGCTGCTCAAGGGGGTATGTAACCCCCTTTGGATCCCCCGTGGGGAGCCATCTTCGATGGCCCGCCCGCTTCGCGGACGGATTTGGAATATAGAAAGGAGGATGACCCTTGGCTGTCAAGAAAATAACCAAACGCTGGCTGTTCAACAACCTCGGCGTCATCCTTGTGATCCTGATTGCGCTGGAAATCGGGTTTTCGCTTGGCGTACGCGCGTTTTATTACAGCAACGTGCGCGGCGCGATCATGGTGCAGGCCAATACTGTCAAAAACCAGCTCACCGCCTATTCAGAGGACAGCCTTTCCAATTTTACCACCCAGGTGCGCAGCCTTGTGGAAAATTTTGAGGCGCGCAGTTCGATGGAACTCATGGCTATTGACGCGGACGGGAACGTGATCTTCACCTCCAGTGGATTTGAACCAGGGACCGGCATCTACATGCCCGATTTCTATGAGGCGATGCAGAGCCCAATCGGGGAAGCGGAAAAAATCTACACGCAAAACGGCGAAAAGATCATGGCAATCACCGTTTTGTCGCCGGTGGAGGGTACCCAGCTGGCCGCAATGCGTTTCGCCGTCTCGCTCGACTTGGTTGACCAGCAGATCATCCTCTTCATCTTGGTTCTTACACTGATCGGTGTGGCGATCATCTTCTTCGTCATCTTCTCCTCCTCCTATTTCATCAATTCAATTGTCAACCCGGTGGACGAAGTCGGCAAAACCGCCCGTAAAATTGCCCACGGCGATTTCGGCGCGCGGCTGCACAAGAAAAACGACGATGAAATCGGGGAACTCTGCGATACGATTAACTATATGGCTGAAGAGCTTTCCGCCAATGAAAAAATGAAGAACGATTTTATCTCCTCGGTTTCTCACGAGCTGCGCACCCCGCTCACCGCCATCAAAGGCTGGTCCGAAACGCTTGCGGACATGGGCGGCGAGGTCGATGCGGAGATGCTTGCGAAAGGGATGCGGGTCATTGGGAACGAAACCGAACGGCTTGCTCAGATGGTGGAGGAGCTGCTCGACTTCAGCCGTATCCAATCCGGCCGCATGCAGCTTGTAAAGGACCGGATCGACCTGATCGCCGAACTTTCCGATGCGGTGCTCATGTTTGAGGAGCGCGCCAAGCATGAAGGGAAACGGCTTGTCTATGAGGAGCCGGATGTGATCGCGCCGTTTTTCGGCGACCGCAACCGTCTGCGCCAGGTGTTCATCAATATCATTGACAACGCCCTTAAATATTCCGATAAGGGCGACAGTGTGACGGTGCGCGCGAGCGTGACCGACGAGAACATCTGTATTGTCGTTTCGGACACGGGACTTGGCATCAAGGAATCCGACCTGCCCAAAGTCAAGCAGAAATTCTTCAAGGCAAATTCCACCCGCCGCGGATCGGGCATCGGGCTTGCGGTTGCGGACGAGATTGTCTCGCTGCACGGCGGAATGCTCGACATCACCTCCAAAGAAAATGTCGGTACACGCGTGACCATCCTTTTGCCGCGCGTCCAGGCTTAAGCCTTGAAATGTTCACAATTTTGGTGTATGATGTCTTTTGTTGACCGTCCCGGGACACGGGACCGGATGGCTTGCCAGCACGGGAAGCCGGAAAGGATTGATATTTTGAGCGAAAAATCCTGTAGCGCCGCAAAAAAAACTTCTATTGGCGGTCAGGCCCTGATCGAGGGGGTCATGATGCGCGGCCCGTTCACCTCCGCAATGGCCATCCGCAAGCCGGACGGCGAGCTTTATCTGGAGACTTGGGAAACCGGGGCCAATAAATGGTATAATAAGACACCGATCCTGCGTGGCATCTGTAATTTTATTGCAATGTTGATCACCGGTTATAAATGCCTGATGAAATCGGCTGAAATCTCCGGTTTTGCCGAAGAGGAAGGCTCTGAACCGTCGAAATTTGACGCGTGGGTGGACAAGCATCTTGGCGACAGCGCCGTATACATCTTCAATGTGATTGTCACCGTGCTCGCAATGGCAATTGCCATCGGGCTGTTCATGCTGCTGCCGGCCGCGCTGGTCAAATGGGTGGGTGGCATGGCCGCGCTTCCGAATATGGCCCTTTCGCTCATCGAGGGGCTCATCAAAATCGCGGTATTCATCCTTTACCTCTACGCGGTCACCCGGATGAAGGACATCCGCCGGGTTTTTGAATTCCACGGCGCGGAACACAAGACCATCGCCTGCTACGAGGCCGGCGACGAGCTCACGCCGGAAAACGCGAAAAAATATACCCGTTTTCATCCGCGCTGCGGCACCAGCTTTCTGCTCATTGTGCTGGTCGTTTCGATCTTTGTGTTCTCGGTGCTCAGCTGGGAGAACGTCTGGCTGCGCGTCGGGCTGAAAATCCTGCTGCTGCCGGTCGTGGTGGGCCTTTCCTATGAGGTTATCCGGTTTGCCGGACGCCATGACAACCCTTTCACACGGGCCATCTCCGCGCCCGGGCTCTGGCTACAGAACCTGACCACCTTCGAGCCGGACGAAGTCCAGCTCTCGGTGGCGATCGCTGCCATGAAGCCCTGCATCCCGGAGGACAAAAACGCCGACAACTATTGAGGATGTCATCCATGACCATATCCGAAGTCTATCAAACCGCATATGATAAAAATTTGGACGCGCAGGACCAGGAATCCCGCGCGTTCGATCTTTCCTGCCTTTTGGAGGATTGTTTTGGCCTCGGCAGGTTCGGCCGCGCGCGCGCGGGTGGACAGCCGGCCGACCGCGCGTGCGCAGAGCGATTCTTCGCACTGTGTGAGCGGTATGAGGCCGGGGAACCGCTCCAGTACCTGCTGGGCGAATGGGAGTTCTACGGCCTGCCTTTTGAAGTGGGCGAGGGAGTGCTCATCCCGCGGCCGGACACCGAGACGCTCGTCGACCTTGCCCGCTCGTTCCTCAAGGGCCGTGAAGCGCCCGCTGTGGCCGATCTCTGCGCCGGAAGCGGCTGCATTGCGGTGGCGGCGGCGCATTACTTCCCCTCCGCGCAGATTTACGCGCTGGAGCTCTCCGAGGCCGCGCTTGCCTATCTGCGCCGCAATGCCGCCCGCAACCGCGCGGAAAATATCCGGGTGCTGGCCTGTGACGTGCTCCACCCGCCCAAAGGGCTCCCTCGGCTCGACCTGATTCTCTCAAACCCGCCTTATATCCCTGGGCATGAGATGGAAAGCCTTCAGCGCCAGGTACAGCACGAGCCCCAGATGGCGCTCTATGGCGGCGAGGACGGCCTTCATTTTTACCGCGCGATCCCGCCGCTTTATCTTCCCCTGCTCAAGGATGGCGGCATGCTGGCCTTTGAGGTCGGCTATAACCAGGCCAGACAGGTGGCCGCGCTGCTCACGGAAAGCGGCTTTGTCCAGGTCGGAACCCGAAAGGACCTCGCCGGGATCGACCGGGTGGTCTTTGGATACAAAAAGGAACGCCGCTGACGCGGCGTTCCTTTTTTTCCGATTCTGCCGTTGTTCCTATAGAAGGAATGGGTGCGTGGAAAGGGCTGCCCGCCCGTCCCTATGCGGAAAGGCTGCTTTGACGCGTTCAAGAAGCGGCCCATCGGTGCCGCGGACAGAAGTTATGGCCGGCCCGCGCCGTCAGTCCTCCAACGCGCGCTTGTAGACGCCAATGTACTCCGAAGCGGAACGGTTCCAGGTGAAGTCGCTCTTCATCGCCTTCTGCACCGCCTGTTTCCACAGTTCACGGTTGTAGTAAAGCCCACCGGCGCGATCAATCGCGCCGAGCATGTCGTGGGCGTTATAGGTCTTGAAGGTGAATCCGTTGCCGCTGATATCGTTGCCCATATCGACAATCGAGTCTTTGAGACCGCCGGTCTCACGGACAACCGGCAGGGTACCGTACTGCAGCGATACCATCTGGGCCAGGCCGCACGGCTCACTCTTCGAAGGCATCAGAAATACATCCGCGCCCGCGTAGATCTTGCGCGCAAGATCTGGGATAAAACCGATCTTGACCGCCGCCTTGCCGGGGTATTTGGCTTGCATCTCTGTAAAGAAGCTTTCAAAGATATAATCGCCTGAGCCGAGCGCCACCACCTGCAGCTCCCGTTTCATCAGTTCATCAAAGATATATTGGATGAGGTCAATGCCCTTATGCGCCACAAACCGGGTTACGATACCGACCAGCATGACGTCCTTGTTCTGCTCAAGGCCCATTGCCTTTTGCAGTTCGACCTTGTTGACCGATTTCTTTTCGAGTGTCTCCGGCCCGTAGTTTTCATAGAGCGCGGGGTCCACCTCCGGGTTATAGCTCTGGGTGTCGATGCCGTTGAGGATGCCGACCAGCTTGTGCTGGTTTTGTTTGAGAAGCCGGTCAAGCCCGTGCGCGAACCACGGGTCGGTGATCTCATGCGCATAGGTCGGGCTGACGGTGGTGACAAAGTCGCACACCTCAATGGCGGCCTTCATCATGTTGAGGCAGCCTTCGTACATCATGGTCGGCGCGGCATAGTAAGGCAGGCCGAGCACGTCGGTTGCGATTTCCATGCCGTATTTGCCCTGATACTGGATATTGTGGATGGTGAACACCGTCTTAATGCTGCGGTATTTCTCAATCTCCCGATAGAAAATGTTGAGGTATACCGGCGTCATGGCGGTCTGCCAGTCATTGCAGTGCAAGATGTCCGGTTCAAAATCGATATACTGGATCATTTCGCAGACCGCTTTCGAGAAGAACGCGAACCGCTCCGCGTCGTCATAGAACCCATAGATGCCGCCGTCGCGCTTGAAATAATACTCATTGTCGATGAAGTAATATTTGACGCCGTTATAACTGGCCTCAAACACGCCGCAGTATTGGTTGCGCCAGCCAAGCGGCACATAAAAATTGCAAAGGAACTTCATCTTTTCGCGCCATTCCGGTTTAATCGCGCTGTAGAGCGGCACAACCACCCGGCAGGCATGCTGCCTGCTGCGGATTGCGCGCGGCAGCGAACCCGCCACGTCCGCAAGGCCTCCGGTCGCGATAAACGGCGTCGCTTCGCTTGCTACGTATAGGATCTTCATAATGTTCCCCCCTTGTGTTGAGCGTGAATCATGTTTTCTTCCACGTCAGATGGAGCTTCCCTTGGCCACATAGATCGGGTAGGTTTCATATCCGATCAGCGTACGGGAATCACGGATGAGCACATCTTTATCGGTCACGACATATTCGAGATGCGCGTTGTCGCCAACATAGGTATTCTGCATAATGATGCAATTTTTAAGCACCGCCCCCTTGCCGATTTTCGCGCCCCGGAAGATCACGCAGTTTTCCACCTCGCCGTTGATGATGCAGCCATCCGCCATGAGGGAGTTGCCCACCTTGGCGGAAAGGCCGTATTTGACCGGCACCTGGTCGCGGACCTTGGTATAAATCGGCAGATTCTTCGGAAAGAGCTCGGCGCGCACCGCCGGGTCAAGCAGCTCCATGTTGGCCGTGAAATAGGACTTCATCCCCGAAATCTTATGCGTATAGCCCTTGAATTCATACGCTTTGATGTTGCGTTTCCCAATTGATGGCTGCAGCGCATGCCGGACCATCGAATACTGGTCGTGGCTCTTTGCTTCGTTCACCATCCGCTCGAGCAGCGTCTTTTCAAGCAGCAGGATGTTCATATAAACGTAGTGGCTGCCCTTGACATCCGGCCGCACCAGGATATCGGTGACATCTCCCGTCTGCTCGTCAAAAAGGACGGTGGTCGTATCCCGCTGGGATTCGGGAGAAATTTCAGTATTTTTGACCATCATCGAAATCTGCGCGCCGCTCTTGATATGCTCGTTGATAAATGGGCGCAGATCCATGTTGGCAATGATGTCACAGTCGGTGATCAGCACATATTTCGCATCGTTGTGACGGATATAGCTCATTGCGCCGCCCAGCGCTTCCAGGCGGCCGCGGTAGATGCCGCTGCCCTGGCTGGCGAACGGCGGCAGGATCACCAACCCGCCGCGCTTGCGCGCGAGGTCCCACGCGCGGCCCGAACCGATGTGGTCCATCAGGCTCTGATAGTTCTGCTTGGTGATGATGCCGATGTCGCTGATGTCCGAATTGACCATGCTCGAAAGCGCGAAATCAATGAGCCGGTAGCGGCCGCCGAACGGAACCGAGCCGGTCGTGCGTTTTTCAGTGAGTTCCCCGATCATGCTGTCGTGCATGTTGGAAAATACAATCCCAAGAACTTTGTTTTCCCGCATATCCTTAGCGCACCCCCTCGACGTCTTTGTCAATCATCGCTTTCGGCGGGACCACCGCGCCCGGCCCGACCGTGATGTTGTTGCCGACCACCGCGACGCCCCAGGCATCCTTATCGGTCGCGTCCTCCGGCCGCTGGCCGATGGATGCTCCTTCGCCAATCACGCAATTCTCGGCAATGATCGCGTATTCAACCTTGGCTCCCGCCTTGATGACCGTGTTCGGCATGACAATCGAATCGTGCACAACCGCGCCCTTTTCGACCGTGACGCCTGAGAAGATCACCGAAAAATCGATATCGCCCTCGATGGTGCAGCCTTCGGTGACCATCGAGTTCTGGACGTCCGCGTCGTTTGCCACGTAATGCGGCGGCATGACCGGATTGCGGGAATAGATCTTCCAGCTGTCGTCATAGAGGTCGAGCGGCACCCGCGGGTCCAGCAGATCCATGTTCGCTTCCCACAGGCTGTCGATCGTGCCGACGTCCTTCCAGTAGCCCTCAAAGGGATACGCCACCATCTTCTCGCCGTTTGCGAGCATGGCGGGCAGGATGTTCTTTCCGAAATCCTTGCCGGAAAGCGGATCGGCTTCGTCCTCGATGAGGTATTTGCGCATCTTATCCCATGAGAAGATATAGATGCCCATCGATGCGAGGTTGCTCTTCGGCTGTGCGGGTTTCTCCTCAAATTCAAAGATGCTGCCATCCGGGTATGTATTCATAATCCCGAACCGGGAGGCCTCCTCCATCGGCACCTGCAAGGCGGCGATTGTACAGTCAGCGTTTTTCTCTTTGTGGTAGGCGAGCATCTTCTCATAATCCATCTTATAGATGTGGTCGCCCGAAAGGATGAGCACATACTCCGGATCGTACCGGTCGATAAAATTGATGTTCTGATAGATGGCGTTCGCAGTGCCGGTGTACCAGTCGGAACCGGAGGACTTCTGGTAAGGCGGCAGCACAAAGACGCCGCCGTTCACCCGGTCAAGGTCCCAAGGCTGGCCGTTGCCGATATATTCGTTCAGGATGAGCGGCTGGTACTGGGTGAGCACGCCAACTGTGTCAATTCCGGAATTGACACAGTTGGAAAGCGGAAAATCGATAATCCGGTATTTTCCCCCAAACGGTACAGCCGGCTTTGCAAGATTTTTCGTCAGCGTGTACAGGCGGCTCCCCTGGCCGCCCGCCAGCAGCATGGCGATCCATTCCTTCTTGCGAAACATCTGTTGATTCCCCCTTAGTAATAAATCATGCGCTTGATTCCCCGACCGCTTTACGCCCGGTCTGCTTTCGGCGCTTTTTTACTGGACTTCTCCCCGGACGGCTTACCCTCTGCCTTCTTCGCTTTCGCAGCCTTGCGCGGACGGCCTTTTAAGAAAACGACCGAAAGCGGCGGCACGGTCAGCGTAATACTCTGCTTCATGTCATGATCCGGCGTCTTTTTCACACGGATGGCACCCTTATTCACCACGCCGCTTCCGCCGAACCGCACGTCGTCGGTATTGAGGATCTCATCATAGCTGGTTGCATCCGGCACCCCCACCCGGTAATTCTCCCGGGTAACCGGCGCAAAGTTGCAGAGCACGACAAGCTCGTTTCCCGCTTCGTCCATCCGGCGGAACACGATGATGTTTCTGGCATGGTCGTCGTGCGCAAGCCAGGAAAAGCCGTCCCAGCTGTCCTCAACCTGCCAGAACACCGGATTCTCCAGATAAAAATGATTGAGCTCTTTGACAAACAGCTTCATCTGCCGGTGGGATTCGTAATCGAGCAGCATCCAGTCGAGCTGCTGCTTATAGTTCCATTCGATGAACTGTGCGAATTCACAGCCCATGAAGATGAGCTTCTTGCCCGGATGAGACATCATATATGCGAGGAACGCTCGCATGCCGGAAAACTTCACAGCATATTCGCCCGGCATCTTATTGATGAGCGAGCATTTGCCATGCACCACCTCGTCATGGGAGATGGGCAGGATAAAGTTCTCTGAAAAGGCATAAAACAGGCTAAAAGTGAGCTTGTCGTGGTTGTAGCTGCGGAAGATCGGGTCGAGCGACGTATAGGCAAGCATATCGTTCATCCAGCCCATGTTCCACTTGAAGTTGAATCCAAGCCCGCCGACCGAAGCCGGTTTGGTTACGAGCGGCCAGGCGGTGGATTCCTCCGCGATCATGAGGGCCTGTGGATGCTCGGTCAGCACCGACGTATTCAGCTTGCGCAGGAACGCGACCGCCTCGAGATTTTCCTTGCCGCCGTTGATATTCGGCAGCCATTCCCAATCCTCGCGGCCGTAGTCGAGGTAGAGCATCGAAGCGACCGCGTCGACCCGCAGCCCGTCGATGTGGTATTTCTCGATCCAGAAGTTGGCGTTTGACATCAGGAAGCACACCACTTCATTGCGCCCGAAATCAAAAATCCGGGTGCCCCAATGGGCGTGTTCACGCTTATGCACATCCTGATATTCGTAAAGCGGCTGGCCGTCGAACTCATAAAGCCCGTGCGCATCCTTTGGAAAATGCGCCGGTACCCAGTCCATAATCACCCCGATGCCCGCCTGATGCAGCCGGTCGATGAGATACATGAAGTCATGCGGCGTGCCGTAACGGGAGGTCGGCGCGTAATAGCCGGTGACCTGGTAACCCCAGGAACCGTCGTACGGGTATTCCATCAGCGGCATGAACTCGACATAGTTATAACCCATTTCGAGCAGATAATCGGCCAGTTCATCCGCGAGTTTGCGGTAGCTGTAGGGGTTGCCGTCCGAATACCGCCGCCAAGAGCCAAGGTGCATCTCATAGATATTCATCGGACTGCGGTAGGGGTTGTGATCCTTGCGGGATTCATACCAGGCCGCGTCGTCCCAGGCATAGCCTTCGATATCATAGAGCTTGGAAGCTGTTTCAGGACTGGTCTGCGCATGGAAGGCATACGGATCGGCCTTCATAAGGGTGCGGCCATCCTTGGCGGTGATGCAGTATTTATAGATATCAAATTGCTGCAGATCCGGAATTACGCACTCCCAAATGGATTTATCCTCAAGCTGTTCCATGGGATTGGCCTGTCCGTCCCAGTTGTTGAAATCCCCCACCACAGAAACCTGCCGGGCATTCGGCGCCCACACACGGAAGATGAAACCTTCGGTTGTCCCAATCTTACAAGGATGCGCGCCCAGATATTCATAAGCCTTGTAATTCGTTCCCTGATGAAATAGATACAATGGTAAGTTGCCTTTTGACTTTGCCATTGTCTTCACCCCCCTTTGTTATACTATAGCAGGAATTGGTGTTTTTTTCAAGTATTTATTGTGAAATTTCCAGTAAAACAACTTGTAAAAAGCGTTAAGCTTTGTTGGTTTTGCATATTATTTTTCGATACAACTATACTATTCGCCAAACCAGGGCATTTTATGACCTTTCCCGCGGCACCCGAGGTATTATTATAGCATAAATCGTTTGTCGTTTTTGGTGGTAAATAGTGCCTGGGTGCGAAAGACTTGTGGCCCCCGTCCGCAAGTCTTTTTGCTCCTCGCTGCCCGGCGCCATGCGCCGGAGCGCGGCTGCGCCGCGACGCTCGCCGTCGCGCACCACGGGCGGAAGGCCAGCGGCCATCTCACACTAAGAGCCGCCGATGGCGGTTGCGCTCAAAACGCTCGCTGCAGCTCGCAGTCCCCCGTGTACCCCCTTCTTCCGAGGTTCGCAGCACAGCAAAACCGAAAGCTTTGATCAAACTTTCCCGAAAGTTTGCGGGTTTTCAGAGTGGAGCTCTGAACCGCTCGCCGCAGCGAGCGGAAATCTGATCCTGTGAAGCGATTTTTTAGTTGGATTTTAAGCGCTTCGCAGATGTCAAATAGAATCGAAATCGAAAAGGATGACACCATGTTTGGAGCTTCGATATGGCTCAGATGTCCCCTGCTCATGTGTACGCGCTCGGCAAGCTCCTCTTGAGAAATCAAAGCCACCCCGTCCTTGTGGGACGGAGCGGCTCTCAAAGTCGGCTTCGCAAAAAATGTTTTCAGCGGAGATGTTGTCACACGCACGCTAAAAGACTATAATGGATTTAACCAGTTGATCCGCATTCTTGCAGATAAGAAGCCGACCACCTACGCCTACCGTCCTGATGGTCTGCGGCACAGCAAAACGATTGGCCCCGGTACAGATGCCATCACTCACATCCATCTTTGGGATGGCAATCATGCTAATATGATATTTAATTAGGATACTTAGGATGCGATGCACATGTTAGAACCAAATATATGGGATACGCTTAATAATCTTCTTGCAGCAATTGGTATGATAAGTATTGTCATAACGATCATCAGAATTGTATGGATATTTCTTGGCGGAGAAGAATGGGTAGACAATATAAAAATTGAAGAACTGCCTTTAACAGAGGATTTGGAAAATCGGATAGGTATGTACCCACAATATTATCCCGTCACTCCATGGGAGGCCACTGGCGAATATTGCACACAAAATTTGTTTATTCCACAAAATACAATCATTCGAAAAGCCAAACTGAAAAAAGTGAAGTTTGAAGAAATCAATGATGCGCTTAAATATAAAACCATTCATACCTTTGAACAGATTACACCGCACTCGCCAATTTGTCTTGTAATTGAGCGTACAGAGGCAATCCCAACCTATATGATAGAATGGAAAATTGAATACGGTGGAAAGGCTACCTATTATTTTTGCGATAATCTTAGAAATGGCGACAACTCGCTAAATGGTATCCAGTATCATTATGGGATATGGGCAAAAGTGCGAAAAGTACTTGATTTAAAGTAAGACATCTGAACAAACGCATGCTTCACCGATAGAAAATTATTGAGTTTATTGGAGGCTCGTTTAGTGGTTACAGATATACTTATATATGTTACAATTATAGTTATGATTGCAATTGAACGTTATAAGTATATCCAAATGTTTGAAGATCCTAAAGAAAAAAGGAGACTCTATATTCTGTATGGGTTAATATTTCTAGTAGGCTCTATAATTATAATAATAACCATTATTCAAAATCACATTTGAAAAATAAGTTCTGTTATAAAGACAGTACTACCATTTGCGTAGTACTGTCTTTTTTATATATTTTTAAACCACTCACAACCGGTGGCTTTCTGCCTGATTCCAGTTTTTCCAAAAGAAACTTTTGAATGTAAACAGGCCGCGTTTCCTCCAGCGTTGTGGCGTTATAGCTCTCTTGCAAAAAGCGCAGCAGGTATCCAAAAAGCTTTTGATAATTGGATATGGTACGTTCCAAGCAGCGCTTACAGCGACATGAAAAACAGAATTCTTGAGCAAGTTCTTCCAGACGGTTTTGACACATAAAAACACCCATCCTCTTATCAAAATCCAAGAGAATGGGTGTTTTTAATTCTGGTTATTTTCCGAATCGTTGTTACAACAGCAGTAAGAAAAGCCCACTAGCCGGTGCAAAAACGATAAAGGAAGCCAGTGCAAATATGCCGTAAATCCGCTCTATAAGCTGTTCTTATTTCGCGTCAACGGAAGCCATGTGCTGGATGAGCATCAGGACCTTGTTGGAATAGCCCCACTCGTTGTCATACCAGGAAACCAGCTTGACAAACTTGTCGGTCAGCGCGATGCCGGCTTTCTCGTCGAAGATGGAGGTATGCGCATCGCCGATGAAGTCGGAGGAAACGACATCCTCGTTGACATATTCCAAGATACCCTTCAGGGAACCCTCGGAAGCCTTCTTGATGGCGGCGCAGATCTCTTCATAGGAAGCGGGTTTGGCCAGGTTGACGGTCAGGTCGACAACCGAAACGTCCAGAGTCGGGACGCGGAACGCCATGCCGGTGAGCTTGCCGTTGAGTTCCGGAATGACCTTGCCGACCGCTTTCGCGGCGCCGGTGGAGGACGGAATGATGTTGCCGGAAGCGGCGCGACCGCCTCTCCAGTCCTTCTTGGACGGGCCGTCAACCGTCTTCTGGGTGCCGGTGGTGGAATGGACGGTGGTCATCAGGCCATCGACAATGCCAAACTCGTCGTTGATGACTTTCGCCAGAGGCGCCAGGCAGTTGGTGGTGCAGGAGGCGTTGGAGACGATGTTCATCTCTTTTTTGTAGGTCTCCTGGTTAACGCCCATGACAAACATCGGGGCGTCCTTGGAAGGCGCGGAAATGATGACTTTCTTGGCGCCTGCTTTCAGATGCGCCTCCGCCTTTTCCATGGTGGTGAAAACGCCGGTGGACTCAACCACATAATCAGCGCCGCACTGGCCCCACGGGATGCAGGCCGGGTCTTTCTCCGCGTAGAATTTGACTGTCTTGCCGTTTACGACGATCGCATCGTCGGTGTAGCTGATTTCACCTTTGTACTGGCCGTGCACAGTGTCATAACGCAGCATGTAAGCGCAATAATCCGGAGTCATGAACGGGTCATTGACGCCGACAAATTCGATGTTCGGGTTATCCAAACCAGCGCGGAATACAAGCCGTCCGATGCGGCCAAAACCGTTGATACCAACTTTAATTGCCATTGGAATACGACCTCCTATATTTTGATATGCTCCTATTTTAATACACTTTCAGGAAAACTACAACAATTTTGTCAAAGAATAAACGATTTTCTTTATTTTTCTCAATCCACCATTTTTTATACATGGGTTTTTATTGAAAACAACCAATCTTTATACTATAATAATGAGACTATCTAATGTCGAATTCTGTCGAAAACAGTTCCTGCCCTTTCCAGTATTAGGCTGTCGTTCCTAGCACATAACCCGGCAAATCCTCCAAAAGATAATTTATATCAATCCGTTTGAAGGGGAAGTACGATGGATACGAGTCTGCAAAACGATCAGTTTCTTGACCGGCTGGTTCAAATGGCATCCACAGCCGGCCTTCCTTATGTTTTCACCGATGAGAATTTCAACATCATCTGGAGCAGCGAGGCCGCCCGCACTTCGCAGCCCTGTCTCAGCCTGCCGGACGGGGTTCATGTCCTGCTGGACGGGTATGATTTCGATCAGATCAGAGGGGAAATTGACGCCCACGGCGTATTTTCCACCGTCAATGACGCCATGTTTCTGCAGCGTTCGGTGACGGTCCTTCCTCTGCCCGACCAATCGGGCCATGCCCGCTATCTGGTACAGCCCTCTTTCTTCACCCGCCAGGGCACCGGCCTGCATCCGGAAGGCACGGCGCTCGCGCTTTCCGCGTTCGGCTCGCAGTACCGTGTTCCGCTCACCGCGATTTTCTCATCGCTTTCCCTGCTGCGGCAAAACGCCGAGCAGCAGGATGAACAGCAGCGGGCCAAAAGCCTCGAATACCTGCAATCGATCAATCAAAACGCCTATTTGATCCTGCGCGCCTGCGACTGGATGACCACTTATACCCGGCTTTCCCAGGGGCTTTGGCCCTCCCTTCCCCGCCGCGTTGAGATTTTCGGCTATCTGCGCGAACTCTTTGAGGCTGCCGCCCGGATTTCGGAAAGCGCCGGCATCCCTCTGACCTTTTCCATCCCAACCGAACCGCTTGTCATCTCCTGCGACCTTGCCAAGCTTTCGATGGCGATCCACAATATCCTCTCCAATTCCATGCGGTATACCCGCCCGGACAATGTGATCGAAGTCAAGGTCCGCAAAATCCGCAGTTATGTGAGCGTTTCAATCGTGGACCGCGGGCGCGGCATCCCCGCGAAGGTGCAGCCGCACGTGTTCCAGCCGTATTACTCCTTCGACCCGTCCGGCCAGCCTTTCACCGGCAACGGCTTGGGGCTTGCCATCGCCAAGTCCTGTGTCGCCGCGCTGGGCGGCACCATCACTTTGATCAGCGAGGAAAATAAAGGAACCACCGTCCTTTTCACCATCGACGCCAAGGACGACCCGTCGGCGCCGGAGGCGGTTGAAAGCACTGCGGCGGAATATCTGTCCGATCGTTTTTCCACGCTGCGTATTGCGCTGTGCGACGCCGCCGTTCCGCCGCTGCGCTGAAGATTCCCGGAACAAATTCTGGCCGCGCGTCCGTTTTCCATCGGATGCGCGGCTGTTTTCGCCGGATATAAAAACTTTTTGCCATTCTTCCCAAACTTTCAACACTTTCCATATTGCAATTCTAGCCAAAAACAGGTAGAATAAAAAAATGTGTTAAAGGATTTGAAATGCTGCCGGACGGGGGTTATCTTTTTCCGGACGGCAATCATTGCGGGAGGCGGAGCGTGTGCACAGGGTCGGTTTTGACAACGAAAAATATCTGAAGCTTCAATCGGAGCACATCCGCCAGCGGATTTCCGCTTCCGGCAACAAGCTTTATCTCGAATTCGGCGGGAAACTTTTCGACGATTTCCATGCCTCCCGCGTGTTGCCCGGTTTCGCGCCGGACAGCAAGATGAAGATGCTGCTTCAGATGAAGGACAGTGCCGAAATCGTCATCGTCATCAATGCCTCCGACATTGAAAAAAACAAGGTGCGCGGCGATCTTGGCATCACTTACGATGTGGACGTTCTGCGCCTTATCGACGCGTTCCGCGCCATCGGCCTTTTTGTCGGCAGCGTGGTTATCGCGCAGTTTGCCGGACAGCCCGCCGCCGAAGCCTTCAAGCGCCGGCTCGAGCATCTCGGCGTGAAGGTCTATCTGCACTATCCGATCGCCGGATATCCGTCCAACATCCCGCTCATTGTCAGCGACGACGGCTACGGCAAGAATGAGTATATCGAGACGACTCATCCGCTGGTGGTCGTCACCGCGCCCGGCCCCGGCAGCGGCAAGATGGCAGTCTGCCTCTCCCAGCTCTACCATGAATATAAACGCGGGGTCAAAGCGGGCTATTCCAAGTTTGAAACCTTCCCGATCTGGAACCTGCCGCTCAAGCATCCGGTCAACCTCGCTTACGAGGCCGCGACCGCCGATCTGGGCGATATGAACATGATCGACCCGTTCCATCTGGAGGCGTATGGAAAGACCACCGTCAACTATAACCGCGATGTGGAAATCTTCCCGGTTTTAAACGCCATCCTCACCCGGATCGCAGGCGAGAGCCCCTATAAATCCCCCACCGATATGGGCGTCAATATGGCCGGGATGTGCATTGTCGATGACGACGCGGTTTGCGCGGCTTGCCGGCAGGAGATCATCCGCCGGTACTATCAGGCGCTTTGCGACCAGCGCATGGGCCTTGCGGAAGAAGGCAGCGCTTACCGGCTGGAACTGCTGATGAACCAGGCTGGGATCAGCGCGGCTGACCGTCCGGTGATCCAGGCCGCCAACGGGCGCGCCGCTGAAACAGGCATGCCCGCCGCCGCCATCGAACTGCCGGACGGCACCCTCATCACTGGAAAGACCTCCTCCCTGTTGGGCGCTTCCTCAGCCGCTCTGCTCAATGCTCTCAAATACCTTGGCGGCATCGGACACAATATCCACCTGATCTCCCCAATTATCATCGAGCCGATCCAGCATCTCAAGGTCGACCATCTCGGCAACCGCAACCCGCGGCTGCACACCGACGAAACGCTCATTGCCCTTTCGATTTCCGCCGCCACCAGCCCGACCGCCAAGCTCGCGATGGAGCAGCTCGGCAAACTGCGTGGCTGTGAGGCGCATTCCTCGGTCATTCTTTCACAGATCGACCGCAATATCTTCAAAAAGCTCGGTATTAACCTGACGAGCGAACCCCAGTATCAGACCAAGAAGCTGTACCACAAATGACGCGCTGCCCGGCCCGGCGCCTGAAGCGCCAGCTTTTGGATAAGGCGCAACAAAAAATCTAAATACACACCGCATATACGAAACGCGCTTCAATGGGGAAGCGGAAAATGCAGGCCCAGAGTATGGGCGAAGTATCTTTTTGAGATTCTTTGCCCATACTCCGGATAGCAGATTCCCCCACTCGTTGCACGGTTTGGATGTGCGGTGTTTTTGTTTTTCCGATTAAAGTTTGGAGGTTAGGATTATGGCAACCAAGTATGTATTCGTCACGGGCGGCGTCGTCTCAGGTCTCGGCAAAGGCATCACCGCCGCATCCCTCGGAAGGCTGCTCAAAGCGCGCGGCTACAGCGTCACCATGCAGAAATTCGACCCTTACATAAATGTCGATCCCGGCACCATGAGCCCGTACCAGCACGGGGAGGTTTTTGTCACCGACGATGGCGCTGAAACCGACCTCGATCTTGGGCATTACGAGCGGTTCATCGACGAAAACCTTTCAGTCAACTCGAATATCACCACCGGAAAAGTTTATGGCTCGGTCATTCATAAAGAGCGCCATGGGGATTACCTTGGAGGTACCGTACAAGTCATCCCGCACATCACCAATGAGATCAAGGAGCGGATCTACCGGATGGGCAGCACCGGCTCGGATGTGGTCATCACCGAGATCGGCGGTACGGTCGGAGATATTGAAAGCCTGCCTTTCCTTGAATCGATCCGTCAGTTTGTCAATGAAGCGGGCAAGGAGAACGCCATCTATATCCATGTGACGCTGGTGCCGTACATCTCCGGCTCAAACGAGCTGAAATCCAAACCGACCCAGCACAGTGTCAAGGAACTGCTCCGCCAGGGTATCCAGCCGAACATCCTGGTCTGTCGCGCGGACATGGAAATCCCGGAGGATATGCGGCAGAAGCTCGCATTGTTCTGCAATGTCCGCAAGGAGGACATCATCCAGAACCTCACCCTGCCGACCCTTTACGAAGCGCCGCTCATGCTCGAACAGGAAGGGCTTGCGGACGCGGTATGCCACCATCTGGGACTCGAAAACCGCAGACCGGACCTCGTGGAATGGTCCGACATGGTAAAACGGCTCAAGAACGCCTACAGAGCTGTCACTATCGGCGTGGTCGGCAAATATGTCGCGCTTCCGGATGCTTATATCTCCATTGCGGAATCGCTCAAACACGCGGGCATCTATAACGATGCGAAAGTGCAGGTCAAACTGATCAGCTCGGAGGAGGTCACTGCTGAAAATGCCGCCGAAATGCTCGCTGGATGCAGTGGTATCCTCATCCCCGGCGGCTTTGGCGACCGCGGCATCGAAGGCAAAATCGCCGCCGCACAGTATGCCCGCGTCAATAAAATCCCCTACTTCGGAATCTGTCTTGGCATGCAGATTTCGGTCATCGAATTCGCCCGCAATGTGCTGCATTTTGAAGGCGCCAACTCCGCTGAATTCGATGTGCAGCCTCCCTACCCGGTCATCCACATCATGGCCGAACAGCAGGAGATCACCGATAAAGGCGGCACCATGCGGCTTGGACTTTATCCCTGCAAACTCACAGAAGGCAGCATCGCCCGTTCGTCCTATTCCGACGAGCTCATCTATGAACGGCATCGTCACCGCTATGAGTTCAATAATCTTTACCGCAGGGACTTTGAAGAACACGGCATGAAAATTTCCGGACTTTCCCCGGATCAGAAACTGGTCGAAATCGTCGAGATTCCCGGACATCCCTGGTTTGTCGGCGTACAGTTCCATCCTGAATTCAAGTCCCGCCCAAACCGCCCGCATCCGCTCTTCGCAAGCTTTGTTGCTGCCGCGCTGGCGCATTCTGAAAAATAACTGTACGGCCTCCACCGGTTACGCCGCCGCGGAATGGAAAACGCCATGGGATTGTAAGGACAGCCCTTTCGTCCGCAGAGTGCAAGAAAAAGGCAAAAAGAGTGGAAGGAACTGTTCATTCCGCTCTTTTTGTGGTATACTATATTATTATTACCAAACTAACTGCATTCGAGGAGGAAATCCACATGGATGGAACTGGAAAGACCTTTTATATCACGACACCGATCTATTACCCTTCGGACAAGCTGCACATCGGGCACAGCTACTGCACTGTCGCCACCGACGTGATGGCGCGTTACAAACGAATGCAGGGCTTTGACGTGATGTTCCTGACCGGCACCGACGAACATGGCCAGAAGATTGAACAGAAGGCCGAGGCCGCGGGCGTTACGCCGCAGCAGTATGTTGACAACGTGGTGGCGGGAATCAAGGAGCTGTGGAAACTTTTAAATATTTCAAACGACCGTTTTATCCGAACCACCGACGACTATCACGAGGAATCCGTACAGAAGATTTTTAAGGCGCTCTACGACAAGGGCTATATCTATAAGGGCTCGTACAAGGGCAAATACTGCACCCCGTGCGAATCTTTCTGGACGGAAAGCCAGCTCCAGGACGGCAAATGTCCCGACTGCGGACGCGATGTGGTCGACGCCGAGGAGGAAGCCTATTTCTTTAAGCTTTCCGCCTTTCAGGAGAAGCTCATCGAGCTTTACGAGGACAATCCCCATTTCATGGAGCCGGAAAGCCGCATGAATGAAATGGTGAATAACTTTATCAAACCCGGCCTTGAGGATCTCTGTGTTTCCCGAACCACCTTCAAATGGGGCGTGCCTGTCACCTTTGATCCGAAGCATGTCGTCTATGTCTGGGTCGACGCGCTTTCGAACTACATCACCGCGCTTGGCTACGGCAACGAAAAATATCACGATTTTGAAAAATATTGGCCCGCCGACGTACATTTTGTCGGCAAGGAGATCATGCGCTTCCACACGATTATCTGGCCGGCCATGCTGATGGCGCTCGACCTGCCCCTGCCGAAAAAGGTTTTCGGCCATGGCTGGCTGCTGCTCGAAGGCGGCAAGATGAGCAAATCCAAAGGCAATGTGGTCGATCCGGTCGTGCTGGTCGAACGCTACGGCGTGGACGCCATCCGCTATTTCCTGTTGCGGGAATTCCCGTTCGGTTCGGACGGGCTGTTCTCGAACGAAGGGCTCATCAACCGGATCAACGCCGACCTCGCCAACGATTTGGGAAACCTTGTTTCCCGCTCGGTCGCGATGGCGGAAAAATACTTCGGCGGCACGCTCCCCGCGCAGCGCAAAGCCGAGCCGCTCGATGATGAAATCATCGGCATGGCAAAGGCGCTCAAGGAAAATTTCGAGACGCAGATGGAATCCTACGCATTCCAAAACGCTCTGATCGAAGTCTTTAAGCTCATCTCCCGCACCAACAAGTACATCGACGAAACCGCTCCATGGGTGCTTGCAAAGGACGAAGCCAACAATCCCCGCCTCGCCACGGTACTCTATAACCTGCTCGAATGCGTGCGTATCTGCGGTATCCTGCTCACCCCGTTTATGCCCGCCACCGCGCCGAAGATCTTTGCACAGATCGGAGCCGCGGACGGCATCACCTCCTACGAATCCGCCGGAACGTTCGGGCTGCTGCCCGCAAATGTGACCGTCCATAAGGGCGAAGGGCTCTTCCCGCGCATCGACGTTGCAAAGGAACTCGCCGCGCTCGAGGCTGCAAAACCCGCGCCCAAGCAGGAACCGAAAGCCGCCCTCGCCAAGCAGGAGACTCCGAAGCAGACCGAGGGGGTTACGTCGCTCATTGCGATCGACGATTTCGCCAAGGTTCAGCTGCGCGTTGCGAAGGTGGTTGCCTGCGAGCCGGTCCCGAAGGCGGACAAGCTGCTCAAGCTTCAGCTCGATGACGGGACCGAAACCGGCCGCCAGGTTGTTTCGGGTATCCATCCCTGGTATGAGCCGGACGCACTGGTCGGTAAAAAAGTGATTGTGGTCGCGAACCTCAAGCCCGCCAAGCTGCGCGGTGTGGAGAGTAACGGCATGATCCTCGCGGCCGACGCGGGGGAAAACGACGTGAAAGTCATCTTCGTGGACGACGCGGTCCCCTGCGGCTCGACCGTCCGCTGAAAGGTTTTGACTGTCTTTGGGTCTCAACCGATCATTGAAAAAAGTTTGCTTCAACCTTTTTCAAAAGGTTGCGGGTTGTCAGGGCGGCGCCCTGATGCGCGCGCCGCAGCGCGCAAGAATCTGATCCTGTGAAGCATATTTTAGGGGTTTGGGGGATTTTTACAAGAGAAAAATCCCCCAAAGACTTGGCCGCCGCGATGCATTTTGCGGCGGCCCAACTTTTGGAGGTCTTTGCATGTACCAGAACATCTTTGACACCCACGCGCATTACGACGACGAGCGGTTCGATCCCGACCGGCACGAGGTGCTCACCGCATTGCCAAAGAAGGGGGTCTGCGGCGTGGTGAACGCCGCAAGCGACATGAAAACCGCCTGGACCGGAATGGCACTCGCCGAACAGTACGATTACCTCTACTGCGCCGTGGGCATCCATCCGCATGCGGCGGACGAATTCACCCCTGCCGATCTTGCGTCGCTCGCCGCGTGGAGCAAGCATCCGAAGGTCGTCGCCATCGGGGAAATCGGCCTTGATTACCACTACGATTTCTCGCCGCGCGACACCCAGCAGGAGGTTTTTGCGGCACAGATCCAACTTGCGAACGATCTTGGCATGCCGCTCGTCGTGCATGACCGGGAGGCGCACGCGGACACGATGGAGCTTTTGCGCCGTTACCGGCCCAAAGGCATCCTGCATTGTTATTCCGGCAGCGCCGAAATGGCCAAAGAGATCCTCCGGCTCGGCATGTATATCGCGTTCGGAGGCGCGGTGACCTTCAAAAACGCCCGCAAGACAGTGGAGGCGGCAGCGGCGGTGCCGCTCGACCGCCTGTTGGTCGAGACCGACTGCCCGTATATGACGCCGGAACCGTTTCGCGGCAGGCGCTGTGACTCCGCCCATATCGCCCATACCGCCGAACGGCTCGCCGAAATCAAAGGCGTCTCCACACAGGAGCTGCTCGACGCTACCTGCGAAAACGCAAAGGCCGTCTACCAACTCAATGAAACAGGAAGTGACCGTATATGACTCTTGCGCAGGCTCAAGAAGCATATCTCTCCAAGATGGATATCGATTACTCCTACCAGCTGGCAAAGTCGATGGAGCAGTTCCGGTCAAATCCGGCGCTCGGCTACCGCACCGCCGGTTCCAGGGCCGAGTTTGAAACCGGCGAGATGCTTTTTCATGAGATGCGCCGGATCGGCCTGCAGGAAGTTGTCAAAGACCCATTCACCCTTGACACCTGGGAATTTGAACGCGCCCGGCTTTCCTTTACAGACGAAAGCGGCACTCACCAATTTGAGCTTGGCGGCTACCAGACCAATTTTAACACCCACGGCCCGAAGGATTTTTCGATTCTCTACGCCGGGAAGGGTACCGAAAGCGAACTTTCCGGCCTCAATGTGGAAGGTAAGCTGGTGCTCATCGATATCAACCAGCGGGACGAATGGTGGATCAGCTATCCGGTCTATCAGGCGCATCTGCGCGGAGCGGCGGCGGTGATCGCCGTACAGCAGAACGGCTACGGCGAGGTCGATTCCGCCGCGCTCAACGCCCAGAATATCTGCTCGGTCGCGGATGCGCCCGCTTTCTCGCTTTCGCAGGCGGACGCGCGCGTCCTCAAGGCCTGGCTTATGACGCGCGGCGGTGAAGCGGCCGTTTCCTTTGACGCCAAATCGGTCGTCGGGTTTGACGGCACCTCCTACAACATCGTTGGGAGAATACCCGGACGCGATCCGGATGCGATGGTGCTTGTCAGCGCTCACTATGACAGCTACTTCTCCGGATTCCAGGACGACAATGCCGCGGTGGCCCTGATGATGGGCATTGCAAAGGCAGTTGTAAAGAGCGGCTACCGCCCGGAAAAGACCCTTGTTTTCTGCGCGCTGGCCGCCGAGGAGTGGGGCGTTTCAAACAGCAAGTACGACTGGTCGACCGGCGCCTACAATCAGGTTTTCCGGGTTCATCCCGAATGGGCCGGCAAAGTGATTGCCGACATCAATTTTGAGCTGCCCGCTTATGCGCATGACACACAGGACGTGATCCGCTGCGTTTGGGAACTGCAGCCGTTTTTGCAGTCCTTTGCCGCGGCCGTCCCGGACGTCACCCACCTGTTCCCGGACGGGCTTTCGGTCACCAGCCCGGCGCTTACCTGGTCGGACGATTTTTCGATGTCGATTGCCGGGATTCCCTCGCTGGTCAACGACTTTGCCGAAGGCAGCTTCATGGAAACCCACTACCATTCCCAATTCGACAACGACGACGCGTACGACCCGGAAATCTACCGGTTCCACCATGCGCTTTACGGCTGCCTGCTGCTTTGGTTTGACCGCTGTGCCGTCCCGCCTCTTGACTTTATGCCGCGCCTTTCCGCGCTGCGGGACAGCCTTGCCCAGGGACCCTGCAGCAGCGCCGAAACAGCGCTGCTGTCCGCCGCGCTCGATGCGGCGGACACCCAGGCGGCGCTTTGCCGCAGCCTGGTGCAGGGCCTCAATCACCGCTATGCCGACGCGCTCGACGACGGAGACTATGCCACCGCTGAAATCCTTTATCGCGGCTCGCGCGAACTGAGCCAAAGACTGCTCGACGCCTTCAAGCACTGTGAGGACGGCCTTGTACGGCTCGGATGGCACGATGAGGTGCTTTTCCCGCACGCGTATGCCCAACGCAATCTGGCCCTGCTTGCGGGCGCTCTGGAGGCGCTCAAAGCCGGCGACGCGGCACGCGCGCTTGACTGTTGGCTCATCCGGGTAGATACCAACTGGTACGCCTGCTATTTTGATGAACAGACCTGCCGCCACTTTGTCGATTATGTCCTGCAGCAGCCGCCTGAGCGGCTCATGTGGGGCGCGGGGCGGGTTCCGGGACTTTGCGCGCTGTTTGGGACAATGCGATCGCTCATGTCCAAGCGGGACGATCCCCAAGCGGAGTTTACCGCTGAAATCCGCGCAGTAAAAGAGCAGATTGCATCCCAGCAGGAACTGTACCGGCAGAGCTTGCTCCACGAACAATGTGTTATCAAAGCCCTGGCTCGAAAATTGGAGGAACTTGTGAAATCTTGAGAAAAACGACGCAAACACGAGAAATTAAAAGCATTCGGAAAATTGCAAGCAGGAGGTTCCGGGCAATTGCAACTCCGCGCGGCCGGTCGGGTTACAACCGGTTTGCAAAATAATTGTGCAAGGTATACAATGAAAACAATCCAAGGTCACAGTTCCATCCGGCAAAAAAGCCGCGCATATTATGGCGCAGAACAGAACCAGGGGTGGAATTATGAACTAGCATTACTCACCAAGCCAACGAACATCCAAATCGGTAAATTGATAAAGGTGAGTGAAATTTTGAAAACCGACCAACTATACCGCGTGGAGAAAAGGGATATCGAAAAGCTGAACGGCCTTCTGACCGAATGCTTCAGCAAGGACCCTCTCTATTGCCAGCTGATCCCGGAAAAAAAGGTACGTCAAAAACTGCTGCCGGAGCTTTTCAGCTGTGACCTGGATGAACTGTTTGAAAACTGTGAGATTTTTGCGGACAGCAAGGATCTGAACGGCATCATCATCGTCTCGGATGAGACCGAACCTTACAACCCGATCAAGTATTATGCCGTGGAACTCTATTACGCCCTGAAATCGGGCGCTTACCTGCTGCGCGACGGAGCGTCCCTCGAAACGCTCTGGAACTTCATCAAAGGCAAGGAATACCTCAATTCGGAATGGACCGAGGACATTGGCACCGACCGCCGTATGCACATCATCTATTTTGCAGTCCGCCCTTCGATGCGCGGCAAAGGCGTCGCCACCAAACTGATGCAGACGGTGATCCAGTACGCGGACGCGCACCGGATGGCGCTGTCGCTCGAAACCCACAATGAGAAAAATGTCGGGATGTATGAGCATTACGGCTTCCGGCTTTTTGAGATTGTCCAGAAGCATTTCGCGCTCAAGCAGTTCTGCATGGTCCGCTAGACGAAACCAGACAAAATGAGACAAACCGGGAACCCGCAACCGGCGGGTTCCCGGTTTCTTTTTTCTTTTCTTGACTTCATCCCCCAACCTTGTTAAAGTTATCCTGTAACGTTTTTTACGGCTATTGCAAATCTGTTATTTGACACATGGGAGGGAGATGCTTGATCGCATCCATATTGGACCGCATCGCGGTATTGATCCTGCTGATCGGGCTGGGTTACCTCATGGGCAGACTGGGGATTCTGGGAGGGCCGATGCGCAAAGGGATTTCAAATCTGATTCTGACCCTCTGCCTGCCCTGCGCAATCCTTGCGTCCGCAAATATTCCCTTCACCAGGGAGCAGCAAATCACGATCGTTTATGTGCTGGCCGCCGCATTCGTTTTCTATGTGGTTTCCTTCCTGATTTTCACGGCCGTAGGCCATAAGTTGATTCCCGAACCGCGCAAACGCGGGCTCTATATCTGCCTTTGCACCTTTGCGAACACTTCGTTTGTCGGATTCCCGATTGCGCAGGTGCTGGTCGGAGAGATTGCCATCTTTTACGGTTCGGTCTTTAACATCATGTATAACCTGTTCATGTTCACATACGGGATCTATCTTCTGACCGGCACCCGGAAAGGCATCGGCAAGATGCTGCGGTCGGCGATGCTTGATCCCTGTGCGCTCGCCTCCTTCGCAATGGTGGCCATCTGCCTTTTGCAGATCAAATTCCCCGCCTTCCTGAACGATGGGCTCAATCTTTTGGGAAACACCTGCACCCCGCTCGCAATGCTTGTGATCGGCGCGGGCATGACCGAATGCAGGCTGCATGAAGTGTTCAGCCAGCGGATCATCTATTCGGTATCCATCGCGCGGCTTGTTGTGATGCCGCTGCTTGTCTTCGGAGCCCTCTGGCTTCTAAAGGTCGATCCGGTTGTTTCGATTGTCTGCACCCTGATGTGCGCCATGCCGTCCGGTTCGCTCAACAGCATCTTTGCCGAAAAGTACGACTGCGAGCCCGACTTTGCAAATAAGACCGTCGTGCAGGGCAATCTGCTCATCCTCATCACCGCGCCGCTGCTGGTTGCGCTTCTCGGGATCGCTTACCCGGGCGTTTTTTAGGCGCTTACCGCCGCCTTGGCCGGATTTGAGACAAGAAAAAACAAAGCAGGAAGCCTTTCGGCTTCCTGCTTTGTTTCGATACGGAAAAATGTATGTGGTATGGAAGGAGACAGTGATCAGAAGGTGACGTCTTCACCAGTATAGGCGCAGGTGAGAACCTTCTTCATATTTTCGACGTCGATCGGACGCGGATTGGAAGCGGTGCAGGGATCTTTAACCGCATTCTCAGCGATCTTATCCGCGTTCTCTTCAAAGAGTGCTTCGGAAACACCGTTCTCTTTGTAGGTCTGGGCGATGCCGAGCTTCTTGTTCATTTCTTTGATCGAATCGACCAGAGCGTTCACAAGCTGTTTATCGGTGCTGCCCGGCAGGCCGACTGCGCGAGCGATCTGCGCATAGCGCTCCATGCAGACGCGGGAGTTATACTGGATAACCGCCGGCAGCAGGATTGCGTTGCAGCAACCGTGCGGGATCTTGAATACGGCGCCGGTCTTGTGGGCCAGGCTGTGCGCAATTCCAAGCAGTGCGTTGGAGAACGCCATGCCGGCCAGGCACTGTGCGATATGCATTTTGCCGCGGGCTTCCTTATCGCCGTTGTAGCTGTCGATCAGGCAGTCGTAGATATCGGAAATCGCTTTGAGTGCGAGCGGATCGGAAAATTCGCTGCGCGCGGTGGCGACATAAGCTTCGATCGCATGGGTCAGGGCATCCATACCGGTGTGAGCTGTCAGCTTCTTCGGCATGGTCATCGGGATATCGGTGTCGAGCACCGCAACATCCGGGGTGATCTCAAAGTCAGCCAGCGGATATTTGATGTCGGTGGAGTAATCGGTGATGACCGAGAAAGCGGTGACTTCCGAAGCGGTGCCCGAAGTGGACGGGATCGCGACAAAGATCGCTTTATTGCGCAGCTGCGGGATGGTGAACGGGTCTTTGATATCATCAAAGGTCTTGTCAGGATGCTCATAGAACACCCACATGGCTTTCGCGGCATCCATTGGGGAACCGCCGCCGATTGCAACGATCACATCCGGTTCGAATTCGCGCATCGCAGCGGCGCCGCGGTAAACGGTTTCGATCGACGGGTCCGGCTCGATGCCTTCAAACAGCTGGACTTCCATGCCGGCCGCTTTCAGGACATCCTCCGTTTTCTGCAGGAAACCGGCTTTCTTCATCGAAGAGCCACCGGTGAGCAGCATCGCCTTTTTGTGGCCCTTGAGGTTTTTGAGTTCCTCAATCGCGCCGGAACCATAGTAGATGTCTCTCGGTAAAGTGAAACGTGCCATAATCAAGTACCTCCATTTATTCTGTCGGGTTTTTCTTACCCGTAATTTTACTGATCCAAGCTTATTGTTAATTTTTTAACTTTTGTTTCTGATATTATTCTAACATTGTCAAAGCCAAACGGGTAATGTATAATTGATATGAACGATATATGCAAAATCAAATGGGGTGAAGTGATGAATTTAAGTTACCTGCGCTATGTTTCGGAGGTTGAAAAAACCGGCTCGATCACCAGGGCCGCCCAGAACCTCTATATGGGGCAGCCAAACCTCAGCCGTGCAATCAAGGACCTTGAGCAGGAGATTGGCATCACCATCTTCAAGCGCACCGCACGAGGCGTGGAAACCACCCGCAAAGGCGCGGAATTCCTCTCCTACGCCAACACAATCCTTTCCCAGATCGACGAGCTGGAATCTCTCTACAGCCCCAAAACCGACCGCGCTCTGCGCCTGAACCTTTCGGTGCCGCGCGCAACCTATATATCGGTCGCTTTTACTGAATTCATCACCGGCCTCGACCCAAAGGAACAGATGGACATCCGCTTTAAAGAAACCAATTCCATGGCTGCTGCAAACGACGTCTCCGGCGGCGAATCCGATCTCGGCGTAATCCGCATCCAGAATCTTTACGAGCCGTATTTCGTTTCCTACCTCAAAGACCTCAAGCTGCAGTATGAGTCGCTCTGGGAATTCACAATGACCCTGCTTATGTCAAAAGAACATCCGCTCGCGGCGCTTGGTGATGTCCCCTATCATAAGCTTGGCGGTTACACCGAGATTGTCCATGGGGATTACCAGGTGCCTTCCCTGTCCTTTTCAGAGATCGCCCACGGTGCCGGTCTTGACTGTGCCGAGCGGCGGATTTATGTCTACGAGCGCGGCAGCCAGTTTGATCTTTTGCAGCGTGTCCCCGGCACCTTCATGTGGGTTTCCCACATTCCGGAGGACGTACTCGAGAAAAACGGGCTGGTCCTTCGCCCCTGTTCCCTCTCAAAGCTGGTGAACAAGGATCTGCTCATCTGGCGCAAAGGACATGTTTTCACGCCGCTGGAAAACCAATTCATTAAAAAGCTCCGGCAGGCCTGTGAAATACAGAAGTCCCTCATCTGACAAAATAATGAAAAAAACCATCCCGCAGCCTATGACCGCGGGATGGTTTTTTCTATTCGGAGATTTTTGGAGAGCAATTTTTAGAAGCCGGTGCCCGGGTTGACTTTATCGGTATCAACCGGAACTTCATCTGCCGGGACTTCATCGTCAGCAGCTTCGGTAACCGGAGCTTCCGCAAAGATGTAGGTGCCCAGCTGACGGGTCTTCATGGTAAAGACGAAATTGTCGTCGTCGTTCCACTCGAAGGTGCCTTTGTCGGTGATGTCGATCAGGTTGCCGTCCGCATCCTGCTCGTAGACAATGATCGAATCCTCGTCGACAGTCAGCTCGTCGTCCTCGTCGATATACGGGACATACAGTTCGAGTTTCGCGCGGGAGGTGGAGGAAATCTGCGGGTTCGAGACGAACTCGCGGACAAACGCATCCTGATCCGCAAAGAGTTCCGCGTAAAGGATGTTATCCCACTTGGTGGAAAGCTTCGGATAGTAAACCTTCGTGTCGCTGTCTGCGGTGAAGGTCAGCTTTGCAAGCTCATCATTCTCATCTTCCCACAGGATGGTGTTCTCTTCGTTCTTGACCGGTTTGATCACGATACCGCCAGTGCCGGCAACATGATCAACATCGTCGGACTCGTCTTTTGCGTTCTTCATCCAGAATTTTCCGAAATCTTCAACCTTGACCTTATCGCCCTTTTTGTAAGCGCCGTTGTCCTCGAGAACCTTCAGCGAGACATCCAAGGTGATCTTGGTTTCATCATCAGTATAGATTTCTTTCATCTTGGCTTCGATGTACATGCCGCGCTGGCTGCTGGATGCAGCACGATTACCGGTGGACATCTCAAAGAGATCCAGCTTGTCCTCAATGACCTTTGCAGACGCAACATTCTTGGAGCCGTCACCTTTCTTGACCTCAATCTCAAAGAGATCGTCGTCATTGAACGGCTTTTCAATTCGGAAGTAAACACTCTCGCCCGATTTGACGCTGTCGCCCGGGAATGCCTGGTTGGTCAGCTTGTCAGCGCCTTTGACCAGCGGCTCCGGATGGATGACATAGCCGCCCGCAAGGGCCGCTTCCAGTGCAGACTCGGTGACAACCGAACTTCTCGCAGTAGTAGTGTCCACTTTTGCAGTGACAGACGAAGTTTTAACTGGATCTTGGGTGCGGTTCCCAGGGTTTGACTCATCTTCTGCATACTGTTTGACAGTAATTTTGCGGTTGAAAGAGTCCTTATCCGCATCCAACCAGATGAGCAGATGGTTTTTGTTTGCCCCATAGGTTCCTGCTGACGAAGCAGCATACTCGCCGCCGTCGTCAATATCATAACCGTCGACTTCAATCGGACGATCGGAACCAATCATCTCTGTAATATCAAAGTCGACTTCCAGCAGGATACCGAACCATTTTCCCTGCGTTCCTGCTCCATTGGCAAACGTTCTCAGTTCTCCATCAAACCAGATTTTCTGGCCGTCGGTTCTGACCAGTTCAGTGTTATATTTGAGATCTGGGTCGCTGTCATCCGGGGTGGCCAATACAAACCTCGGAGCATCCGCAGCAAACGCGACAACGCCCATGGTCATAACCATGGCCACTGCCATTATGAGGGCCAGTACCTTTTTCATAGTCTTTCATCCTCCTGAATATTTTTTTGATCCTGTTTGGACTTTTTCCAGAAAGCTCTCCGAAACTTTCCAGAATTAACCTTCTTTAAAATAGCATGCATATATTTTGAATACAATCGGATCTCCGGTTTTTCTACACATGCGATATATCATCAACAAGTTTTTGTCTCCGCTGTACGCAATATATTGTGTTTTCAGTAAGATATTATACGCAAAATCGCCAGATTTTGCGTATCGGTAAATATCCGGATATTTTTTTCGATTTTTGAATATTTGTGCAGTTTGCCTCTGGATTTTTCAAGCGTTTTTGTTCTCATTTGGCCGCCGGCCGAGAATCGCCCCGCTTTTTCGCGCCTTTTCGATTGACTTCCCCTGAGAAAACGCTACAATCAAATTGTGAAAGGAGGCCGCCTATGAATCGGATTGTAATCGTTGCCGCCGCGTTGCTTGCCGCGGCGCTTGTCTGCGGCTGCGCCCGGCACGCGCAAGAAAAACCATACTCGGTGAGCGAACCGCCGGCGTCCATAGAAAGCGCACAAAGTGTCCCCCCTTCCAGCGCACCCGCATCCCAACCTGAACCGGCTATGTCCAAACCGCAAACGCCCAAAACCGCTGCTCTGCCCGAACTGCTTGTCAAAACAGAGGTTTTACAGGGGGATATTCTCGTCCTGCGCGTGACGAATGCGGCGGAAGTCCCGCTCACCGCCACAACCAGTCTTGGTTTTACACCGCAGTTTTTCCCGGACGGCGCCGATCAGCTTGCGCTGCTGCCCATCCGCTATACCCTATCTCCCGGCAGCTACACGCTCGACGTGGCCGGGGAGGGGATCTCGTTTCATACCCAGGTGGCTGTCCTGGAGCGGGAATTTGAAGTGCAGCATCTGGAGATTGACGAGTCGATCGCGGAGGATACCGCTTTGAGCGATACGGCAAATTCCGAATGGTATGCGAATATGGAGCCGCTCAAGCTGGTGTCCGATCCGGAAATTCATTGGGAGGGCAGGTTCATTCTGCCGTGTGAAGGGGAACTCTCCACCCAGTTTGCCTGTATCCGCTACACAAACGACGACCCAAACCCCACCCGTCACAATGGCATTGACCTGGAAACTGAAATGGGGACCCCTGCTGCCGCGGCAAACAATGGGCGCGTCCTGTTTGCAGGCTTTTTGCAGCTCACCGGGAACACAGTGCTGATTGAACATGGCTGCGGCCTCAAAAGCTGGTATTATCATATGTCCGCGCTGCATGTACAGGCAGGTGACCTGGTCGAGAAGGGGGAGCTTATTGGGGAGATTGGCAGCACCGGCTATTCGAACAGCCCGCACATGCATTTTGCCATATCAGTAAACGACGTGTTTGTGAATCCCTGGCAGGCTGTGGACAGCGATCTCTAAAATTAAAACCGTCCGCGGCAAAGTGCGCGGACGGTTTTTATTACAGAATAATGCAGATCAGTCCGGTGCAGCCGTCGTTGATGATCCGTTCGATCGTCTCCTGCAACTTCAGGCGCGCGTCGCCCGGCATCCGGTAAAGCTTGTTGTGCAGCCCCTGATTGACCAGCTCATGCAGGCTGGTGCCGAAGATATTCGATTCCCAGATCTTCTGCGGGCTTTCCTCAAATTCGTGGAGCAAATAATGCACCAGTTCCTCCGACTGTTTTTCGCTGCCCACGATCGGGCTGACCTCGGTTGTGATGTTTGCGGACATCATGTGGATGCTCGGCGCGCTCGCCTTGAGGCGCACCCCGTACCGGCCGCCCTGCTTGACGATCTCCGGTTCCTCCAGTGTGAGTTCCTCCAAGCCCGGCATCACAATGCCATAGCCGGTCGCTGCTACCTCATCCAGGGCGGATTTCACCTTATCGTACTCCTTTTTCATCTGTGCAAGCTCGATGATGCAGGGCATCAGGGCGCTTTCATCCGGGATCTCAAGCCCGGTTGCTTCTCCCAGGATCTGATAAAAGAGGGCGTTGGGCACATCGACGCTCACTTTGGCGCAGCCGCTGCCCAGATCGACTCCATCCACCAGCACCCGGCTTACATATTCGCATCCATTGAGTCCGGTGATCTTCTTGTTCAGTTCCCCGATATGGGCGATATCCGCCGCCGTGTCATGAATCGCGCTGTAAAGCGCGCTGCGCAGCCAGTGGTCGGGGGCCAGAGCGGTTACCCAGCCAGGCAGCGTAACCGCAACCTCCCGCACCGGAAATTGGAAAAGCACATCGGCAAGCACCAATTTGATGTCCTCGTCGGAAAGATCCATACAGTTAACCGCCACAACCGGGACGCTGTACTTCTCCTCCAGTTCGGCGCGCAGGGAAATTGCAGACGGTGCGGAGGGATTTACACAGTTTAAGAGGACGACAAACGGCTTGTTGATCCCCTGAAGCTCGTTTACGACCCGCTCCTCGGCTTCCGCGTATTCGCTGCGCGGGATGTCGCTGATGCTGCCGTCAGTGGTGACGACCAGGCCGATGGTGCTGTGTTCGTTGATGACCTTCTGAGTACCGATCTCGGCTGCCATGTTGAAGGGAATCTCCTTATCGAACCATGGCGTCACCACCATGCGGGGCTGATCGTTTTCGATGTAGCCAAGCGAACTGGGCACGATGTAGCCCACGCAGTCGATCATCCGCACATTGAGGCTGGTGTTCTCCCCCAGGGAGATCTTAACGGCTTCTTCCGGGATAAATTTGGGTTCGGTGGTCATGATCGTGCGGCCTGCCGCCGACTGCGGCAGCTCATCGGTGGCGCGTTCCCGGACAAATTCGCTGCCGATGTTCGGGATGACCAGCGTTTCCATGAACCGTTTGATGAAGGTGGATTTACCGGTACGCACCGGCCCCACCACGCCTATGTATATATCGCCGCCCGTGCGTTTGGCGATGTCTTTGTAGATGCTCTGTGCCTCCATTGTTTCCTCCCCTTTCGGTATTTTCGAGCTTTATTTCATCGGGATGAGCAGCATCCTGCGTCCGCCCAGCGTGTCGCCTTCCAGCTCATTGCCCGCCCGGATTGCCTCGACCGAGGTGTTGTAACGCTTGGCGATTTCCCAGACCGGTTCCTGCTCGTCGGCGTAATAGAGGTACAGGATGTTTTCCTGACGCGGCTTTTGATGGGTTTCATCCACTGTGATGTCACAGATCACTTTTTTGCGGTACTGGTTATACATTCCGCCTTTGATTTTGATGTTGCAGCGCACTTCCATCTTATCGTGCCCGCTCATCGAGAAGGTTGCGGATTCCGCCTTCACCACTGGATGGAACACCATCGTATCGAACGCCGTCTTGACCGGGATCTTGTGGCTGAATTCGCGCAGCTGGTCGTAATAGGCAATTTCATCGTTCTCCTCGTAAACAAACATGCAGATATCGAGTTTTCCGGTGACCACCGCGCAGTCCTCTTCGATTTTTACATTCATCCCGGAGGGCACGCACCACAGGTCGACGATACTCTTCACGTTCTGGGGCAGATCAAGGGATTCCTTATACATGCAGTTTTCCGCCACCACATCAATAAGCTGCACAAACGGCACCTGTTTCTGATTCTGTTTGCATTCAAACTGAGTGGAGTAACAGTCGCAGCAGGTTTCGAGCTGCATTTTACGGTGGGCGACGGCGCAGGCGTTGAGGGTGATCTCCAGCCCGAACATGCGGCTTTCACCGTCGGAATTGTTTTTTGGGGTCACATCGATACCGCAGACGTCATACCAGGTGCTGCACAGGCAGTCCTCATCCACGCCTTCGATATCGATGATCTGGCTGACCGGCAGCGCATATTCCATCACTTCCAGCCGTTTGGGATCTTCCTCGCACTGGTAAATGATTTTTACCGCCGCCTCCCCCTTGGTGATGAGCTTGCCCGCGATCACCTTGTAGTCGGTGACCTCCGCGGTGGCGGCATACCGGATAACGCCGCCTACCGAGGGTTTGCCGTAACCGAGCTCGACATCCTCGCGCACGACCAGTTGGCGGGCCGCCTGTGGGAATACGCGTGTGTTCTCGACAGCCGTGCGGCAAAGCTGCATACCGAGGCCCTGCGCCCCACAGACCACCTGTTCCTCAGTCTGGCCGGTAACCCGTGCCGAAATACTGACTGCCCCTCGCATGTCGAGCCTTCTTTGGCTGACGGCGCGGCAGTTGAAATAGTCCACATTCTGCGTGACATTCACCGAAGGGTTCTGCGGCGCGGCGCGCAGTTCGATCATTTTGGTGTAGGGGATTTTATACTCCGCATGGCGAATACAGCCATCCTCCCCCAGATAATAAAGGTGCGCCACTGCCATTCCATCCACCGAAAGTTTATCCCCATTTACTGTACTGGAGAGCAGAAGCGGCATCACCTCGCAGCGCAGGATCTTCTGGATATCGGGACAGTAATCGGGCAGCAGCACATCGCATTCGAGCGGCTGCTCGGCTACGCCGTCGTATATGACTTCGTTGATACTTACGGTCTGTTTTTGCAGGTTAAGCTCCATAAATATACCCTCTCCTTCTGTTTGCTACCACAAATATATGTCCAACCTTAGGGTTATATGCCGTCTAACGGGCAAAAACACGCGGTTTGGCCAAAACGGCGTGGGCAAAAAGAAAAACCGTGCCGGGAATCCCCGGCACGGCAAATGAAACGCTTATTTTTTTGTATCCGTTACCCGTCTGATCACAGCGGCCAATAGCTGGCTGGCTGCGGTCACTGCGGCAACAAAGGCGAAGGCCTCGCTGTCAAACAGGAATGAAATCCCCAACATCCCGCAAATGAGTGCAAAAGCCAGCCCACGGGCGTCATTCCTGCCGCCTCCCCCGAATTTCCATGATAAAACCAGCTGAACAATCGCCGCGAAACACCAGGTGATGCCGATCGCCATCCCACTGCCTGTCAGCATATTCGATCCCTCCTGAAATATCCTTATAGAAAAGTCATTCTATCACCGCGCAACGCAAGCCAAACGAAAGCCCCACGCGGGAAGGCTGCCGTCCGGCAGCCTTCCCGCGTGGGGCTTTCGCACCCGCTTATGTAGGACTTTTCAGGCCGGTTCCTTTTTAATTTTAAAAAAGAACCGCAGGATAGGGGACAAAAACTTGGGGCTTTTGATGACAACAATTTTCATACTGCGACCAACCTTTCCTTCGATTGACTCGGATTACAGCAGCAGAATCCGAATGCCCAGCGCGATCAGAAGCGCGCCCGCCAGGATGAGTACCAGCTTCAGCGACGCGAACACCGCCAGCACAATCCCCAGGCCAAAGCCCGCGCAGCACCATGCCCAATGGTTGCAGTCGCAAAATTCTTTTCTCGGTTTCATCCACTCACCCCCGACAGCTTCTTAATTCCAGTATACGCATCCGGCATTTTTTGGTTCCTGCTGCGGCAAAGCCCTCCGCAGGACACAAAAAAGCCCCGGCCAGGGCCGGGGCGCGATTCTCTCAGGTTTCTTCCTCCAAATTTTCAAACAACGGGGAATCAAAAAACTGCCGCAAACTGATTTCCAACCCGTCACAGAGCTTTTTGATCGACACCACCCCGGGATTCAGGCTTTTCCCGTTCAGGATGCTGTAGATCGTTGAGGGTGAAACACCCGCAAGGTTTCCAAGTGCGTTGACTGCCATGTTGCGTCCATTGCACAGCTCGATAATACGCCGCGCAACCGCTTCCTTTGCATTCATTGAATCCGCCTCCATCCAGCAGGTCCATCGGTTTACACGCCTATCCAAACTGTATACTCTCAAAGAGGAGTTTTTCTGTATGTAACTTGCCGGCGGTCCGCAGGGCGTTTACCGGGTCCTTTCCCCACCTCTTGCCGCACATGTCCGGATCTCCATTAACACAGATTCCACACCTGTCTCCTCCCCTTCCATATCAGCGTTTTCCTTAATCTATAGAATATCATAATAGCGCAGCGATTTGCAAGCCGCCAAAGGCCCGGATCGTCCTGCGCATAAATTGGTATAATAGCCGCTCTGCGGTTATTATACCACAGATTCCACCGGAATGGAACAGGCTGTAAAATACAATCCCGTCATCTGTCTCCCATAAACCTTCCCGGCCCTCGAAAAAACGTCATCACGGATTGGACAGGCCCGCCTGACACGCACGGTACGATTTCACGCCCCGTAGTATGGGACTGATCTGATAAGGACATGATTTCCGTCCGCAGTCTGAAAAATGGCTGCTGGCGCTATTATGGAATTCCCCGAAATGAAAAGCCCCCAGCCGCAGGATAAAACCTGCAGCCAGAAGCTTTTCTTCGGCATTCTTTCCTCTGCCGCGGAGACCTCATATGCGCTGGCCGGCGAGGGATTCCAAACAGAATCAGGCGCCGGAAAACAATATGGAACCCATCTTCCTTTAAAGATCATCCGCATCCTGCACGGGAACCTCGCCGTAGTTGAGTGGTTTTCCGGTGTAGCTCCCGTTCGGATCAGTGTGGCTGGGCGGCGTTGAAATCATCTGTGAAACTACACGGCTCACACGGTTCTTCGCCTGCGGCGAAAGCTGTGCGTCACACGGCTTTTTTCCCTTTTCCGCCATGGGTTATTCCTCCATCTGGCGGCCGAGGAATGCCGCGCCCACCTGGATCAGTTTGATTTCGGTATCGGTCGCCGGGCTCGGGTTATCCCCCGCCAGGAACATCAGGCTCCCGCAGACATCGCCCGCTGCGATGATCGGTGCCTGTACCAGCGCAAAACGGTCGACACCTTCCACCGGCTGCATCTTTCGTCCGTCGCCGGTCACCGCAAAGCTGCGGCGCTGTTCCATCACTTCTTCGAGCTGCGGGGATACGCGGCGTTCGAGCAATTCCTTTTTGGGGATGCCCGCCACGCTGATCACATGGTCACGGTCGCAGACCACAACCGGATAGCCGCCGATTTTACCCAGGACCTCCGCATACTGCGATGCAAATGAGGAAAGTTCCCCAATCGGGGAATACTTTTTAAAGATCACTTCGCCGTCATTATCCGTATATATTTCAAGAGGATCGCCCTCTCTAATTCGCATTGTGCGCCGGATTTCTTTCGGTATGACTACGCGGCCCAAGTCGTCAATGCGCCTCACAATTCCTGTGGCTTTCATCAGAATTGTTCCTCCTTTTATTTTGCCATCTTCCATTGGCTTTGTCTTGGCAAGGTTATTATTGACTGGCAAAATCGGATTTATGTGGAAGGCACATTTTGTTTTTCAGGAATCTTATGGCAGCAATTTTATATTTTGTGACACAAACGCCAAATTCCCTGAAAAAAACGCGATGAACGCTTTTACAGGAGCGCCATAGAATGAATTGATGGGTACTGACCCCTAGTCTTGATAAAGGAGAGATTTTCGTATATGGATTGTAAACTTGACGCTCCGGCGGTCCTTATTACCGTCGAAGAAGATTTCTGTCCCGACGAAATGCCTGCATTGGCGATGACCTATTCGCCATGGCAGGAATGGGACACGGTTTACGAAGCCGAAGTTGGTCTCAAACGCGGCACCATCTTCCCTGGGCTTGATAAACCGTTCTGTGAGGGGGCGTGTTCCTGTGTGTGAGAGACAGCGCTTGCTCAATCTGATCCGCACCTACGATTTCGCGCTCACCGAGGTTTCCCTCTACCTGGACAGTCATCCGAACTGTCCGAAAGCGCTCGCTTATTACCAAAAGCACAAACAATTGCATGAAGAAGCAGTCCGGCTTTATAACGAACAGTTTGGCCCGCTTACCAACCGTCAAAATTCAGATGCAACCAGATGGTCCTGGACCGACAATCCGTGGCCGTGGGAAAAGGAGGCTTAAGTACATCCATGTGGTTATATGAGAAAAAACTGGAATACCCTGTGAAAATTAAAAATCCAAATCCCGCGCTTGCCAAGGTGATTATCAGCCAACTCGGCGGACCTGACGGAGAAATCGGAGCGGCTACCCGCTACCTGCAGCAGCGTTACAGCATGCCGTACGGCCAAGTGAAAGGGATGCTGACCGACATCGGCACAGAAGAGCTTGCACACGTTGAAATGATCTCCGCCATTCTCTATCAGCTCACCCAGAACCTGTCCATGGCTGACATCAAGAAGAGCGGATTCGACACCTATTTTGTCGATCACACCACCGGGGCATTCCCGCAATTTGCCTCGGGTACACCGTTCACTACCGCGATCCTGCAGGTCACTGGCGATGCGCTGGCAGATCTTTATGAGGATCTCGCTGCTGAACAGAAAGCCCGGCTTTCTTACGACAATATCCTTCGGCTGATCGACGACCCTGACGTCCGCGATCCGATCAAGTTCCTGCGCGAGCGTGAAGTCGTGCATTTCCAGCGCTTCGGCGACGCGCTGCGTATTACGCAGGATAATCTCGATGCAAAGAACTTTTACGCTTTCAACCCAAGCTTTGATAAGAAATGCAACCCGCCCGATACAGTTCCGACCACTCCCTGCACAAGTAAAGCTGCCCCAGCATCCTCCTGCGGTTGTACCGCTGCGCCCATGGCCCCTGCCTGCGGATGCGCTGCCGCGCCTGTAGCCCCTGCCTGCGGATGCGCTGCCGCGCCTGCAGCCCCTGCCTGCGGATGCGCCGCTGTGCCTGCAGCCCCTGCCTGCGGATGCGCACCGGCCGTGACCCCGGTCCCTGTAGTAGAACCCGCCTGCGGATGCGCCCAACAGCCCAAGCCTTATAATCCCTGTGCCAAATACAGCAAACGCGGCAGGTATATCGGCTGAGTCCTTCGCCATGCCGCAAAACCCAAAACGGGTCCGCGAAATTTTTCGCGGACCCGTTTTTCACATCATTCCTTCACACTGAAGCGGTAGACGGTGATCTGGTCGTAATGCTCCCCTTTATACAGGATGGGGCTTTCAAACTCCGGATGGTTGACAGCGTCCGGAGCAAATTGGGTCTCCAGCGCGAGGCCCGCATGCGCATAGTATGTGCATCCGTCCTTGCCCTTCTGGAATCCGTCCAGCTTGTTGCCCGCGTAGAACTGCACACACGGACAGGTTGTCCACACAGAAAGCAGCCGCCCGCTTTCCGGATCGTACAGATCCGCCGCCGGGTGCAGCCGTTCGGCGCCCTTGCGCAGCACCCAGTTATGGTCATAGCCATGACCGAAACGGAGCTGCTCATAATCGTCACCGATCCGGTCGCCCACCTTGCAAAAATCCCGGAAATCCATGGGCGTTCCCGCGACCGGTAGGATTTTCCCAGTCGGGATGCTCCCGGCATCCGCTTCGGTAAATTCGTCAGCATAGAGCTTCAGTTCCTGATGCAGAATGCCGCCGGAATCGTGCCCCGCGAGGTTCCAGTAGACATGGTTGGTAAGGTTGCAGAGCGTGTCCGCGTCGCAGTCCGCCTCATAATGGATTTTCAGCTCGTTTTCGTCGTTCAGGGTATAGGTAACCCGCACATCGAGCCCGCCCGGATAACCTTCTTCTCCGTCCGGGCTGAAGGTGGTGAGGGTGAGCGACTGCATCCCCGGCTGTTCGGACGGCTCGGCTTTCCAAAGCTTCTGGTCAAAGCCGGAAATCCCGCCGTGCAAATGATTTTTGCCGCCCTCGTTGCAGGCAAGCTGATAGACTTTGCCATTCAATGTGAACTGGCCTTTGCCGATCCGGTTGCAGCAGCGCCCGATCAGGAGTCCAAAAAAGCCCTTGCGTGCGCGGTAACCCGCTGCGTCCCGGTAACCGAGCACAATATCCGCAAGCGCTCCATCCCGGCCGGGCGTCCACACACGCACCAGGGCGCCCCCCAGGTCGCTGATTTCAACGGTGACGCCGCGGCTGTTCTTGAGCTGGTAGAGACTTGCGCCTTCTCCAAACGGCTTTACAGTGATTGCCATATGTATTTCCTCCTTCAAATCTTCATACGCCCTCCCGGGACGCGACAATGAGCAAGGTCCCCTCCCGCACCGAAATACACGCGATATCTCCCGCAAATTCGTTGCTTACACCGAGCGGGAAACCTGGGGTCAGCGTGTGTTCTTCGAGCGGATACGAAACACCGGAAAGGGTCACTCCATATGCCGGACCTCCCCAAGCGAATACCGAAAGATGACAGCCTGGGAGCTTTTTCAGCGTAACATCCCCGTTTCGAACCGCCCAGGCATGGTTTTCGTCCGTATGGATCTGCCCGCGCGCGCCCTGCTCACAGAGGAATGCAAGCGACTGCAGGTTCGCAACCGTGTGGTCGAGCCGCCCGCCAAAACCGCCCAGAATGAAAAAATCCCGAAAGCCGCGTTTTAGCCCTTTGCGCAGGCCAAGCAGCGTGTCGGTATCATTTTTACGCGCCGGGACTTCCTGCACCGGAATCCGCGGATCGATCTCGCCTCCATAGGAGTCAAAATCCCCGACCACCAGGTCGGGCAAAAGCCCGCGTTCCTGTGCAAGCAGGTAGCCGGAATCACATGCGATGACATAGTCGTCCGGCAAAACAGTAAGCGGCACCCCGCCGCAGCGCGACGGTCCTCCCGCCAGGATAATGCAGCGTCCCTTCAAAAGCCTAACGTCCCTTCAATTCCCATTCTTTGATCTTTTTCGCGTCCTCGTAAAGCGCGCGGTAACTCGCATGCCGCGAGGGGTGGATCTTCCCTTCTGCAAGTGCGCTGAGGACCGCACAGCCTTTTTCCACCGTGTGGGAACAGCCGGTGAATTGGCAGCGCCCGGTATATTCTGCAAACTCCGGGAAACAATCGGCCAGTTCTTCCTTGCGGATCACCTCGTACCGTTCGAGTTCAACCGCCGAAAAGCCGGGCGTGTCCGCGATGTAGCCATCCTCCCCGATCCGGTAGAGCTCAACGTGACGGGTCGTGTGCCTTCCACGGCCAAGTTTCTGGCTCGTTTCTCCGGTGGCCAGCGCCAAGCGGCTGTCGATCCGATTCAGAAGGCTCGATTTTCCCACGCCGGTATTGCCGGTGAACGCGCTGATTCCATGGCTGAGCGCCGCGCGGATCTCCGCGATGCCTTCATCGCTCTTGTCCGAAACGGTGAACAGGTCGATTCCTGCCAGCCGGTAGATCTCCTGGAGTTTCCCGGCGCTGCCAAGATCCGCCTTGGTGACGACCAGGACTGGCCGGATACCCTTGTGGCAGGCAATCGCCAGCATCTTGTCAATCACGAGCGGATTGGGGGCCGGATCACAGACCGAGGTCACAACCGCCAGCGTGTCCAGGTTTGCAAGCGGCGGGCGGATGAGCGCGTTTTTGCGCGGCAAAATCTCCGAGACGCAGCCGGTCGTCCCGGAGATCACCTCCACCTTCACCCGGTCCCCGCAAAGCGGGCTGACCCCATCCTTGCGGAAGAGCCCCCGGGCACGGCATTCATAGATGACGTCACCGGCGGCTACATAATAGAAGCCGCCGGTCGCTTTGATGATAAGTCCTGTCTGATAATCCATGTGTTTTTCCTTATTCGGTGAACTCATCCGAGTAGTCGTTGATCAGCCTGTGTCCCTTGAGATCGAAGTCGAGCTCGTACATCTGGTACAGCTCCCCGTCAAAATAGATATTGACTTCCACATTCCCTTCCCCCTGGAAGAGCGGTTTCCAGGTTTTCATCTCAGAGGGATTGACATTGTCCCTGGCAACCTGCTGCCCGTCCATTGTGGCGGACATCTCGACAATCCGGTTCACGTCCTTTGGCAGCGGGATGAAGAGAGTCATCTTGATGGTGCCGTCATCCCTGCCGACCACCGTCACGTCGATGAGCGAATTCTGCGAAACCTGTGAATCTGGCGCCGGGGACTGCTTGATGATCGTTCCGTCCGGATAATCTTCGTCCTCGTCCGGCTCCTCATAGGTGATCCGGCCGATCTTGAGCTTAAAGTTCTCGAGCAGGGTCTTTGCGTCGTCCAGGCTGATGCCGATGGTCAGATCCGGCACTGTGACCAGTTTCTCCTCGCGGCCCATGCTGACATAGATCGCGACCGAATCGCCCGCCGCAACCTGTGACCCCTCCGGCAGCAGCGCGCCGTTCTCGTCGGTGAGCTTGACCACGCTGCCAGACGGGATGTTGTCGTCAAAAATGGATTTTTCGTCGTAAAGCACGCCCCACTCGCTCAGCTGCGCAATCACCTGCGCCGCATCCTGCCCAGTGAAATCCGGAAGTGTGGTGGTGAGTTTTCCGGTACTGACCTTGACTTTGATATCAGAATTGACCTTGACCGTGGTACCCGGTTTGGGGCTCTGGTCATAGATGATCCCTTTGCCGTATTCGTTATTATAGTCGGTTTCGATCACCTGGATGTTGAACTGCTCATATTTTGGGGAGATGCGGACATTGTCGTACTTTTCCCCGATGAGCGTTGGGATGGTCGCGTCGGCCACCGTCGCAAACGGATTATTGAGCCAGACCATCCAGCCGATGAACGCGCCCGAAACGAGCACGAACGCCGCCGTGACCCCCGCGAGCACCGGGATGATCGGGGCGCGCTTGGGCTTGTCCTTCTTGGATTTCTTGCCCTTGTCCTTCTTGCTCTTGCGCACATCCTGGATCGCATCGGAATATTTTGTTTCGTCATGCGCGTGCGGCATATTCAGATATTTATATTCAAATGAGATAGACGGGTCGCGTTTGAACTCGTCGATATCGCGCAGCATCTGCGCCGCGCTCTGGTAGCGTTTGTTCAGATCCTTTTCCATGGCGTGCATAGTGATCTCCTGTAAGCCCTCCGGAATCGATGGGTTCAGCTCGCGCGGCGGGACAGCCGCCGACTGGATCTGTTTGAGCGCGACCGAAACCGGCGTGTCCGCCTCGAACGGGACCTTACCGGTCAACATCTCATAGAGGATGACGCCCACCGAATAAATGTCGGTGCGCGCGTCAATCGCGCCGCCGCTCGCCTGTTCCGGGCTGATATAATGAACCGAACCGATCGCCTTGTCGGTGAGGGTACGGGTTTCGCTGCGCGCAAAGCGGGCGATACCGAAATCGGTGATCTTGATGGTGCCATCCGAAAGCAGCATGATGTTCTGGGGCTTGATGTCCCGGTGGACAATCCCCTTGTCATGGGCGTGCTGCAAAGCGCGCAGGATCTGCACAGTGAAATGCACCGCTTCCTTCCATTTGAGGATACCCTGCTGCTCGATATACTCCTTGAGGGTGATGCCGTCAATATACTCCATAACAATCGACTGCATCCGGTCGGAAAAGCTGACGTCATAGACGCGCATGACATTCGGATGGTTGAGGACTGCCATCGCCTTCGATTCGTTTTTGAACCGGCGGCGCATATCCTCGTTGTCCATATATTCCTCACGCAGGATTTTCACGGCCACGATGCGGTCCTCGATCACATCGTAAGCCTTGTAGACGTTCGCCATCCCGCCGATTCCGATGATCTCCATGATCTCGTAGCGGCCGTCCAGCTTTTTTCCCAAAAATTTATCCATTCAAGGTTTCCTCCTGCGTCCTATTTCGCAATAATCACGGCTGTAATATTGTCAGATCCACCTGCTTTATTCGCCTCGTCAATAAGCAGGAAAACATCCTGCTCGCTCGCGCAGGTACCCACCAGGTCGAGATGCTCCTCCGGCGGCGCAAAACTATAAAGCCCATCCGAACAGAGAAGCAGCCGTCCGGCGGCAAAGGGGGTTTCGGAATATTCCAGTTCAATCATCCGCTCCACGCCGAGCGCCCGGGTGATATAGTTGCGCTTGGGGTGCTTCTTGGCTTCCTCCTCGGTGATTTCGCCGTTGTCCACCAGAAGCTGCACCACGCTGTGGTCGCGGGTGAGCCGCCGGAGCTTGCCGGTATCCTGTGCGAACAGGTAGGCACGGCTGTCTCCCGCGTGCGCAATGCACAAAAGATCGTCCCGCACGACCGCAGCCACCACCGTGGTGCCCATACCGCGCAGGTTCTTGTCGTTTTCGCTCATCTCAAAGATCACGGCGTTCGCAGCCGTGATGGCGGAAATCAACATCGGTTTGACCGACGAAGCCAGCGGATGGGCATTGAGCCCTCTTGAAAGCGCCTGCCCGATGATCTCGACTGCCTTCGAACTGGCGATGTGCCCGCCGCTTTCACCGCCCATGCCATCGCACAGCACAGCATAGGCCGTGTTGTCATCCAGCACTTCATAAACGAAAGCGTCCTGATTGATCGGCCGCACCCGTCCCTTATCGGTCCCGGCAAAGATTCGTATCAAATGAAAACCTCCCTTTTTTGCGCGAGTCAGTTGCGGTTCCCGTCCACAACTGACGGGCCGTTCAGACAAGCCGAAGCAGTCGCGCATCACGGGCGGAAGGTCGGCGACCCTCCCCCCGTGTGCCCCTTCCTGTTGGGGGCCCGTTGGCTGTTGCGGTGGAAATGCCGCGTCCGCAGCCCTGCGGCGCAGCAGGATCAAAAGTTTAAGAAGATCCGGGAAACCCTATTCAAAGGGTTTCCTGGCGGCGCAGCTGTCCGCAGGCCGCCGCAATGTCCGCGCCAAGCTCCCGGCGTACAGTTGCGTTCACCCCGTACCGTTCGAGCGCGGCTCGAAAACGTTCGACCGCCTCGCGGCTCCCGCGCTGATAACCGGTCTCCTTCACCGGATTGACCGGGATCAGGTTCACATGCGCCGCCATGCCGCGCAGGCGCTCTGCAAGCTCTTTTGCATGCGCGGGCGCATCGTTCACACCGGCGATCAGTGCATATTCAAACGAGACTCGCCGCCCTGTGACTTCAAAATACCGGCGGCAGGCCTCCAGAAGCTCTTCAACGCTATACTTTTTATTAATTGGCATCGACTGGTTGCGGATGGCATCATTCGGCGCGTGCAGCGAAACGGACAAAGTCAGCTGCAATTTGCGCGCGGCGAGCTCATAGATCTTGTCGACCAGCCCGCAGGTCGACAGCGACACATGCCGCAGGCTAAGGTTCAGTCCCTCCCTGGAGGAAAGGATCTCCAAAAACGCCATCACATTATCGAAATTGTCGAGCGGTTCGCCGATGCCCATCAGCACCAGACTGTCGACCCGCTCGCCCGAATCGGCCTGCGCTGTGTAGACCTCGTCGAGCATTTCGGACGGCGTGAGGCTTCTCACCAGCCCGCCGATGGTCGAGGCGCAGAATTTGCAGCCCATCCGGCATCCGACCTGCGTGGAGATGCAGAGCGAATTGCCGTGGCGGTAACGCATCAGCACCGCTTCCACACAGTTTTGGTCACGCAGCTCATAAAGATATTTTACCGTACCATCCAGGTTGGAAACAAGTCTTTTTTTGACGCGGATGGCGTTTATGTAAAATTTTTCATCAAGCTGTTCACGAAGCGCCGCCGAAAGGTTGGTCATTTCAGCAAATGTGGATACCCGTTTCCCGTGCAGCCAGCTGTAAATCTGTCCCGCGCGAAAACGCGGCAGGCCCATTTCACAGACCGCCGTTTCAAGTTCCTTGCCTGTTAAGGATTTGATGTCCTGTTTACCCATTCATTTTCACCGTTTTCTGAGGACGGATACAAAGAATCCGTCAGTATCCACCGTTTCCCCGGTGTAGGTTTCCTGGTTTTCAAGGGAGAAATCCGGATGTTCCCCGCAAAAAAGCGCAACGACCCGTTCATTTTCTTCGGGGAGCAGCGTACAGGTCGAATAAACGAGCGTACCACCCGCCTTTAAATAGTGTGCGGCGGTTTGGAGAATTTTATACTGGATCCCCGGAAGGTTCTGGATGCTTTCCATCGGTTTATACTTGATTTCCGGCTTGCGGCGGATAATTCCAAAACCGGAGCACGGTACATCACAGAGCACCCGGTCAAAGCTGCCGAGCGTTTCATCAAAAACAGCCGCGTCCCCCGCCGAAGCCGAAACGATTGTGAGGCCGAGCCGTTTCGCGCCGCCGGCAACCAGCCGGGCACGCTTTTCATGCAGGTCGCGCGCGACGACTTCCCCCTGGTTTCCCATCAGCTCGGCAATCGTGAAGGTCTTGCCGCCGGGCGCGGCGCACAGGTCAAGCACCCGTTCACCGGGCAGGGCGCCGAGCGCCGCCGCCGTGAACTGCGAGGCCTTGTCCTGCACATGGAAAAGGCCGTCCCGATAGGCCGGGAGCGTTTCGACCGCAAATTTTCCCTCCGCCAGAAGGCATCCTTCCGGCGCCGGTTCGGGAATTGCCCGCACGCCTTCGGCCTCGAGCCGGGCAGCGAGCGCCCGCGCGGTGGTTTTCACCGTGTTGGCGCGCAGGTAAATGGGGGGGCGGCCAAGCGAGCCCGCAAGCATGCGCAGCGCGGTCTCTTCGCCGTAGGCCGAAAGCCAGCGTTCGATGAGCCAGGCCGGGCAGGAGTATTCCACCACGAGCTGTTCGGCCTTGCCGCCTCTGACGGGCGGAATCTCCTTCCCATCGCGCAGGAAGGAACGCAGCACGCCGTTCACCATGCCGGAGGCCCTTGCCGCGCCGAGCGCTTTCGTCAGGCTGACGCTCTCATTCACAGCCGCGTAGTCGTCCACGCCGTCCATGTAAAGCAGCTGGCAAAGGCCGAGCTGCAAAGCTGCCCGCACCGTCTGATCGAGCCTTTCGGGCGGACGGGAGCAGTATTTGCGCAGAATGTGGTCGAGCGTGAGCATCCGCTCGAGCGCGGTATAGAAAAGCGCCGAAGCAAAGGCCGCGTCACGTGGGGAAAGCCTGTTTTTGGCAATCAGCGGCTCGATCACAAGGTTTGAGTAGGCGTTGGCGGAATACTGGCGCATCAGCGCCTGCGCCGCCGTGCAGCGTGCATCTTTCATCAGTTTGTTCCCATCTGCATGTTAGTCGCGGCGATTGCGGGAAAGCAGCACCAGCCGCAGGAGCTGCATGATTGTCACGAGCAGCGCCGCCACATAGGTGAGCGCCGCTGCCTGCAACACCTTCTTGGAGCCGCGAAGCTCGTTCGGTTCCAGAAAATGGTCGTTTTCGAGCGTGGCGAGCGCGCGGGACGAAGCATTGAACTCGACCGGCAGGGTGACAAGCTGGAATATCGCCACCAGTGAGAAAAGCAAAAGGCCTATATCAATAAGCGGCCCGTAGGACAGGAGCATCCCAATAATGATGAGCGGGATCGACAGCTTCGAGCCGAAGTTTGTGACCGGGATGATCGCGTTTCGGAAGATGAGCGGCGTGTAATGGGTGGCATGCTGCACCGCGTGCCCACATTCATGCGCCGCCACGCCGAGCGCAGCCACCGAGCTGCTCGAATAGACGTTGTCCGAAAGGCGCACAACATTCGCGCCCGGGTCATAATGGTCGGTCAGCTCCCCGCGGATGTGCTCGATGCGCACATTATAAAGCCCGTTGGAATCGAGAATCCGCCGGGCCGCATCCGCGCCGGTCAGCCGCCGGGAGGAATGAACCTGGGAATATTTGCGGTAGGTGCTGCTGACCGTTGCCTGCGCCCACGCCGCAAGCAGCAGGGCCGGGACAACCAGGATCAGATAGTAATAATCAAAAAACATAAAATAAAAATCTTCTCCTTTCCGGTGCGTTTACAAGCCGAGCTTCGCGCCCTTCATGACCGGGTGCCCGCGCAGATAATCCGCCGCCGCCATCCGGCGGCTGCCTTCGGCCTGGATTTCCAGAAATTCCACCGCGCCTTCGCCGCAGGCAACGACCAGGCGCCTGCCGTCTTCAAGCACTTCGCCCGGAGCACCGCTGCCTTCAGCGGTTCGCGTCCTGTGCACCTTGAGCGTTTTGCCGTCCAGGGTGGTGTGCGCAACCGGCCACGGGGACATTCCGCGCACGAGGTTATGAACCTCGCGGGCAGACTTTGTGAAATCGATTTTCGCGTCCTGCTTGGTGAGCATCGGCGCATAGCAGGAAAGCGAATCGTCCTGCGGCGTGCGCCTCGCTTTTCCCGCCGCGATAAGCGCCACCGTTTCGGAGAGCGCCTCGGCGCCAAGCACAGAAAGCCGGTCAAACAGCTCGCCCGAAGTTTCTTCCGGGCCGACCGGGGTTTCTTTTTTGAGGATCATGTCGCCGGTATCAAGCCCTTCGGCCAGATACATGGTGGTCACGCCGGCGGTTTCGTCCCCGTTTAAGACGCTCCACTGGATGGGGGCCGCGCCGCGGTAACGGGGCAGCAGCGAGCCGTGGACATTGATGCAGCCGTACGGCGGCAGGTCGAGGATGTCCTTGGGCAGGATGCGCCCAAACGCCACCACGACAATCAGTTCCGGCTTCAGCTCCCGCAGGATCTGAAGCGCCGCGCCGTCCTTCATCTTTTCCGGCTGGTACACCGGGAGGTTTCGCTCGAGCGCCAGCTCTTTGACCGGCGGCGGGCAGAGCTTCATGCCGCGGCCTTTCGGCTTGTCCGGCTGGGTAAAGACGCCCGCAATCTCGTGCCCATCCGCGATGAGCCGCGCCAGGCACGGCACCGCGAAGTCGGGGGTTCCCATGAAAACGATGCGCATGGGGTCATTCCTCCTCTTGGGATTCTTCCATTTCCTCCGGAGTCAGCATCCGGTCGGCACGGTCGATAAACAGGATTCCATCCAAATGGTCGGTTTCATGGCAGACCGCCACCGCGAAATAGTCCTCCGCAGGCAATTCGATCTCTTTGCCATGGCGGTCCTGTGCTTTGACGACCAGTTTCTGCGGACGGTGCACCATGCCCCACTCGCCCGGCACCGAAAGGCAGCCCTCGCCGCCGTACTGATCCCCTTCCGTTTCGGTGATCACAGGGTTTACAAGCTCGACAAGCCCGTCGCCCACGTCGATCACCACAACCCGGCGCAGGATGCCGACCTGCGGCGCGGCAAGCCCCACCCCGTCGCTGTCACGCATCGTTTCGGCCATGTCGTCTAAGAGCATCCAGAGCCGTTCGTTGAAATCGGTGACCGGGCGGCTTTTTTTTCGCAGCCGCTCGTCGCCGTTTTTTAAAATATTACGAAGTGCCATTAGAAAGAATCCTCCTTAGCATGATCAAATTTCTTTTATCGAATGGCGCTGTGCGCCAGAAGCGTCAGATGCTGTTTTCATACCGCGGGTCGATCGAGAGGGAGACCTGGCGGTTTTCGTTCTGGGAATAATACCATTCGACCACCTTCCACAAAAATTCCCGTGTGCGGGCGTTGCAGCTGCATTTGATCGCCATACGCCATCGAAATTTGCCTGCAATTTTTAAAATCTGGCTTTCACACGGACCGAGCACCCGCAGCGGCAGGTCCGGGTATTCATTCTTCGCCACCTCAGCCAGCTTTGAGAGAAAGCGCCGCGCCGCGTCCCGCACCTGTAGATTGGCAAGGCCCGAGAAACCCACGCCAATCATATCGCAGTAGGGTGGGTAGAGATGGATGCGGCGGCTTTCGATCTCGGTTTCATAAAATGTGTCGTAATCCTGTGCCGCCGCCAGCGCGATCACCGGGTTTTCCGGCGTGAAGGTCTGGATATACGCCCGGCCGGCCTTTTCGGCGCGTCCCGAGCGGCCCACCACCTGGGTGAAAAGCGAGAACGCCCGCTCGAAACTGCGGTAGTCCTGCGCATAGAGGGACGCATCGGCCGAAAGCACGCCGACCAGCGTCACATTCGGAAAATCGAGTCCTTTGGCCACCATCTGTGTCCCGATTATTATATCATATTTTCCAGCGGAAAAATCTGCAAAATGTTTTTCATGTGAAAATCGCGACATGGTGGTATCCATATCCATCCGCAAAATCCGCGCGTCCGGGAAGATCGCTTCCAGTTCTTCCTGTACCTTTTGGGTTCCCGCGCCCGAAAAACGCATAAAACGGCTCCCGCAGTTGGGGCACAGGTCGTCCGGCTTCTGGATGTGCCCGCAGTAGTGGCACATCAGCCGGCCGTTCGCGCTGTGATAGGTCATCGCAACCGAACAGTTCGGACAGGTCGCCACCGTCGCGCAAACCGCGCACTTGACAAGCGTATTGTAGCCGCGCCGGTTTAAAAGCAGGATCGATTGCTCGCCGCATTCGAGATTATACCGCAGCTGGTCGATAAGCTCGCCTGAAAGGGATGAGGAGGCCGCCTCAAGCGGCTGGGTGGACATATCAAGAATGGTCACATCCGGCAGCTTTGCCGCGCCGTAGCGGGTGCGCAGAGCCAGCAGGCGGTATTTCCCCTGCCTGGCCCGGTAAAAGCTCTCGACACTCGGCGTGGCCGAAGCGAGCAGCAACAGGCATTTATGATAGGCCGCGCGCACACGCGCCACATCGCGCGCGTGGAAACGCGGGGATTTTTCGGATTTATAGGAGCTTTCCTGTTCCTCATCCATGACGATCAGCCCGATTTTTGCAAGCGGCGCAAAGACCGCGCTGCGGGTGCCGACCACGATGTCGGCTTTGCCGTCACGGATGCGTTTCCATTCATCCATCCGCTCGCTCATGGAAAGGCCGCTGTGCAATACCGCGACCCGCCCGCCGAAATACCGGTGGAACCGCTCGATCGTCTGCGGCGTGAGGGAAATTTCCGGCACCATGACGATTACGCCGCGGCCGGATTCCAGCACTTCTTTGATCGCGCGCAGGAAAACTTCGGTCTTCCCGCTGCCAGTCACGCCATAGAGCAGCGCCGTATTGGCTTCATCCTTTGTGGTCATCGCGCAGATTTCCTCATAGGCGGCCTGCTGTTCTTCCGAAAGCCGGATGCTGCCGATCTCAGCGGTGATGCCGGTGTTTGCATAGGGATTGCGATAAATTTCCCGCGTAAAAAGCTGCACAACTTCGGCCTTGACCAGCCGGTCGATCACCGTCTTTCCCACAGCGGCAAAATAGCAGATCTCTTTGACCGAGGCCTGCCCCACCTGCAAAAGCAGTTCAATCACCGCCTTCTGGCGGGCTGTGATCTTCACAGTTACATCCGAAAGTTCCCCGATCCCGTCCGCAAGCCGGGCCATCACCAGTTTTTCATCGAGAATGCGCTGCCGGACCTCCTGCGATTTGAGTACAATCTCCCGCTCGCAGAGCGCACGCAGCGCAGGCGCTTCCGGCGCGATTCCAAGCGCGGCGCAGAGGGTTTCCTCCCGCACCGGCCTGCCGCGGCCTGACAGATAATCAAAGACCTGCCGTTCATCCTGCGGCGCGTCCTCCGAGATGGACGCGTCCTTCGCCAGCTCATAGGTATATTTGAGCGCCACGCCGATGCCGGGCGGCAGCAGCGCGCGCACCGCGTCAAAATAGCCGCAGAAGGTCGTGTCGCGCAGATAGCGCGCCAGCAGCACCATTTCAGATGATAAAAGCGGTTTTTCATCGATAAGCGACGCGATCTTTTTAAGCCGCGCGGTATTTTCCCGCTCGATGAGTTCGAGCACCAGACCGAACCGGGTCCGGTTGCCCGCGCCAAACGGCACGACCACTCGACAGCCGGGCCGCACCGGCATTTTTTCCGGAACCAGGTAGCTATATGGCTTATCAAATTGCAGCGTGGCGTTCTCCACCACAACATTCGCGATGAGCGGCATCCCGGTCCCTCCTTTCGATCACTTCACACCCCGTGCAAACGGCGGGTTTGCCCGCGGCAGCCGCCGCGCCGGGCTATGCGCCCGGGGCCGGGCCTTCGGCCCCGCCGGCAAACCCGCTATCCCCGGTAAATCGCAAGCAGCCGGTCGAGTAGCGCGTCCGCGACCATTTCCTTTTCCATCAGCGGCAGGCGTTCCGTATTTTCGCGCGTCAGGATGGTCACCAGATTCGTCTCGGTCCCAAAGCCCGCGCCCGTTTCCCGCAGGCTGTTCGCCACGATCATGTCGGCGTTTTTGCGTTCCAGCTTCTGACGGCTATGCTCGATGAGATCCTTCGTCTCCATCGAAAAGCCGCAGAGTACCTGTCCGGGGCGGCGATGCTCCCCAAGCCACGCAAGGATATCCTGCGTACGCTCAAGGGGTATCTCCATGCCTCCCTCAGATTTTTTGATCTTTTCCGTTGCGGCGTTCACCGGACGGTAATCGGCCACCGCCGCACACTTGATGATGATATCCGCCTCTTCGCAAGCATCCTTTACGGCTTCGAACATCTCGGCGGCGCTCACAACCGGCACCACATCCACACCGTCGGGCGGCGTGAGCGAAACCGGGCCGGATACCAGTGTGACTTCGGCGCCGCGCCGCCGCGCCGCCGCCGCGACCGCATAGCCCATCCTGCCGGTCGAGTGGTTCGAGAGGAACCGCACCGGGTCAACCGCCTCCCGGGTCGGCCCGGCCGTGACAAGCACCCGCACGCCGAGCAGATCCTGCGGCGTAAGCGCCCGACGCACCGCTTCAAAGAGCACCGCCGGGTCCGGCAGTCTGCCGCGCCCCACATCCCCACAGGCGAGATGCCCGCTGCCCGGGGCGACGATATCCACGCCGAAAGCGAGCAGCGTCTGTAAGTTCCGTTGGGTGATGGGGTTATCGTACATGCCGGTATTCATGGCAGGCGCGACAATCTTCGGGCAGGATGCCGCCAAAATGGTGGTGGAGAGCATGTCGTCCGCGATGCCCGCCGCCATCTTGGCGATGAAGTTGGCCGTCGCGGGCGCGACCAGAAACACGTCCGCCTTTTTGGCCAGCGCGACATGTTCGACATTATATTCGAAATTGCGGTCGAAGGTATCGACTGACACCCGGTTATTCGTGAGCGTTTCAAAGGTGAGCGGCGAGACAAACGCGGTGGCGTTCTTTGTCATGATCACATGCACATCCGCCGCGGTCTTCGAAAGGTCGCTCGCCAGCTGCGCCGCTTTATAGGCCGCGATCCCTCCGGTCACGCCGAGCAGGATCGTTTTTCCTTCAAACATCCTGTTTCCTCCTGTCATTCGGTTTTTGTTCGGACCACATTGCCGGCCCAGCTGTAACGCACCGGCAGATATGCTGCCTCGTCGTTGTGGTAATAGGATACGGTAAATTCCTCTGGACCAGTCATCTCCAGCGGAATCGAAAATGCACCGTCCGCCGAAGCGAAGATCCCTTCTCCGCAGTCCGCCTGCTCCACCTGCCCGTCCTCCATCACCGAAAAGAGCAGGTAGCTCCAAATGCTGCTGGAGGCCGGCTGTCCGATGGTGAAATCCGGGTTGCCGTCGCCGTTAAAATCCTCCACCAGCAGCTCAAATTCAGCGGGGAAATTGAGCCTGCGCCAAGACGGGTTCGCATCATCCCTGTCCGCCAAAATTGGGCAGGTAAAGGTGAGCGGGCCCTTGGTGGAGCGGATCTGATAAGTCCCCTCATAGTTTGTTTTAAACGTAAACGCCGAAGGAACAAATCCCGGCGAACGCACATCGTAATAGACGCCGTCAATCATCTCGAGCGCGATCTCCACCACGCTCCCGTCGATGAGCGTGGCCTTTCCTCGTCCGACGGTGTATGGGAACCCAAGCTCCCGCGGCGCGGAAAAATAGCGCTCCTTGTAGGGAAGGTACTGGAAATTGAGCCCGTCCGCGCCAATATTTATCTGACCTTCCAGATGGTCGAACACCCAGGAGTCTTGCGCCTTTCGGTAAAAACTTCTGCGCCAGAAGCCTTCGAGCAGCGGATCGTCTCCGGTGTACCGTTCCAGAATTCTCAGAAATTCACTGTCCATCCACCGGTCCTCCGGCTTTTCATAGGAAACGGTCTCCACATCCGCTTCGGCCACTTCGATTCCCTCGTGGTAGACGGTCGGGAAAAAGAATCCGGACGGCACAATCTGCAAGGTTTCAGCGGTTCCGTCCGCGTCGCTGTCAAAGAATACCCGCCAGATCTCCCGCCATAGGTTTTCCTGCGCGCTGTCCGCCGTCTGGCCGCCGTAGCACTTTTCGAAACGGCGCAGGCTCGTTTTTCGGCTGCCCCCGCCCGCCTGCACCAGGCCGACGACGCATTCCTCGGTTTCGGAAAGGATCTTTTCCGCATCCGCAAGGTCAAACGGCTCTCTGGTCACCGTCTTCGCGGATTCCTCCGGCTTCGCGCCACAGCCGCTGAAAAGCAGCGCAAACATCAAAATGCAGCACAGTGCACGTTTCATCATTCGTTTCCTCATGTAATGCTGTCGAGCGGCATCACCCGGTAATTCCACCAGTTGTTTTCCACTTCCGTCTCGAACAGCCCGTGGGTACCCTGCGGATTGATCGCGCGGATGCACTGCCAGTCAATCCATGGGACATCGAGCTTGACCGGCTGCGCATCGCCGTCGGTGTAGCTCCAGCATTCGCCCGTCCAGTAGCCGCCGTCCGCGTCCTGTTCAACCCATTCCACCGTATAGAGGAACCGCACCCGGCCGTCCTTCGTCAGACTGGTGGTCCGCAGTCCAAAGTTGCCGTCGTAATTGTCCCAGCGGCGATCGTCGTAATCGCCCGGCGTGAAAGTGGTTTCTTTTCCGCTTTCGAGATCGTATCGGTGAAAGGTTGGCAAAAGCATCTCGTTCTCGGTCACCCAGCTTGTATAATCGTAGTGGCTGCCGTCGGTTGGATAGTCCACCTTGAGCTCGTTATGCCGTACCAATTCGGTCTGTTCGCCCGTTTCGGGGTCTGCAAGCCAGACCTGGGTTCCCCATTCGGAATCGTCAGGGTTCTGCGCAGAACCGCTGTTCCAGTCACGATAGAGCAGCATCCGATCGCCGAACGGCTCGAAACGGTAGAAATCGTTTTTTTCGAAAACCTGCCGGCGTTCGCCGGACGCCGTGAGCATAAACAGAGCGGAAGTGTTGATGCTGGTGTCCTGGGACCCGACCTCTTTGACAGTCGAAGCCCGGTAGTAGAGCGTGCCGTCCTGCGCCTGACATTCGCTGATCCCATAGGAGCCGGAATTCCCGACTGAATAGCCCGCCCGCTTGAGCAGGCGGAAATCCTCCACCATTGTGAGTTTCCCAGTTTCGGCATCACAGAGCGCAAGCAGTGCGCCGGTATTCATAGCGAAGGTGTCCGGCCCGAGCCAGTAAACTTCAAGCGAATAGAAGTCCTCATAGACGTCGTTGACATTCTGGGCCTGTTCCGGCGTGAGTTCGTGAAATTCCCGCTCCAGCTTCCCGTCCAGGCTATAAAGCTGCGCATTGGTCAGCTTCCACGCGCCGTCCGGCCCATCCGGGCGCGCAATGCGCGAGAGCGTTCCTGTGCGCAGAATGTATTTTTCACCCGGCCAGAGGAAAACTTCCTCCTGCGGCCCCACGGGTCCGCCACATTGCGCAGAACTGATTTTCCGGTTTTGCAGATCGACCCGGTACATCGTGTTGCCGCAGACAATCTGCACGGCCTGTCCATCCGGTTCCCACCCGCACTGGCTGCCATATGGATTTCCCGCATACCACAAATTCAGCTGTGCGCCGCTCTCCTCCTGCTCGGAATCCTTCGCTTCGGCTTCCTCCGGCGCCGCCTGTGAAATGGCTTCGGGCACAGACATCTGTACGGACGAACCTCCCGCCGTGCGGCTTTCACAGCCAAATAGCAGCAGGACCGTCAACAGCACAATCCCCCCAAAACAGGTCCGCCTCATTGTAAAATCCCCCATTTCAAAATCCACGCGCAGAAAACAAAACAAGCCCTGCGAAAAACAGGGCTGCTTTGCAAAAGGCTTATATCAGGTCATGGCAGACCGAGCTGCCCAGCTTGCATTTGCCGTTGGCAAATTCTTCGACCGCCCGTTTGACCGGTTTCTCTTCGGTGAGGGAATGAATCTCCTCGTCCTCCTCCGCGATGTCACGGGCACGTTTCGCAACAGCCACCACAAAACTGTAATAATTCTCACCCGGTTTTATAATGGAAGCCATCGATGGTCTGAGCATGCTCATACTTCTTCTACCTCACTTATCTGCTTAATGAAATCCTTCATGTATTTGGTCCGGCAGCGGGACGCTTCAATCACAGCCGCAAGCTGCGCACCCGCGGTTTCCAGACTGTCGTTGACAATCGCGTATTCGTATTCCCCCGCGTATGAAAGTTCCCGGCGGGCCGCCGCGAGCCTGCGCGCGACCACCTGCGGCGGTTCGGTCCNGTTTTATAATGGAAGCCATCGATGGTCTGAGCATGCTCATACTTCTTCTACCTCACTTATCTGCTTAATGAAATCCTTCATGTATTTGGTCCGGCAGCGGGACGCTTCAATCACAGCCGCAAGCTGCGCACCCGCGGTTTCCAGACTGTCGTTGACAATCGCGTATTCGTATTCCCCCGCGTATGAAAGTTCCCGGCGGGCCGCCGCGAGCCTGCGCGCGACCACCTGCGGCGGTTCGGTCCCGCGGCCCTGCAGCCGCCGCTTGAGTTCCGCATAGGAGGGCGGCAGGATAAAGATAAAGGCGGCGTCCGGGAAGCTCTTTTTGATCTTCATGGCGCCCTGTACCTCGATCTCCAAAACGACGTCCCTGCCCGCGGCAATCTTTTCCTCCACCGCCGCGCGCGGGGTCCCGTAGTAGTTCCCACTGTATTCGGCATATTCGAGCAGGCCATCGCTTTTGATGAGCTGCTCGAACCGTTCCCGTGTGATAAAGCTGTATTCCACCCCATCGGTCTCCCCCGGGCGCGGCGCGCGCGTCGTCACCGAAACCGAAAGCGCCGCGTCAGGATGGCTTTTCAGGTACGGGGCCAGCAGCGTCCCCTTGCCCACGCCGGATGGCCCGGAATAGACAATCAGCATCCCGCGGTTACTCATCCTCATCTTCCTCGTCATCCTCATCCACCAGGCGGTTCGCAACCGTCTCCGGCTGGACGGCCGACAGGATCACATGGTCCGAATCGGTGATGATCACCGCGCGGGTACGGCGGCCATAGGTGGCGTCCACCAGCGTTCCGCGGTCGCGCGCGTCCTGTATGATGCGTTTGATAGGGGCCGATTCCGGGCTCACGATCGCAACCAGGCGGTTCGCACACACCATGTTGCCGAAGCCAATGTTGATCAGTTTCACGCTTGCTGCCTCCCTTTATTCGATGTTCTGGATCTGTTCACGGATTTTTTCGATATTGCTCTTGATGTCGACAACCACCTGCGCGATTGCGACATCCTGCGCCTTGGAACCGATGGTGTTGGCTTCGCGGTTCATCTCCTGCACAAGGAAATCCAGCTTCCGGCCGATCGGCTCCTCATGGGTCAGGATCTCCCGGAACTGGGCGATATGGCTTGTCAGGCGCACCGTCTCCTCATCCACCGCAACACGGTCGGCAAAGATCGCGGCCTCGGTGATGATCCGGCTTTCGTCGATCTGGCGGTCGGCAAGCACTTCATGGATCTTCGCAGTAAGCCGTTCGCGGTAGGCTTCCACCGTCCGCGGGGACTGCTCCACAACAAGCGCCACCTGCTGTTCGATGCTTTCAAGCCGGTCCAGCAGGTCGTTTTTCAGCCGCTCGCCTTCGGCGGCGCGCATGGCGACAAACCGGGCCGCCGCCGCGTCCGCAACCGGCCTGACCGCCGCCCAGACAGCTTCCTCGTCCTCAAGGGGTTTGCGCACGGTAAAAATATCCGAAAAATGGGAAACAGTGGAAAGTGAAAGGTCGTCAGTCAGGGAGAACTGCTCGCCCAGCCCGCGCAGGGCTTTGACATAAGCGCCGGCCAGCTCGGTATTGATTTCCACATCGACATTGCCGCCCTCCACTGTTTGGATGGCAACGCCGACCTCCACCTTGCCGCGTGAAATCTGCCCCTGCAGATAGCTTTTCAGCTTTTCTTCCAGATATCCGTATGCGCGCGGCACCCGGGCGGAGAATTCAAAAAAACGGTGGTTAACCGATTTGACCTCCACTGTGATATCCCGTCCGTCCAGCGTCTGTTGGGCACGTCCGTAGCCTGTCATGCTCTTGATCATCCGTGTTACAGCCCCTCGTTTTTCTGCCCGGGGATATACGCCGGGCGATACTTCTATATCTTGTTATTTTACTCCAAACCGGCCGTTTTGTCAATTTGCATCCGCGGCTTTGCCGGCCTTTCCTCCACTTGCCAGAACGCGCGGTTCGTGCTACAATTTCCGCTGTACTACGATTGGAGGGGTCTGCATGAAAATCACACCGCCGCAGCTGCCCGCCGCGCGCGAAGAAACTTCCGAACTATTTGCCCTCTGCGCGGCCGCCTATGCGGACGGCGAGGATGTGAAAGCACGGATTTTTAAGGCGCTTGTAATTTCCGGCGAAACTGCCGATCCAGTAAGCTTCCACGGCGTTTCCTTTGAAAACTGCCGGCTGACCGGCTGCTCATTTCGCAAATGCGATTTCATCGATGTGGAATTTTGTTCCTGCGATCTTTCAAACAGCGACTTCGAGGACTGTTATTTCAAACGCTGTACCTTCACCGGCTGCAAGGCGGTGGGGGCAAATATTCAGAACGCGAGCCTTCTCGAAATTATCCTCGACGGCGTAAATTTCCGCTATGCCAATTTCGACCGCGCGAAGATCAAGCAGGCCCGTTTTGCGGAAAGCGACCTGCGGTTCTGCAGCTTTTCCGAATGTAAGATTTCCGCGCTGGAGCTTTCACAGTCCGTGCTGTCAGGCGCAAATTTCTTCAAAACGCCGCTTCGGGGCGTCGACTTCACCAAAAGCGAAATCGACGGGCTGGTGCTCGCGGGCGAGGAACTCAAAGGAGCCATCGTCACCTCCCCGCAGGCGGCCGATCTCGCAAAACTGCTCGGCCTGACCGTCAGGGACTGAATGTGCGGGCTCGCTGCGCATCACGGAGAAACGGTCGATGGCCTCCCCTCATGAGTTCCCTTCTTTCAGGACCTGCGGCGTAGAAAACTCCGCCGGCTGTTCTAAAGGTTGGCAGGATAGAGAAAGCGGACCCCCGCCCAGCAAACAAGAAGGGCCTGTTGCGTTATACCGCAACAGGCCCTTTCATCGCATTTTTATGCGGGATGTACCTTGCTGTCCTTGTCGGCATGACCGTCCACGCCGTACTTTTTGTTCTTGCGGGACTCGAAGAACTTCGGAGCCACCTGCGGGAACATCGCCATGGTGAGGACATCCTCGTCCTGCTCGAGGTACTCGGCCGGGAATTCGGCGCGCAGTTTCTCCAGCTCAGGCGGGATGAGATCAGCCGGACGGCAGTCGATCGGCGCTTCATCACCGAGGATCTTCTTACGGAACTCATCGGAAATCGGAGCCGGGGTCTTGCCGTATTCGCCCTTGACCAGTGCGCGGAACTCTTTGGTGACCATCTTGTAGCGCTCGCCCATGATGACGTTGAACACCGCCTGGGTGCCGACGATCTGGGAGGTCGGGGTGACCAGCGGCGGATAGCCGGAATCCTTGCGGACGCCCGGAATTTCGCGAAGCACATCTTCAAACTGATCCTCTTTGCCAGCCTGTTTGAGCTGGGAAACAAGGTTCGAAAGCATGCCGCCGGGTACCTGATAGATCAGGGTGTTCGCGTCGACGCCCATGACCTTCGGGTCAAGCAGACCGCTGGCGAGGTACTTCTCACGCAGTTTCGCAAAATGCGCGCGCACGATATCCAGTTTCTTGAGATCAAGACCGGTGTCATACGGAGTGCCCTGCAGCGCGGCGACCATCGACTCGGTTGCCGGATGCGAAGTGCCCATCGCCAAGGGGCTCATTGCGGTGTCGATGATGTCGACGCCCGCTTCGATCGCTTTGATTTCCGCCATCGAAGCAAGTCCCGAGGTGTAATGGGTGTGCAGGTCGATCGGGATCTTGACCGCCTTTTTGAGTTCGGTGACCAGCTCGGAAGCCGCGTACGGGGTGATCAGAGCCGCCATATCCTTGATGCAGATCGAGTCCGCGCCCGCGTCCTCAAGCTGCTTTGCATAGTTGACGAAATACTCGATGTTGTGAACCGGGCTCAGGGTGTAGGAGATCGCCGCCTGCATATGGGCGCCGCTCTTCTTGGTGGCCTTGATCGCGGTTTCGAGATTGCGGATATCGTTGAGCGCGTCGAAGATGCGGATGATGTCGATGCCGTTATCGACCGACTTCTGGACGAAATATTCGACCGTGTCGTCGGCGTAATGACGGTAACCCAGCATGTTCTGGCCGCGGAACAGCATCTGCAGCTTGGTGTTGGGCATGTTCTTGCGGATCACGCGCAGACGCTCCCAGGGATCTTCATCCAAAAAACGGATGCAGCTGTCGAAGGTCGCGCCGCCCCAGCATTCGCAGGAATAGAAGCCGACCTCATCCATCGCCGGAAGGATGGGGAGCATCTCATCCAGGCGCATACGGGTCGCGATCAGGGACTGATGCGCGTCGCGCAGGATGGTTTCACAAATTTTAACCTTTTGAGCCATTGATGTTTCCCTCCTCTTAACCGATGGAGACTAACAGATCGTTGGAATTGACTGCGTCACCCTTCTTTACATGCACGCTCACGACAGTGCCGCCGACAGGTGCAAAGATCTCATTCTCCATCTTCATCGCTTCGAGGACCAGCAGCAGCTGGTTTGCCTCAACGGTGTCGCCTTCTTTGACCTTCACATCGAGGATGTTGCCAGGCATTGGGGCGTTGACCTTGGTCGCGCCGGCAGCGGCGGCGGGGGCGGCGCGGGCGCGGCTACAGGCGCCGGAGCGCCCGCTGCCAGCTCGTCCACCTGGACGTCGTAAGCTCTGCCATTGACCGTTATATTAAACCTTTTCATAGATCGTTTCCTCCTTCAAATTCTTTAGCGTATTGTGCCCGTGGGGGTTCTATTACATCGGGATATTCGCGTGTTTCTTCGGCAGGGTGGTAACCCGTTTGCCAGCCAGCATATCGATCGCGGAAAGAACAACTCCGCGAGTTTCGGCGGGATCGATCACATCGTCAATGTGGCCCTTGGCGGCAGCGGCGAGCGCGCCCGCGTCGTTTGCGGCATACTCGGCCTCAACCTGCGCGCGGGATTTGTCGGCGGTGATCCGGTCGCCATACATAAACGCAACGGCGGTTTCCGGAGAGAGCGCGCTGATGGTGGCGCAGGGCCACGCAACGGTCAGGTCGGCCGAAGCGCCGCGCCCGGCCAGCGCGATATATGCGGAACCATAAGCCTTGCCAACCACGACCGCAATCTTCGGGGTGGTCGCTTCGGCATAGACATGCGCGAGCTTTGCAACCTCACGCACGCCGCCACGGAAGCCGTGATTCGGCAGCGGAGCGAACGCCGCGGCGTTGACAAAGGTCACGACCGGGATCTGGAAGGAGTCACAGATGGCGACAAACCGGGCGATCTTGGAAGCGCCGCCCGAGCAGATGGTGCCGCCGTTCGATGCTGCCACAACGCCCACGGTGGAACCGGCCAGGGTCGCAAGCCCGACCTTCGCGCCGCAGGTGGAATATTCTTTTTGCAGTTCAACCAGGCTGTCCGCGTCGACGACGTTCTTCGCAATCTCGAAGATGTCCGCGGCGCCGATGTCCGCGGCGGCGGCGGAAAGCGCCGCTTCAGCGCCGGAAACGGCGGAGAAATCGCAGACCGGCGGAGCGGAAAGGTTGTTCGACGGAAGCATCGAGATCAGGGTGCGCGCCGCCTTGATGGCGTCGGCTTCCTCCGTCTCGACAATATGGGCGACGCCCGTCTTGGCGGCCTCTTCAGCGCTGCTCGCGCTCGCCGCGTCCGCGGTGGTCAGGTAGAACTCGCCTTTGCCGCTCATCACGACAAAATCGGCGGAAGCGGCGATCATCGCGGCGCTTCCCGCGCAGACGCCGAGCACCAGGGAGATCTGGGGCACAACGCCGGAAAGGTTGTTCGACCAATGCAGCATATCTCCGTATGCGGCCATTGCGTCAAGGCCCTCATCGACGGCCGCGCCGTTGGAATCATAGATTCCGACAACCGGCGCGCCGGTCTTGTAGGCCAGATCATAAATCTTTCTGATCTTGGAGCCTGTCGCGGCGCCCACCGCACCGCTTTTCACCGTGGAATCCTGGGAGAACGCATACACAGGGCAGCCTTCGACGAGGCCATAACCCGTGATCACGCCTGTGCCGTCGCACCCGGTCTTCACCAAAGCGCCGACCTCGACAAAGGAGTCGGGGTCGAACAGGGCCGTCAGCCTTTCACGGGCGGCGGTAGCCTTCAGCGCATCCTTGCGTGCGTCGGCCAGTGACATTGCCTGGTCACTCATGTTGTTTTCCTCCTATTCTAAAACTAAAACTAACACAAAAATCCTTCATTTTGATCTTTCCCCTTGACGAAAATCTCAAAATGTAACCACGTTAAAGTATAGCACGTTTGTGCTGGAAATAACAAGGGAAAAAATAATATTTTCACATAATTTACGCTGTTATCCGGAACAAAAAAGATCGTCTCCGGTATCAGCGTCTCATTATGATAAAAAACAGGCCGGCCGCCGGCCCGCCTGTCTCATAATATCCGCTTTATCTGCCGCAGCATGCCTTCTTCGCAAAGAACGCCGCAAGATCGAACGGTTCCCGCTCCGCATAACCGAGTTTGGTGAGCGCAAGCCGCACCTCGTCCGTCAGCTCGTCTCCAAGCTGACCGGTGCGCGCGCCGCACTTGCGCTGCGCGGAAAACGCCGCGCGCGCCATCCCATCGATGAGCCCGATATCCGTCCGGCGGCCGGTATCCACACCGCAGAGCGTCACATTTCCGCCCGCGCCGGTGAGGAACACGGCGGTTGCCAGCACGTTGTCATTCTGGAAGGCGCCATAGGCGAACGCGCCCGGCGTGTCAACCCCGAAGCTCTGGCAGATCCGCCCGGAAAGGCGCGGATCCGCGATCCGTCTGATCAGAAACATTTCCATATCCTCCCGCTCACTTCTTGCTGACGGCATTGCGCAGCGCGGTCAATTCGCTGGGCTTTAACTCCCGCCACTCTCCGGGGCTCAGCATCCCCAGTTTGAGCGGCCCGACCGATGTGCGCTTGAGCCGCGCCACCGTAAGCCCGACCGCTTCGCACATCCGGCGCACCTGCCGGTTGCGTCCCTCCTGGATGGTGATCTGCAAAACAGCGCGGCCTTCTCCCTTTTCGAGCACCAGAACGGTCGCCGGAAGGGTCATCTTGCCGTCGAGCTCGATCCCCGCGGACATTTTCGCGGCCTGCTCGTCGGTGATGTCCGGCCGGATGGTGACCCGATAGGTTTTTGTGATGTGGTTCGAGGGATGCATCACCATGTTGGCAAAGTCGCCGTCGTTCGTGAACAGCAGCAGGCCTTCGCTGTTGCGGTCGAGCCGTCCCACCGGATAGACCCGCGCAGGCGCGTCCTCCAAAAGGTCGGTCACGCATTTGCGCCCCATCTCGTCCGAGGTGGTGGTCACATACCCGCGGGGCTTATGCATCATGATGTAATAATTTTTCTTTTTCTTCTGGAGCCTGACGCGCACGCCGTCCACCGCGATCACATCCCGCATGGGGTTGACCGGGTTGCCGGGCACGGCCGGGTGTCCGTTGACCGTGATACGGCCCTGCTGGATCGCTTCCTCCGCCTTGCGGCGGGACATGATCCCATTGTCCGAGAGCACCTTCTGGATGCGGATGCCTTTTGCCTGTGCCATAAATTCCCTGTCTTTCTACGTCTCGTGTATATTATCTTCTTTTTTACGTTATGTATTAAAACCCGATCAGCCTCTGGAAAAATCCGATCAGTGAATTCCCGTCGTCTTCCCGTGCCGGGACGCTTTTTGCCGCTGTCAGCGTAATCTCCGAAAGCTTCTGCCCGTCGCAGGAGAGCACCACTCTGCCGAGCACTTCCCCCTTTTCCACCGGCGCGAACAGAAGCGGACGCAGGACGGTTTGCGCTGTGAGGCTTTCGCCCTCGAACAGCGGGATCTTCTGCTGCGGTTCATAGACCGCTTTCACCGAAAGCGTTTCGCCGCCCGCGACCGGGACGTTTACCTCCGGGATGGCCGGTTCCACATCGGTTGGGGTAAGCCGCTCGAAATAGCGGTCATAGAGATTTGCGTGGGTGTTCCAGTCGTCCGGGCAGCCAAGCGTGACCGCGATCAGCTTGACGCCCCCGCGCATCGCACAGGACACCAGACAGCGTCCCGCCGTGTCGGTAAAGCCTGTTTTGACCCCGACCGCGCCCTCATAGCTTCTCAGCAGCCTGTTGTGATTTTGCAGCCAGCGGTTATAGGGCGGGTTGCCGTACTGGGCAACTGCCTTATACTGGGAGCAGATGTCCGCGAAGCGCGGATTCCCGAGCGCTTCGCGCGCGAGCAGCGCCATATCATAGGCGCTCGAATAATGCTCCGGGTCGTCAAGCCCGGACGGCGTGACGAAATGGGTGTCCTCCAGGCCGATTTCGGCGGCGCGTTCGTTCATCAGCTTTGCGAACGCCTCCTTGCTGCCCGCTATGCGCACCGCGGCGGCATTCGCGCCGTCGTTGCCGGACGGCAGCAGCATCCCGTAAGCGAGCGCGGAAAGCGAAACCTGATCGCCTTCCCGCAGGCCCATCGAGGAACCCTCCACCTTGATCGCAGCGGGGTCCACCGTAAAGTATTCGTCCAGGTTTTCCTGCTCAAGGGTGATGAGCGCGGTCATAATCTTAGTTGTGGAGGCCATCGGCAGTCGAAGGTTCGCGTTCTGCGCGAAAAGCACCCGGCCGGTCTGCGCGTCGATCACCACCGCGCCCTTTGCCTTGGTTTCATAATCCCTGGTATTCGGGATCGTCTGCGCCGCCGCGGGAACCTCTTCGGCCCGCGCGCCGCACACAAACATCCCGCCCGCAAGCATCAGCGCCAGCAGGGCCGCCGCAATTCTGCGCAACATAAAATCACCTGCACCTTGTCTCATAGAATCCGTACAGGTCATTTTATGCGGCAATCCCATCCAAAATTACAGGCCGGGGATATCGTCGAGCGGGTCCGGGGCGGGGGCTGGCTTCGCTTTGGCAGATTCCCCGTCCTTTTTATCCTTCTTGGTGAAGAGCACGCCGAGCTTGTCGACCATCTCCGGCACCATTGCGACCACACGGTCAGCGGTGTTCTTGTTGTCGTTGATCTGCAGAAGCTCGACATGGCCGTCCTTGATAACCAGGAAAGCCAGCGGCTGCACCGAAACGCCGCCGCCCGCGCCGCCGCCGAACAGGTCGCCCTGCTTGGTGGTGGGCAGATCGGAGCCGCCCGATGCGAAGCCGAACGAAACCTTCGACACCGGGATGATCACCGTGCCGTCCGGCGTGGTGATCGCTTCGCCGATGACCGTGTCCGCGTCCACGAGGGAACGCAGGTTCTGCAGGGAGCTGTCCATCAGCCCATTGATCGGATGATTGCCGTTGCTCATACGAAAAACCTCCTATTTGACCGCCTGCTCTTCCTTTTCGGATTCGGCAGGCGCCTGATGTTCATTTGTCTTGACGGGCGCCGCGGGCCGCGGCGGCGCTTCGGCGGCCTGTTTTGCTTTTTTCCGCCGGATGGTTTTCACCAGGAAAGCCACCCCAACCCGGATTGCCGTGCCGAGCGCGGCAATCGGCGTGAGCCTGCCGCCCACCTCAAAATCGACGCTGCCCTCTTCGGCGGTGAAGTCGGGCCGGATCTCGATCTCCGGCCGCCCCAGCCGCAAAAACGACTGCGCCAGCGCGTAAGCGCCGTAAACGGCGGCATTGACCCTTCCGTAGGTGATCGCCGTGTCGGCCGCGTCGCCTTCGGCCACCACCATCGAGAGCCTGATCTTATAAAGCTTGAAGCTGCGCACCAGCATCCCGGTGTTCCCCTTGAGCGACGAAAGCAGGTCGAGGATCATGCCCAGCAGCTCCGCAAATTCCATCGGCGGGCGCTTGGCGGGCGCGGCTTCGGTCTTTTCCTTTTGGGCTTTCTTTTGCTTTGCGGGCTTTCCTGCCGCGGGTTCCTCCGGCTTCGCAAGGTCAAACCTCAGAAAAAGCCAGCGCAGCACCGCAACCGGGACATGCCCGGTTTTGTATCGGACTTCGAGCCGTACCGGGATGCACAGCAGGAGCAGGACCGCCGCGAGGATTCCCAGCAGCGTATAACCGACAACCGCCATGCGTCACACCCCCTTTGCGGATTGCGTCTTTGGGGTCAGGCCCCGTCTTCCTCGATCTCCCCGAAAGCGACCTGTCCTTCGAGTACGTCGTCCGGCAGCAGTTCGGCTTCCTCATCCCCGGAACCGGGCAGCGCCGGGAGTTTTTCGAGCGATTCCAGCCCAAAACAACGCAAAAAATTTGAGGTGGTCTTGTAGGCGATCGGCCGGCCGGGCAGATCGAGCCGCCCCGCCTCCTCCACAAGCTCCTTTTCGAGCAGCGAATTGACCACGCCGGAGGAATCCACCCCGCGCACCTGCTCGATGAACGAACGGGTGACCGGCTGGTTATAAGCGATGACGGCCAGCACTTCCAGCGCGGCCTGGGAAAGCGGGATGTTTCGGCGCAGTTCCAGCGCCTCGCGGATCACCGGAGCAAATTCCGGCAGCGTTGCGAGCTGGAGCTTGTCCCCAAGCCGCAGCACGTTGAACGGGACCCCGGCATCCTCCAGAGCGTCGCGGATATGCGGGATATATCTGATCACCGTATCCCCGTCCGCGCCGATGGCCTGGGCGATCCGTTCGATCTCCACCGCCTCGCCGCCGGCGAACAGGATTGACAGGATCTGTTTCTGCGGCAGGTCAATCATAGGTCAGTTCCTCTTTCGGGATTTCTTTGTCATGGTGGGTGCGGTCGAAATGCACTTCGCCTTCCTCGTCCACCGAAATACGTTTTGCCTTCATCAGTTCAAGCACCGCCAGAAAGGTCGCAACCAGCTCGCTGCGGTCGGTGCTTGTTTCAAACAGGCTCGCATAGGAGGCCTTTCCGCGGCGGTAGAGCTTTTTGAGCACAAAGATAATCCGGCTGCCGACCGATACCACCCGCCGGGAAACGATGCCGGAAAAGGCCTGCGCGGGCGGCGGAAGCCGCCGCTTGCCCTTTCCGATCGCGTCCTGGTAGGCGTTCCAAAGGTCGCTTGCGGGATGGGTAAGCTTATAGGTCGTGTCCGCCGGGAGCTTCATCGGTACGCGCACAAAGGTCAGGTGCTGCCGGTTCTGCTCGCCGAGCTTCGCCGCGACCTGCTTGCAGACCTGGTATTCAAGCAGCTGGCCCTGCAGCTCGGCTTTGAGCTGGACACTTTCCTCCTCGTGCCTGGGCAGCAGCGAGACGGTCTTGATATACACCAGCCGCGAGGCCATTTCGAGAAATTCGCTGGCCACCTCCAGATCCGCGTCCTGCAGGGAACGGATATATTCCAGATACTGCTCGAGCAGCGCGGAAATCGAGATGTCGTAGATATCCAGCTTGTGCTTCTGGATCAAAAAGAGCATCAGGTCGAGCGGCCCTTCAAATTCAGCAGTTTTAAACGATAATTTTTCCATTATGCTCCCCTGACATTTTGGGTGGATGGACCGGGTTTTATACGGCTCAGAGCATCATTGCAATCAGATCGACAAAGCCGGTCGCGAAATTGAGCAGCTTATAGATCAGCCCGGTGAGGATGTTGAGCGGGCCGCTGAGGATATTCGTGAACATCATGAGCGCCATGAGACCCAGGAAAATATACTGCTGGTACTGCATGATGGTGTATTCCCATTTGGCCGGAATGAAATAGGACACAATGTTGTAGCCGTCAAGCGGCGGGATCGGCAGCAGGTTAAAGACCGCAAGCGACACGTTGATCGAAACCATCAGCGAAAGGATCTGCGCGATGATTGAAACAGCGTTGCCCATCGGGATGAAATAGGCGAGAATCTTAAAGAGCAACAGGGTGAAAAATGCAAGGATGATGTTCGCCACGGGGCCCGCCACCGCAGTGAGCGCCACGCCGCCGCGCAGCGAAATCTTGCGGGTGAAGTTGCGGGGATTGATCGGCACCGGCTTTGCCCAGCCGAACCCGGTAAACAACAGCAGGATGGTGCCGAACGGGTCAAGATGCGCGAGCGGGTTAAAATCGAGACGGCCCTGATAATAGGCGGTGTCGTCGCCCAGCTTATGCGCAACCCAGCCATGGGCAAATTCATGCACCGGCATGGAAGTGAATAAAACGATCAATCTTGCAAAAATTACATACATGGCCATCTGTGTGCCCATTGAAAACAGTCCCATAAAATACTCCTTGTTCTTGATTTTATCTGAAAATTGCGCTACTATCTCATCGTACAATAGGATTATTATACCGGGTGCCCGCCAAAATTACAAGCGGATTTCGCCGGAATTTGATCTGACTCTTCCTTTTCCTGAAAAAAAAGCAAAAAAATGCTTGCATTTATTTTGGGAATCTGATAGAATGCTAATGTTGACCCCGAAAGAGAATTTTAATTTGTTCCAGATAGAGGAGGTGCAGACACATGGCAAAATGCGACATCTGCGGAAAAGGTGTTACTTTCGGAATTAAGGTTTCCCATTCCCATCGCCGGTCCAACCGGACTTGGAAACCCAATGTACAGCGCGTAAAGGCGATTGTCGACGGTACTCCCCGCCACATCCACGCCTGCACCCGTTGCTTGCGTTCCAATAAAGTGACGCGCGCAATCTGATTTCCCGATAAAATGAGCCGGTATCCGAATGGATACCGGCTTTTTTCGTTTATCTGCGATCGCTCAGCTCCAAAAGATAATCCGCGCGCACGTTATAGAATTGTACCAACTTTATGAGCACGTGGATGGTGACTTCCCGTTCCCCGGATTCGTATCGCCAGTATTTTGTCGCGGGAATGCCGATTTTTTTCGCAAGCGCGGCAATCCCGATCCCTTTTTCAATTCGAAGGTCTTTGATTCTTGGGTACATACAACCGCCTCCCAGTCCTATGATAGCAGTTTTCTTCCGTATGTTCCCATTCTAACCTGAATCAGGTTAAAGAGATCGGATTTGGCATGAATTCTGGCGTAAAATCTTATCATAGTAAGCCCATGGATCGCCGCCCTTCGGCGGCGATTGCGCTATCGCGCATTGCTGGACAGGGAGAAGGTCCACCGGCATCTTTTGGAACGCGAAGCGTTCTTTCGATCCGTTTGTCCGCTTTCGGCGCCAGCCGGTTTTCGCAATGGTTGCGGAAACCCGTCCCGCGTGCTTTTCATCACGCGGGACACAACGTTATGCCTAAGCAGATTGCGCGCCGTTTCTGCCGAAGGCAGCCTTCACGGCGCGCACGGGGTCGCGGGGTGTCCCCGCGTGTCCTTCTTTCGGCCATTTCTTGGACAAGCAAGAAATGGCCCCGGGGCGCCTGGAAGGCGCAAAAGCGACCGCACAACGCAATGTGCAATCAACGGCTCAGCAGCCAAATAACCTCCGATTCGTGGCGCTTTGGCCGGCCCATCAGGTCACGGATCGCATCCTCCGGGGTTTTCCCTTCATAAAGCACCGCGTAAACCTGCTGCATAATCGGCATTTCCACGCCAGTGCGGTCCGCAAGCTCATGCGCGCACTTGGTGGCGGTATAACCCTCCACTGTCATGCCGACCTCGTCAATCGCCTGCTGCGCGGTGCGCCCCTTACCGATCAGGATGCCCGCGCGGTGGTTGCGCGAGTGCATGCTCGTGCAGGTCACGATCAGGTCGCCAATACCGGAAAGCCCAGCAAAGGTTTCGGTCTTGGCGCCCATCGCCACGCCCAGCCGCGCAATTTCAGTGATGCCGCGGGTCATGAGCGCAGCCTTCGGGTTGTCGCCGAGCTCCAGACCATCCACGATGCCCGCCGCCAGCGCGATGACATTCTTGAGCGCGCCGCCCAATTCGACGCCGGTTACGTCGTCGTTGACATAGATACGCAGCGCCGGGTTCATCAGCGTATCCTGCGCGAATTCCGCGGCCGCACGGCTGCGGGATGCTGCCACAATCGTGGTCGGCACACCGCGGCCGACCTCCTCGGCATGCGAAGGTCCTGACAGCATAACGATCCCGTTTTGCGGCAGTTCTTCGCCCATCACCGTGTCAAGCGTCTTGAGCGTCTCAAGCTCAAACCCCTTGGCCACGCAGGCGACCACCGTTTTGGGAACAATACGGTCCTTGATAGAGGCGCATACGCCGCGCACCGCAAAGGATGGCGTGGCAACAATAACCAGATCGTGATCGACCTTTTCCGGCAGCTGCCAAGTCATTTTGATCGTCTCCGGGATGTGCACGCCAGGCAGCAGTTTTTTATGCTCCCGCTCGGCCGAAAGGACTTCAATTTCCTTTTGAAAAGGGGAATAAAGCGTCACGTGGTGGCCGTTCTTCTCGCACATGACTGCCAGCGAGGTGCCGAAGCCGCCCGCGCCCAGGATCATGATCTCTGCCATTTTCTAAAACCTCCTATGCGGGATTTGTCTTTTCAGTTCTATTTTTTCTGTCCGAAACGGTATTCCGTACCGTTCAAAAGACGCTTGATGTTATCGCGGTGCATGATGAGCCCCAATGCGCTGATCAGCAGCGCGAAGAACAGGTTGAACCAGATATCCGGGCTGTGTTTCCAGAAATCATAGAGCCCGGTCAGGATGGGGAATGAAACATAGCCAATCACCGACGCGAGCGAGACAATTTTGCTGAACCAGGCAATTGGGACGGTCAGCAGGATGATGACGGTGACCACCGGCGGATTGAGGATCAGCATGACCCCAAGTCCGGTGAGCACCCCCTTCCCGCCTTTGAAGCCAAAATAAAGCGGAAACAGATGTCCCAGCACCGCGAACAGCGCCGCTATGTAACCGCCGTCAAAGGCGGAGATGCCCGCCAGCGAAAAGATCATCCGGCCAAGCAGCACGGCGACAATCCCCTTGCCAAAGTCGCCAATGGCGGTGACCACGGCAAATTTCTTGCCGTAGTTGCGCAGGATGTTGGTCATCCCCGCGTTGCCGCTGCCATGCTGGCGCACATCGTCCTGCGCGCCCAGCCGCGACACAATCACCGCGAAGCTTACGCTCCCGATCAGATAGGCGATAACCGCCACCAGTATGGAAAACAGCCAGAATTTCCCTGTAAAATCACTCATAACCATCATCCTCAAAACAGTTGCCAGAGCCGTGTCAGTCTTTCCCGTCGCCGCGTTCCCGCACGATCACCCGGATCGGCGTGCCTTCGAGCCCAAATGTCTCGCGGATCTGATTTTCCAGATACCGCTGATAGGAAAAGTGGAACAGCTCCTTATTATTGCAGAAAAATACAAACGTCGGGGGCTTGGTGGTCGCCTGGGTACAGTAGAAGATCCGCAGGCGCTTGCCCTTGTCGGTCGGCGGCTGCACGCGCGCCGTCGCATACGAGAGCATGTCATTGAGCCGCCCGGTCGTAATGCGCATCGCGTTCTGATTTGATACGAACTGGATCAGTTCAAACAGTTTATCGACCCGCTGGCCGGTCTTGGCCGAGATGAACAAAAACGGGACGTAAGACATGAACGAGAAGTCGTTCTCCAGCTTTTTGCGAAATTCCTGCATGGTCTTGCCGTCCTTCTCGACCGCATCCCATTTGTTGACCGCCACGATGCTCGCCTTGCCCTGCTCGTGCGCGTAGCCCGCCACCTTGCTGTCCTGCTCGGTGAAACCGACCGTCGCGTCGATCATGATGACGCAGACGTCGCTGCGGTCGACCGCCATGTAGGCCCGGAGCACGCTGTAGCGTTCAATCTCCTCGTCGACGCGGGATTTCCGGCGGATGCCGGCCGTGTCGATGAAGACGTATTTGCCCGTTTCATTTTCGATGACGGTATCGGTCGCGTCACGGGTGGTTCCCGCAACGTCCGAGACGATCACCCGCTCCTCACCCGCGATCCGGTTGATGAGCGAAGACTTGCCGACGTTCGGCTTTCCGATCACAGCAACCTTGATATACTCTTCATCATAGTCTTCCGTGTGACCAAAGTCAATATGCTCGTAACAGGCGTCGAGCAGATCGCCGGTTCCATGTCCGTGTGTGGAGGACACCGCGATCGGGTCGCCGAGGCCCAGGTTATAGAATTCGTAGAACTCGGGCTGCGGGTCGCCGAGCCGGTCGCATTTATTGACGCAGAGCACTACCGGCTTGCCGCTCTTCTGAAGCATAACGGCGACCTCCTGATCTGTAGCGGTCACGCCGGTCTGGATGTCGGTGACAAAGATAATCACATCGGCGCTGTCGATGGCAAGCTGTGCCTGCCGGCGCATCTGTGAGAGGATCACATCCTCTGAATACGGCTCAATGCCGCCGGTATCCACCAGCATCACTTTTTTGCTGCGCCATTCGCATTCATAATAAATCCGGTCGCGCGTGACGCCCGGCGTGTCCTGCACAATCGAGATCCGCGCGCCCACAAGCTTATTAAACAGGGTTGATTTCCCCACGTTGGGGCGGCCCACAATCGCAATCAGCGGCTTTGCCATACCGCTCACTTCCTTTCTATCTTCCCGTCATGGCATCATATAGCTGATACCCATCGTTGTCTATCGGCTCAACTGGGACGCCCAGCTTTTCCGCGAGCTCCCCAACCGGCATATCGTCCAAAAATCTGTCCCGTTCGTGCCGCAGCATCACCGAAGGCAGCAGCACCTTTTCCCCAAGCGGCTTTCCCGCGAGCTGTGAAACGATATCGCCGCCGGTCACCAGCCCGGCCACATTGATAGTCTCCCCGAAAAAACGGTTGGTAATCGGATAAACCCGGATGTTAACCCGCGAAAAGCGTCCGCAAACCATTTCTGCAAACTCCCGCAGGAGCGGCGCGGCGGCCGTCCCGGTGACGACAGCGCCATCGAAGTGCGCTTCAGCGCCGTCATCGGACGCAAAGGCGGTTTCGAACTCATCTTTTAAAAGCGCGATGAGCCCCACGCCATTTTCGAGCTGGGCGAATTCGCCGTAATAGGCCGCGTCCGGAATGGGCTGGCCCGCTTTGAGGAAAAATTCGTCCGACGGGTACGCGACCCGTTCGCCGTGCAGCGCCTGCATCCGACCCGCAAAGCGGTGGATACGTTCGATCGTGTCGGCTGCGCCCGCCGCGTCGAACGGCCGCAGCGCGGGCAGGCCCTCCCGGTGGCGGGTCAGCCCGACCGGCACGCAGGCGATACTCTGCAAATTTGGGTAAAGCACGCCGAGGTCGTTTAAGCTTTTTTCGAGCGCCTCGCCGTCGTTGTAGCCCGGGCAGAGCACCAGCTGGGTATTCACCTTGATACCCGCATCGGTCAGCCGTTTCAGGTACCGTAAACTTCCGGCCGCGTTGGGGTTTTTCATCATCCGCACCCGCAGCGCGGGGTCGGTGGTGTGCACCGAGACGTTCACTGGGGAGATGTGCATCTTTATAATACGGTCGATATCCGCGTCCGTCAAGTTGGTCAGGGTGATATAGTTGCCGAAGAGGAAGCTCATCCGGCTGTCGTCGTCCTTGAAATAGAGGGTTTCGCGCATACCTTTGGGCATCTGGTCGACAAAGCAGAAGATGCATTTATTTTTGCAGGAATGCTGCTTGTCCATCAGGTAGGTCTCAAATTCCAGCCCGATGTCGTCGTATTCGCCTTTTTTGATCTGCGCCGAATAAGCCGCGCCCCCACGCAGGAGGTGCAGCTCGATCACAGGATTGGTCATATAAAAACGATAGTCGAGCACGTCGTTGACCGGATTCTGGTCGATGGTGAGCAGCGTATCGCCCGGACGGATGCCCGCGCGTTCGGCATAGGAACGGCGCTCGACGCTCTGGATGAGAACCGGCATGGATTTCCCCTTTCAGCTTGGGTGAAGGTTACACTGGCAGAAAAATCACAAATCACGAAAAAACGGAGGTGGCATACCATCCACCTCCGTCTAAACCACAGGAATTAAGCTTCGACCTTGATTACTTCTTTGTCCTTGTAGTAACCGCAGTTGCCGCAAACCTTGTGAGGAGCTTTCAGCTCTCCGCAGTGTGTGCATTTGGAAAATGCAGGGGCGTCCAGCTTCCAAACGTTGGAACGTCTTTTATTTTTGCGCGCTTTGGATGTTTTTCTCTTCGGTACTGCCATTTGGTGGCACCCCCTTCAAATATTATGATGATGGCGGCTTGTGCCTGATAAAAGCACAGGCACGCTTTTTGTTACGATTCCTGCAGAAGTTCCCTCAGCTTGTCTAACCGCGGGTCGCGCTCCGTGCGGTCACAGCCGCAGGCGCCTTCGTTGAGGTTCTTTCCGCATATGGGGCATAACCCTTTACAGTTTTCATCGCACACGATCGAGGTGGGGAGCTCGAGGAGAATATCGGCCGTAACAAGCTCCGCCAAATCGAGCTTCCCGTCCGGTATTACTATAAACTCATCGTTGTCCTCACGGTTCAGGGATAAAACCACGATGTGCGAGAATTCCATCTGCTCTTTCCTGGTGAGCGGCGTAAGACACCGGTCGCACACCACATCGAGGATGAAATCCGCCTGGTAGCTGACTGTCACGATTCCCGAACGGTTCTGCGCTTTGCCCGTCACATGGACAGGCCCCGCGAACAGCTTTTCACCCCAGCGCTTTACTTCGCCAAGGTCGAGCGCAGCCTCGATTGCCTTTGTCCCGCCCAGTTCGTCAAACAGCTTGGAGAGATCGACAATCATGCTTTGCCTCCATTCGGTTTTTCGCTTTTCGGGTCCGCATCTGCAAATCCGGGCGCAATTGTCCCTTGCAAATGTCACGAAGTTTATTATATCTGTTTTGCTGCGTCTTGTCAATACAAAACCTGCCAAAAACCGCAGTTCCTCCAGATTTGTGAAAATTGTAAAAAACCGTGCCGGAATGGCCCGGCACGGTTTTACCTTTTCCAGTTTTGCCCGCGATTATGCGGCCGGGACCACCTGCTCCTGGTAACTTGCGAGGTCGTCCGGGAAGGTGATTGCAAAATCTTTGCCCACAGGCTCATAGGACGCCTTCATCCGCATCGCGCATTTGACCGTTTCGTCCGCAATCTTCATATACAGGTTCATCGACATCCGCTCGCTCAGGATGTTGGCTTTCCCGTCGACGGTCATCTGGCCGTTCATTGTGCCGGGCAGGATTTCAGCCGTGTCCGCCGCTGCCGCGTCAGACACGCCGCCCATCGTGTTCACCATACCCATTGCCTGGCCGATGAATTCCTTCATCTTCGAGTTGCCAATCTTATAGGTGATCCGGTAGTTCTCTCCAACCTCGTCCATATGCACCTGATCAAAGAGCTCGGCTGTGGGCGACTGGAGCATCATCTGCTTGGAAAGCTCCATCATCTGCTCCATATCCATCGGCGCCTTGATCTTCTGGCCCATCATATCCATGTAATACCAGCCGTCCGTATAGTAATAGGCAAACGGCATGGTCTCGCCCATCGCCGTCATACTTCCGGCGGCGGACATCAGATATTTTCCGCCTTCACGGCTCCATTTCATGTCCATGTCCATCTTCATCGGGATGGTGAGCTCGCCCAGCTCCATCTGCATATCCATGACAGCCTTCGCTTCCTGCTTGGTCGCCGCCACGCTCTTTTCATAGGCCTGCTGATAAACCTTTGCCGGGTCGGTGTCCGCGGTGAATCCGCAGAAGGACAGGATGGTCATTGCGCTGATCAGAAGCGCCAGTAGTTTTTTCACGGAACTCCTCCTTTTCGATTTGGGACGGCGGTTGACCCGCCATCTGTAATATAACAGTTATTTCCTACTATGTCTATGGGCCTGAACAGAATTCACATTCCGGACACATATCAAGTGCAAAAGCGGCGCGGCCACCCCTCCGCCCCGCATGCAAAAGCGGCGCGGATTTCCCCGCGCCGCTTTGTTGCGTCAATCTCAGATGATATATTTGTGGATACGCTCCGGCAGGTCCGCCTTGTCGCAGGAAACGGTGAAGGTCATGGTCGCGCCGTTTTCATCGGTCAGCTTGACCAGTTTTTCCACCATCAGCGCGAACGCCAGGAAATCTTTGCCGCCAACCTTAAAGGTCGCGTCGACGAAAACCTCAGTGATATCATAATTGCCCGCGAAAAGGCCCGCGAAGAAGCCATAGAATGCGTCAAAGCCGCTGACCGCATAATGGTCGATATCGATCAGCCGAGCCTGATGGCTGATATCAAACGTCAGGGTGTTTCCTTTCTCCACGCACACAACATTGCCTTTGGAAGTTTTGACCGCGTCGTTTGCCATATTGATCAGGGTTTTGGTTTTTCCGGAGCCTTTGTTGCCGACGATTAATTTTATCATGTGAAATTCCTCCAAATGCTTTTATTTGAACGCCCTGCGGCGAATCCTACAAATTTTCCTTTGCTTTTCACTTCAGTTTCGCTTCCAGCTCGGCTTTCCGGCTTTCATAACCCGGCTTGCCAAGCAGCGCGAACATATTCTTCTTGTAGCTTTCCACGCCCGGCTGGTCGAACGGGTTCACCCCGAGCAGGTAACCGCTGATGCCGCAAGCCTTCTCGAAGAAATAGACCAGGTAGCCAAACTCGTGTTCATTCATTTCAGGGATCTCGAGCACCATATTCGGCACGCCGCCACCGGTATGCGCCAGGATGGTGCCCTGCATCGCCTTTTCATTGACCACTGACATGTTCTGGTTCGAGAGGAAGTTGAGTCCGTCGAGGTTCTCCGGGTCGTCCTTCACAAAGAAATCCCTCTGCGGCCTTCCGATGCTGACGACCGTCTCGAACATCAGCCGGCTGCCCTCCTGGATAAACTGACCCATCGAATGCAGGTCGGTCGAAAAGACCACCGAGGCCGGGAAAAGGCCCTTGCCGTCCTTGCCTTCGCTTTCACCGAACAGCTGCTTGTACCATTCGTTCATCAGGGTAAACGCGGGCTCGTAACTGACCATCAGCTCGATCTTCTTCCCCTTGCGGTAGAGGATGTTGCGCAGCGCAGCGTAGCGGTAGCAGTCGTTCTTTTCGAGATCGTCCGCCGCCAGCGCGTCCATCGCTTCCCGCGCGCCCGCCATGACCGCGTCAATGTCGATGCCCGCGACCGCCATCGGCAGAAGGCCCACCGCGGTCAGCACCGAATAGCGCCCGCCCACATCGTCCGCGATGACGAAGGTCTCATACCCTTCGCGGTCGGAGAGCTCCTTGAGGGTGCCGCGCGCCTTATCGGTGGTGGCGTAAATGCGGCCCTTTGCCTCCTCTTTGCCATAGCGCTGCTCAAGCAATTCGCGGAAAACACGGAACGCCAGCGCGGGCTCGGTGGTGGTGCCGGATTTCGAGATGATGTTGACCGACACCCGCTTGCCCTCGCAGAGCCCCAAAATGGTGTTCAGGTAGTCGGCGCTGATGTTGTTGCCGACAAAATAAATGTCGGGGGTATCCTTTTTCCGGTTGTTGTAAAAAGGGCTTTTCAGCAGTTCGAGCGCGGCGCGTGCGCCGAGATAGGAGCCGCCGATGCCGATGACCACCAGGACATCGGTATCCGACTGAATTTTTTTGGCCGCCGCCTTGATGCGGGCGAATTCCTCCCTGTCATAATCGCGGGGCAGGTTGACCCACCCGAGGAAATCGCTGCCGAGGCCGGTACCTTCGGTCAGCGTCCGATGCGCGGCTGAGACCTGCAGCGCGATCGCCTGCAGTTCATGGTCGCTGACGAAGCCGTTCAGATGCTTGGTGTTCAGCTTCACTGCCATGCTCGCTTCATTCCTTTCCTTTTGGACTTTCCGGGAAGACATTGTACAATTCGCACAACCCATTGTGGATTGGCTAGGATTCTTCTTGCACACATTGTACCCTATTTTGCCCGTTATTTCAAGTCGCCTTCTGTCTTTTTTCAAAAATCCGCAGCAAGTTTCCGCATGGATCGTTCAGAATGAAAGGGTTGCCCCGGGCGGCAGGGCGGCCCGCCTGTTCCGGGGCTTTTACAAGTTACATCTGGATAAGGCGGTTCAGCAGCTGGGCCAGCGCCCGCCCAATCGTCATCTTCTCAACCGCATCGGCCGCCACAAGGTTATATTCGCAGAGTTTTTCGCCATTCACGCTGACAGCCACCTTGCCGAGCAGCTGCCCGGACTCGACCGGGGCCTGCACATCCGGCAGGATCTCCACTTGCTGCTCGACCTTATCCTTATCCGACGAGCGCACCACCACCGCTTCGGGCTGTTCGCTCACCACTTCGACAAACGGATCAACTCCGCCTTTGACTTTCACCGGTTCCACCCCTTCCACAACCGGCAGTTCCACCCGCGCGAAGTTCGCAAATCCGTAATCGAGCAGGCCGCGCGCCGCTGAGAACCGTTCGGCTGAGGTGGGGCTGCCGAGCGTCACCGCGACGAGCGACATGCCGTTTCTGGTGGCGCTGGCCGAAAGGCAGCTGCCCGCGCCGTCGGTCGTTCCGGTTTTGAGACCGGTGCAGCCGTCGTAGAAGCGGACCAGTTTATTCGTGTTGACCAGCTGGGTCTTTCCGCCGCGCAGTTCCCCCATCCAAACGCTTGAGTATTCGGTGATCTTCGGGTGGGAAAGCAGCGCCCGGCTCATGGCCGCGATGTCCCGCGCCGTGGTCAGATGGCCTTCGGCGTCTAAGCCGGTCGCGTTCACAAAGTGGGTGTTGGTCATGCCGAGCTCCTGCGCCTTCGCGTTCATCTGCTCGACGAAGGCCTCCTCGCTGCCCGCCAGGTATTCACCCAGAGCCACCGAGGCGTCGTTCGCGCTTGAAATGGCGGCGGCCTTCAGAAGGTCGTCAACCGAAAGCTGTTCACCCGCCTCGAACCAGATCTGGCTGCCTCCCATCGACTGGGCGTGCTCCGAACAGGTCACCATATCGTCAAGCCGGATGCGCCCGGAATCCAAAGCTTCCATCACAAGCAGCAGGGTCATCACCTTGGTGATCGAAGCGGGCGGAAGCTGTTCGTCCGCGTTTTTCTCAAAAAGCACCCGCCCCGACTGCTGCTCGATCAGGATGGCCGATTTCGCGGGCAGGCTTTCGTCCGCTTTCGCGGCCGCCTCGAGCGCACCCAGATCCGCTTGGTCCTCCGCAAATACAGCGGTCCCATTTATCACCATCAATACGCATAATAGGATTGCCATGATCCGTTTTTTCATTCGCGCACACCTCTCACCTGTAAAGTAATACATGTGTATGCGCGTGCCAGCCGCAAAAATGCCGCCGGAGGCGGCCCGCATGCCGCAAAAACAAAAAGCAGCGGCCGCGCCGCTGCTTTTTCGTGCTTTTTTCCGTTCCTCGCTTATTCTTCCACCGCGAAGCTTTTGATTTCGCTTAAAAATTCCGGGCAGTCGTCCGAATAGATTTCCATCTTGATCGGTTTTGCCAGATCGAGCGAGAAGATGCCCATGATCGATTTCGCGTCAACCGCATAGCGGCCCGAAACCAGATCCACGTCGAAATCGTATCTCGAAACAGTGTTCACAAAGTTTTTCACGTCGTTGATGGTGTCAAGTTTGATCATTACGGATTTCATAGTGATGTCCTCCTTCTTCCCAGACATACTTATTTCTATTTTTACCACAAATACACTATATCAGTCCGGTTTATTTAAGTCAACTGCTAATTGTATTTGTTCCAAAAATTCATTATAATATGTGTATAATCCGCTTAATATCAATTTTCAATTGTGAAATTTGCATATGAAATATTTGACTTTTTTAGATGGAGTTACCAATGAAAATTGCTTTTTTTACCTTGGGCTGCAAGGTCAACCAATATGAGACGCAGGTTTTGACCCAGCTTTTTTCGGCCGGCGGCTACGAGATCGTCCCGCATACCGCGAAAGCTGATATCTACCTTGTCAACTCCTGCACCGTCACCGCGACCGGCGACAAAAAGACCCGCCAGATGCTGCGCCGTTTCAAAACGCAGAACCCCGCCGCCCGGATCGTGCTGACCGGCTGCTTTCCGCAGGCGTTCCCCGACGCGGCCGAACGCCTCCCCGAAGCCGACGTCATCACCGGCGCGCGCTCCCGCGGCCGGATCGTCGGGCTGGTCGAACAAAACCTCACCACCGGCGAACGCATTGTCGCAATCACCCCGCACGAACGCGGCGAATCCTTTGAGACGATGCACGCCGACCGTTTTTCCGAACGCACCCGCGCCTTTGTCAAAATTGAGGACGGCTGCGAACGCTACTGCTCCTACTGCATCATCCCAACGGCGCGCGGGCCGGTCCGCTCAAAGCCGCTTTCCGACCTGCAAAACGAGCTTTCCGGCCTTGCGTCGGCCGGTTACCGGGAGGTGGTGCTCGTGGGGATCAACCTCTCCTGTTACGGCAAGGAGTTCGGCCTGCGGCTGATCGACGCGGTTGAATGCGCCTGCGCGGCCGAGGGGATCAGCCGGGTGCGGCTCGGCTCGCTCGAGCCGGAGCTGCTGAGTGAATCCGACATCGAACGGATGAGCCGCCAGCCGAAAGTCTGTCCGCAGTTTCACCTCTCGCTGCAAAGCGGCTGCGACGCGACGCTTTCGCGGATGAACCGCCATTACAACACCGCCGCGTACGCCGCGATCGTTGCAAATCTGCGGCGGCATTTTGAGAACTGTGCCATCACCACCGACCTCATGGTCGGATTCCCCGGCGAGACCGAGGAGGAGTTCGCGCAGTCGCTCGCATTTGCGGAAAAAATCGGGTTCGCAAAGGTCCACGTCTTTGCCTATTCGGTGCGGCCCGGCACCCGTGCAGCCGCAATGCCCGACCAGGTCCCGGGCCCGGACAAGGAGTCCCGCAGCAGCCGGATGATCAAAGCGACCGACGACGCGCGCGCCGCGTTTCTGCGTACGCAGGTTGGTCAGACAGCCTCCGTCCTGTTTGAAAACCGTCTCAAAGACGGATTTTACGAAGGATATACCGAAAATTACACACCTGTGCGGGTCCTGTCGCCCGGCGACCTGCGCGGACAGGAGCGCCCCGTCAGCATTGTCGCGGCTTATCCCGACTGGTGCGAAGGCGCGCTCGCCGATTGATTGAAAGAAGGAAGCATGAAACGGCCGCCGGTTTCCGGCGGCTGGACATACAGAAGTTGGAGGGAATTACATGAGCGTTTATCGAATCTATGTGGAAAAAAAGCCGGAATACGCCGTCGAAGCGGCCGGGGTCCTCAGTGACCTGCGCACCGCCCTGATGCTCGACTGTGTGACCGGCGTGCGGGTCATCAACCGCTACGATGTCGAGGGGATTGACAAGGCGGACTTCGACGCCGCGCGCGACACCATCTTCTCCGAGCCGCAGGTCGATGTGACCTATGACGGACTGCCCGATTTCGGGCCGGATGCGCAGGTCTTTGCCGTCGAGTACCTGCCCGGCCAGTTCGATCAGCGCGCCGACAGCTGCGCGCAGTGCATCTCCCTTTCCACCGCCAGGGAACAGCCGCTCGTGCGCACCGCGCGGGTCTATGTTCTGAGCGGCAAAATCTCCCCCGAAACGCTCGCCTCCATCAAGCACTATCTCGTCAATCCGGTCGAGAGCCGGCTCGCTTCCTTGGACAAGCCCGAAACGCTCGATGTGAAATATGAGATCCCCACCACCGTCGAGACGCTCTCTGGCTTCACCGTGCTCGACGAAAAAGGGCTCGCGGACTTTGTGAAGCGATACGGTCTTGCCATGGACGAGGCGGACATCGCCTTTTTGCAGGCGTATTTCCGTGACGAGGAAAAACGTGACCCGACCATCACCGAGATCCGTATGATCGACACCTACTGGTCGGATCACTGCCGCCACACCACCTTCCTCACCAACATCCAAAACGTCCGGATCGATTCCCCCTATATTCAGGAAAGCTTCAACAAATACCTTGCGCTGCGTGAAAAACTTTACGCGGGCAAAGAGAAACCGATGACCCTGATGGATCTCGCCGTCATCGGCGCGAAGGCGCTGAAGGCCGAGGGAAAGCTCGCCGACCTCGATGAGAGCGACGAGATCAACGCCTGTACGGTAAAAATCAAGGTCGATGTGGACGGCGAGGACCAGGACTGGCTGTTGCTCTTTAAAAACGAAACGCACAACCACCCGACCGAGATCGAGCCGTTCGGCGGCGCCGCGACCTGTCTGGGCGGCGCGATCCGCGACCCGCTCTCCGGGCGCAGCTACGTCTACCAGGCGATGCGGGTGACCGGCGCGGCCGACCCGACCGTCCCGCTCTCCGAAACGATGAAAGGCAAGCTCCCGCAGCGCAAGATCACCACCACCGCGGCGGCTGGCTATTCCTCCTACGGCAACCAGATCGGCCTTGCGACCGGGCATGTGGCTGAAGTCTATCATCCCGGCTACGCGGCCAAACGGATGGAGATCGGCGCGGTGGTTGGCGCGGCGCCGGCCAAAAACATCATCCGCGAATGCCCCGACCCGGGCGACATCGTCATCCTGCTCGGCGGCCGGACAGGCCGCGACGGCTGTGGCGGCGCGACCGGCTCCTCCAAGAGCCACACCCTGCAGTCGCTCGAGAGCTGCGGCGCCGAGGTCCAGAAAGGCAACCCGCCGATCGAGCGCAAACTCCAGCGCCTTTTCCGTGACGGCGAGGTCACCCGCCTGATCCGCCGCTGCAACGACTTCGGCGCGGGCGGCGTTTCGGTCGCGATCGGCGAACTGGCTGACGGGCTCGAGATCAATCTCGACGCGGTCCCGAAAAAATATGACGGCCTCGACGGCACCGAGCTGGCGATCTCCGAGTCACAGGAACGCATGGCGGTGGTCGTCGCGCCCCAAAACGTCGAAAAATTCATTGCCGCCGCCCACCGGGAAAACCTGGAGGCCACCGTCGTGGCAAAGGTCACGGCGGCTCCGCGCCTGGTGATGCGCTGGAACGGCAACACCATCGTCAACCTCTCCCGCGCCTTCCTGAATTCAAATGGCGCGGCCAAGTACACCGATATCGAAATCACCTCCCCGCGCGAGTTCGAACGTTTCCGTTCGGAACGCCCAATCAAGGAAAAATGGGCAAAAGCCATGCAAAACCTCAACGTCTGTTCCCAGAAGGGGTTGGTCGAACGCTTTGATTCGACGATCGGCGCGGGCAGCGTGCTGATGCCGTTCGGCGGTGAAACGCAGCTTTCCCCGGCGCAGGCGATGGCCGCCAAAATCCCGGTGCTCGGCGGCGAGACAACCACCGCCTCGGTCATGGGCTGGGGCTTCAACCCCGACCTTTCGGCGGCAAGCCCGTACCACGGCGCGGCCTGCGCGGTGGTCGAATCGGTCGCAAAGGTCGTGGCCGCGGGCGGCAGCTATAAACATTGCTGGCTCACCTTCCAGGAGTATTTCGAGCGCACCAAAAATGATCCAAAACGCTGGGGCAAGCCGATGGCCGCGCTGCTCGGCGCGCTGGAAGCCCAGCTCGGCCTTGGGATCGGCTCGATCGGCGGCAAGGACTCGATGTCCGGCAGCTTCGAGCAGCTCGACGTGCCGCCAACCCTCGTTTCATTCGCGGTTTCAACCGCCTATACCGGAAATATCGTCTCAACTGAATTTAAACAAATCGGACATAACGTCTATATCATTACTCCTTGTTATGACGAAAACCGGATGCCCAACTTCGACAGCGTGAAACAGGTCTTTGATACGGTCGAATCGCTCATCGCCGGCGGCAAGGTTGCCGCCGCCTGGACGCTCGGTTACGGCGGCGTCTGCGAGGGCGTCACCAAGATGTGCTTCGGCAACCGGCTCGGCTTCGACTTTTCCGCCACCTTCGACGACGCGGCGCTCTTCGAGCCGCTCTATGGCGGTTTTATCCTCGAAGCCAACGAACCGCTCGAAGGCCTGCCCTGCATCGGCACTGTCTCGGGCGCGTATGCCATCCGCTACGGCTTTGATCTCATCCAGCTCGATGACATCCAGGAGATTTGGGAAGAAAAATTACAAAAAGTATTCCCCTATCTGCTGCCCGCCGAGCAGCAGGAGGTCCCCGCCTACCGCTGCGAGGCAAAGGAGCGGATCACCGCCAAAACCAGCATCGCCAAGCCACGCGTGCTGATCCCGGTCTTTCCGGGCACCAACTGCGAATACGACACCGCCCGCGCCTTCGAGCACGCCGGCGCCGAGGCCGAAATCTTCATCGTGCGCAATCTCTCGGCCGCCGATATCGCCCAGAGCGTGCAGGCTTTTGCCGAAAGCATCGCCAAAAGCCAGATCATCGCCCTGCCGGGCGGATTCTCGGGCGGCGACGAGCCGGACGGCTCGGCCAAGTTTATCACCGCGTTCCTGCGAAACCCCATGATCCGCGACGCGGTCATGGAGCTTCTGCAAAAGCGCGACGGCCTGATGTGCGGCATCTGCAACGGCTTCCAGGCGCTCATCAAGCTCGGCCTGGTGCCCTATGGCGAGATCCGCGATATGGACGAAAACTGCGCCACCCTCACCTTCAATACGATCGGCCGCCATCAGTCGGGCCTGGTGCGCACCCGCGTCGCCTCCAATAAGTCCCCGTGGCTGTCCGGCATGCAGGTGGGCGATATCCACACCATCCCCATCTCCCACGGCGAAGGCCGGTTTGTCGCGCCGCGCGATCTGATTGCGAAGCTCGCTGAAAACGGCCAGATCGCAACCCAGTATGTCGATCTCGACGGAAAACCGTCGCTCGATATCCGCTTTAACCCGAACAATTCTTTCGACGCAATCGAGGGCATCACCTCGCCGGACGGACGGGTATTCGGCAAGATGGGCCACAGCGAGCGCACCGCCCCCGACCTCTACCAGAACGTATCCGGAAATAAATTCCAGAACATGTTTGGCGGCGCGGTGGCATATTATAAATAACCATAAACGCAGTTCGGGCCGCGGCAAACTTCCGTTTGGCGCGGTCCGGGTATTTTCTGAATTTTTCGGAGGCGTCCATGAAAAAGCGCAAACCACTTCTGATCCTCGGCGCAGCTGCCGCCGTCCTGCTGCTCGGCGTGTGCGGCTGGCTCATCTGGAAATACTATCCGGTGATCCAGAACCTCACACAGCCGGAAAATATGGCGGCGTTCCGTGAAAAGCTCTCCTCTTTCGGCGTTTTCGGAATCCTTGCGCTTTTCTGCATCCAGGTGCTGCAGGTCATTTCCGGCATCATCCCCGCCCTGCCCATCCAGATTGCCGCCGGCCTCACCTACGGCGCGCTCGGCGGGCTGGCCATCTGTCTTTTTGGCATCTTCTGCGGCAGTACGCTCGTCTTTGCGGCGGTCAAAAAATATGGCCAGCCGCTGGTTGACAAGGTCTTTCCACCTCAAAAACAGCAGAAGCTCTCCTTCCTCTATGACGCCGACCGGCTGGGCATGATCGTATTCATCCTCTACCTCATCCCCGCGATGCCAAAGGACGTCTTTACCTACATCGCGGCGCTCACCCCGCTCACCCTGCGCCGCTACCTTTCGCTCACGCTCGCCGCGCGGGTGCCGACCATCCTCTGTCTGACCTTTGCGTCCGACGCGCTGATGGACGGCAATTATCTGCGCGCGGTGGTCGTTTTTTGCATCTCCGCGGCGCTGGGGCTTTGCGGGATGCTCTTCAGCAAACGGATTATGGAATGCCTCCGGCGTTTGCGCAAAAGCAGGTAAAGCACAAAAAAGGACGGGCCTCCCCGTCCTTTTCCACTTGCATTTTCCTTTATCTTCCGCTATAATAGGCATAAGGCAAACAAGATATGCAAAGCAGCGGTACGGAGCAGCAACTCCGTACCGCCTGTACACGGAGAAGGCCCTCCATATACAACGTTACCGCACTTTGCCACATTATTATACCTGCTTTTTCGGTTTTTCGCAAGAGGGAGACAATTTTTTACCGGGGCACGGGTATCGAGGTGGTTTTAGGAAGGTCAGGCGCTGGTATGGAAAAGTTTCCGTATCTGCGTCTTTTTGTTTGCCTTGCGGGCTCGTGGCGGCGGGGGACCGGCGTCTCCCCAAGCGTCCTCCTTCCCCGCCGCCGCGCAAACCCGTCAAGGCGAAAACAAAGCCCCCTGCTTTTCAGCAGGGGGCTTTCGGTTTCTCTGCAAACAGCTCCAGGCAAGGCAACCCTTTTTCTCCCACCATCCGTTCAATATGCGCGGCCCACATTTTCCGCCATCCCATAACCGGGGAGCGGAAAACGCCGCATTCAGTCCTGAGCTGACCGTTTATTGGGGAGCGGGCAGCGGCACAAGTCTCGAAGTCTAAGGGCACGGCCGCCGCTTTGCTTTGCGGCGGCGGGGGTCGCGGGGAACTCCCCGCGCGTGTTCTTTCCCCCATTTCTTGCACGAGCAAGAAATGGGGTCCGGGCGCGCGAAGGGCGCATTCCCGCGTCAATCACAGCGCCTTGAGCGGCAAAATCTCCTGATACATCGCATGGTATTTCGGCGGGATCACCTTGTCAAGATGATAGCTGCCGAAGAACCAGTGCTTATAGCGGACCTGCTGGGAAACCTCATCAAAAAAGGCCGCCAGCTGGTTGACATGGGCGCTGTCCATATCCAGAAAGCTGTTCACAATCGACGAGGCCGTGTGGGTGACGATGTAGTCCACCACGTTTCCGTGCTTCTCCAGATTCTCCCGGGCATGGCCGAGCTCCTCCTGGGTGGGCAGTTCCCCCGGCCACCAGGTTTCCCCCTGCACGCGGGTATCCATATCCATGCTCTCTCCGCCGCCAAAGGCGAAAATCGCGTCGCTTTCAATCGTATAGATTTCCCCGCGCAGCAGCTGATAACAGTTCCCGCTGATCTGGCGCGCCTTCCCGCCGGAGTAGTCCACTTCGGGATACTGCGCGAGCAGGTCGAGATTGTCATGGGTTCCCTCGACAAACAGGACGCTGTACGGCCGTTTGCCAAGCCACTTGAGCATCTTCTGCTCCTTTTTGGAGCCGTCCCACACAAACCCGAAATCGCCGCAGACGATCAGGGTGTCCTGCTTTTTTAGCTGTTTGGCCGCCCTGCTTTTCAGCCGGGTCGCATCGGCATGCATGTCTCCGGTTACATAGATCATATTCTCTCCGGCGTCAATCCGCCGTTCCCCTCCATAGGATCAATTTTTTCTCATTTTCCCACAGCCGCGTTGATCGCCTGTTCGAGATCGGCAATCAGGTCCTTGGGGTCCTCCAGGCCGATCGAAAGGCGGATCGTCTCCGGCGTGATCCCGCTTTCCGCGAGCTGTTCGTCCGAAAGCTGGCTGTGGGTGGTGGTCGCCGGGTGAATCACCAGCGAACGCACGTCGCCCACGTTGGCTACATGGGTGAAAAGCCGCAGCGAGTCGATGAATTTCGCGCCGGTCTCGCGGCCGCCCTTGAGCCCAAAGGTAAAGACGCCGCCCGCGCCTTTCGGCAGGTATTTCTGCGCCCGCTCATAATACTTATTCGAGGCAAGCCCCGGATAATGCACAAACGAAACGTTCGGGTTCTGTTCCAGATACTCCGCGATTTCGAGCGCAGTGTCCGAATGGCGGCGCATGCGCAGCGAGAGGGTCTCGATCCCCTGCATGATCATCAGCGCGTTGAACGGTGCGCAGCAGGCGCCCAGGTCGCGCAGCATCAATACGCGCAGGCGGGTGATAAACGGCGCGTCGGTGTCCGCGAAGACCACGCCGTGGTAGCTCACGTCCGGTTCGTTGAAGAGCGGGAACCGGGGGTTCCCCTTGAACTGGAAGGTGCCCGCGTCGGTGATGACGCCGCACATCGAGGTGCCGTGGCCGCCCAGGAATTTGGTGGCCGAATGCACCACCATATCCGCGCCGAATTCGATCGGGCGGATGAGGTACGGGGTGGTGAAAGTGCTGTCCACGATGAACGGAATCCCGTGCTTGTGGGCAATGGCGGCAATCGCCTCGAGATCCGCTACATTGGCGTTCGGGTTGCCGACCACCTCAACAAAGAAGGCTTTGGTCTTGTCGGTCACGGCCGCTTCCCACGCGCCCAGATCGTCCGGATCGACGAATTTGACCTTCACGCCGAGCCTGCCCAGCGTAATCCCCATCATGTTGATCGCGCCGCCGTAGATGCAGATCGAGGAAACGATCTCGTCCCCTTCCGAAGCGAGGTTCAGAAAGGTGTTGAACATGACCGCATGGCCGGACGCCATCGCGAGCGCGCCCACGCCGCCGTCAAGCGCCGCCACACGGCGCTCCATCGCATCGACTGTCGGGTTCATGAGCCGGGTGTAGATGTTCCCGGCCGCTTTCAGCTCGAACAGCTCCTTGGCATGTTCGGTGCTGTCAAAGGTGTAGGCGGTCGCCTGATAGAGCGGCAGGTTCACCGCATGGGTGACCGGGTCCGGCTCGGTGCCCGCATGCACCATCAGGGTATCAAATCCATAATTTTTATCCGCGAAATCCAGCATTGACATTCCCTCCGTTTATTCGACAAAATTCATCTTTATGCCCTTTTCTTTTGGACGGGTTTTTGGTATACTATTTGTAGATATCGGTTATTCTACCATATGTATGGGTATTATTCTAGCACAATTTTTCTGTTCCTGCAATTGGGATTGTCAATTGCAGTTTCGCTTTTGGCGCCGCCTGAATCCCGCCGCAAGGCTGCGCGTCTTTGATTCCCGCCCCGGCAGCGGAGGATTGGTATTTGGATATGAGGAAAAAAATCGCGTCCTTTCTGACCGTTATTATACTTTGCACGGCCCTGCTCACTCCGGCGTCCGCTTCTTCCGCAGCGGCCAACTACCCGCCGCCTTTCGCCGATGAGCTCTACTGCCAGGCGGTCTATATGCTGAACCTCGATTCGAATTCCGAGGTTTTTGCCAAAAACGAACAGGCGCAGATGAATCCCTCTTCGCTCAATAAAATCATGACCTGTATCCTTGCGCTCGAAGAGGTCGCCGACCCGGACACCGAAACCACCGAACTAAAAGCCTACATCCAAAACGAGCTTTATAACCTGGGCGTCACCCAATTGGGCGGCATCTACATGGGTGAGCCGATGACCATCCGGGATCTGATGTACGCCATGATGCTCCAGTCGGCCAACGAGGCCGCGATGATGATTGCCGACTATATCGGCGACGGGGACATTCCATATTTCTGCGAGCTGATGAACAAAAAAGCCAAGGAGATCGGCGCAAAGAACACCAACTTTGCCAATCCCACCGGGCTTTACGCGGAGGAGAATAAATCCACCGCCTATGACCTGGCGCTGATCGTCCAGTACGCGATGCAGAACCAGGATTTTGTGGATATCGTCACCACCCGCACCTACACTTCACAGCCAACCCCCAATTACCCCAACGGCATCTCCTGGGTTTCCAACAACCAGATGCAGAACCCCAGCGACACCGATTATTACTACGAGGGACTCAAAGGAGTCATCCCCGGCGCGCTCACCGAGCTCAATATGCGCAACTTCGCATCGGTCGCCACCCGCGACGGCTACAGCTACCTGCTGGTCGTACTCGGCGCCCCGATCACCAATGAGGACGGCGAGCGCTATAAGACCAACCTCGCCTGGTTTGATACCAACCGGCTCTACAACTGGGCGTTCGAAACCTTCCGGGTCAAGACGCTGATGGACATCGGCGAGGAGGTCGCGGAGGTCGGTGTGCGGCTCTCATGGGACAAAGACCACATCAAGCTGCTGGCCGCGGATAAATTCGCCTCGTTGGTGCCCAACGAAACCACTGAGGACAGTCTCGAGACTTTCGTCGAGATTGACAAAAAGTACACCGAGGTCCCGGTGAAAGGGAAAAAAGGCGAAAACAGCCCCGACACCGAGAAGTTCATCGACGCGCCGGTGAAGAAGGGCGAGGAGATCGGCCATGTCAAACTGATGCTCGCCGGCGAGGAAGTCGGACGGGTGCGTCTGGTGGCTGCTGAAAGCGTTGAGCAAAGCAAATGGCTCTATTATGTGGATAAGGTCAAATCTTTCACCAGCAATTTCCTGTTCAAGTTTGTGCTGACCTTCCTCATTGTGCTGGTCGTTTTGTATATCGTCCTGATGATCATCCGCAACCGCAACCGGCGCCGTTACCAGATGCGCCGCCGCAAGCCTCCCGCAAGGTGATAAAATGGAAAACTTCCGGCGCGCATTTACCCGCCGGAAGTTTTTTCTTTGTACAGATGCAGGAAATGGCCGGGAAATCTTCACTCTATGGGTGAAGGGCCCAATCGTTAAGGAGGAAAAAATGATGAAAAGATATGCTTCTATCGCATTGGTACTGCTCACCGTGCTGACGCTCCTGCTTTCAGCCTGCGGCGGTTCAGGCTATGATTCTACTGCGACGGCATCCGCAGCGCCCGCCGCCATGAGCATGGCTTCCACCGCTCCGCAGGCGTTGGCGGCAGACAACGGGTTCTATTCCGGGGATGTTTACGACGAAGAAATGGCGGTGGCTGAGTCCGCCGACGCGGACTACGCCGAGGACGACGCGGCGCGCGGCGGAGATGTGCTTGTCGACCGCAAAATCATCAAAAACAGCTATCTCACCCTGGAAACCAAGGAATTTGACAGCGCAATCACACAAATTACCGCACTCGTCAAGGAAAAGGGCGGCTACATCGAGAGTCAAAGCGCCGATGGCATCAGTATGACCTACCGCGGCGACTACTATGAACGCTACGGCAACATCACCGCGCGCATCCCGGCGGAAAAGCTTGACGAAACAGTGAACACCCTTGGGACCCTCTGCAACGTCGTCTCGCGCAGCGAAAACATGGACGACATCACCGACACCTACTTCGACGCACAGGCGCGCCTCAATTCGCTTAAAGTCCAGGAGACGACCCTGCTCGACATCCTTGCCAAAGCGGAAAAACTCGAGGACGTCATCACCCTGCAACAGGCGCTCGCCGAAGTGCGCTACCAGATCGAGTCGCTCACCGCGCAGCTGGGACGGATGGATAAGCAGGTCGCCTATTCCTACCTCTACATAGAACTGCGGGAAGTCGTCGAATATAAAAATGTGACCACCGCGCCCAAGACTTTCGGCGAGGAGGTCTCCGCCGCGTTCCAGCGTTCGGTCAGCAATCTGCTCCGTTCCTGCAAAGGGCTGATTCTCTTTGTGATCGAGGCGGGCCCGGTCCTGCTCTTCTGGGCGGTGATCATCCTTGTGATTGTGCTCGCAATTGTGAAGCTGACCCGCACCATGCAGAAACGCCGCGAAGCCAAACGTGCGAAAAAACTTGCCGCGAAAGAGCCCCCAGCACCCACTCCGCCCACGCAAGGCTAACTTTATCAGCATAAAGCCAAAAGGCGGCGGCCGCATTCCTGCGGCCGCCGCCTTTTTGGAGGACGCGAACAAAAACGCCTCCCGCTTTTGCGGGAGGCGTTTGAAAGACGGATAAATTACTTGAGTTCGACAGAAGCACCCGCATCTTCGAGTTTCTTCTTGATCTCTTCGGCGTCGGCCTTGGAAACAGCCTCTTTGACCGGCTTCGGCGCGTTGTCGACCAGATCCTTCGCCTCTTTGAGGCCGAGACCAGTGATCTCCTTGACCAGCTTGATGACGCCCATTTTGGAAGCGCCGGCAGCAGTCAGGATGACGTCGAATTCGCTCTTCTCCTCAGCGGCAGGAGCAGCGGCGGCAGCGCCACCCGCGACCATAACCGGAGCGGCGGCGGAAACGCCGAATTCTTCCTCAATCGCCTTGACCAGCTCGTTGAGCTCGAGGACTGTGAGGGTTTTGATATCTTCTACAAACTTCAAAATTTTCTCAGAAGCCATGATAAGTTACCTCCTATTAATTCAAATATGATTTAAAATGATGTGCCGTCCGATTATTCGGCGGCGGGAGCAGCCTCGGCCGGAGCTTCGGCAGCAGGAGCGGCTTCCTCGGCGGGAGCGGCCTCTCCAGATTTCTCGGCGATCGCATTGAGCGCGACGGCCAGACCTCTGATGTTGCCCTGCAGCGCGCTGCACAGCATCGAGAGCAGAGCTTCGCGGCTCGGCAGTTTGCCCAGTTCCGCGACCTTCGCGGCGTCGATCACGCCGCCGTCAACAAAGCCCGCTTTGACGACGAATTTGCCCTTGCTGTCCTCCGCGTATTTGGTGAGGATCTTCGCAGCGGCAACCTGATCGCCTTCACTGGTCGCAAGCGCGGTGGTGCCTTCCAGCACGGAATCGAGCGCCTCATAACCGACCTCTTTCGCAGCGAAGCGGAGCATCGAGTTCTTGACGACCGCGTATTCCACGCCGGCTTCCCTGAGCTCTTTACGCAGCTTGGTGTCATCGGCCACATTGATGCCCTTGTAGTCGACCACGACGCCCGCAGCAGCGTTTTTGAGTTTCGCAGTCAGTTCTGCAACTGTCTGCTTTTTCTGTTCGAGAATTTTCTCGCTTGGCAATTTATTCACCTCCAAGTCATTTGCACGAATCTATAAAGAAACAAAAAAGCCCTTCCCATTGCCGGGAAGAGCATCAAACATTCATACGCGCAGCGCGATGACGGTATTGAGCGCATCTCCTCGGCAGGCGGGACAAACCCTTTATGTCTTTACGACACCTGCTGTCTTTGGACAGCTTTTATATTTTAGCATCTTTGTGGGGGCATGTCAAGTATTTTTAATGGTTCATTTTCGGATTGTTCGTGCGGCCCAAAAGATAATCTACACTTACATCATAGAAATCTGCAAGTCTAATTAAAAATCTTGTCGGAATATCGACCTCTCCACGCTCATAGTTACTGTAAATTCTCTGACTGCATCCAAGAAGCTCCCCCATATATTTCTGTGTTAAATCATGATCTTCCCGTAAATCTCTAATACGCCCATACATAAAACCACCTCTTTTTTCATCAGTATACTCTAGCGAATAATTCGCTATTGACTTTTAGCGATAATATCGCTAAAATAGATTTGGAGGTGATAACTATGCGCCTTTATCATTTGGATGAAGCTGTACCTTGGCGGGAAATTTTACGGATACAGCGCTGGCATCTTGAAGTGCTTCTCCGTCATCTGCAGCGTCTCCGTGCTTGTGGAAATCCCACTTTAGATATCGCGCCATACAACAGTCAATTGCAAATCAGTTACGCGGCTTATCGTTCTCTGCGCTCTTTTCTGGGCTATAATTCCAATACAAAAATTGAGCAAGCTGTCCAGGCATATCTGAAAGAAAGCCTATAAACAGCCTGACCCGTCCTGGCGCAACAAAAAAATCCCCGCCAGCGGCGGGGATTTCCTTTTTTCAGAAGTTTAGACGAAACGTCCGGGATTGATCTTGATGCCAGGGCCCATGGTGGTGGCAACCACGCAGGAGCGGACATACTGGCCCTTCGCAGCGGCCGGTTTCGCCTTGACGATCGCGCCCATCAGGGTGTCGAAGTTCTCCTGGAGCTTCTCAGCGCCAAAGGAGACCTTACCGATCGGGCAGTGGATGATGTTGGTCTTGTCGAGACGGTATTCGATCTTACCGGCTTTCGCGTCGGTGACAGCCTTCGCGACATCCGGGGTGACCGTACCGGCCTTCGGGTTCGGCATCAGTCCACGGGGACCGAGGATTTTACCGAGGCGGCCGACGACGCCCATCATGTCAGGAGATGCGATGACCACGTCGAACTCCATGAAGCCTTCCTTCTGGATACGCTCCATCAGGTCTTCGGCGCCGACGATCTCAGCACCGGCATCGGTGGCGGCCTGCGCCTTGTCGCCTTTTGCAAAGACGGCTACGCGAACCTTTTTACCGGTTCCGTTCGGCAGGACAACCGCGCCGCGGACCTGCTGGTCAGCGTGACGGGAGTCAACGCCCAGACGGACATGGACTTCGACGGTTTCGTCAAATTTTGCTTTGCCGGTCTTGGTGCAAAGCTCCAAGGCTTCGGCCGTATCGTACAGCTTGAGCTTTTCAACAAGCTTTGCGCTGTCGGAATATTTTTTACCGTGTTTCATTGAATCATTTCCTCCTTAGAGTGGTAATTAGCGGATTTTTCCTCCCACCCGGGCGCTTAGTCTGCTACTTCGATTCCCATGCTGCGGCAGGTACCGGCGATCATGCTGATCGCGGAATCGATATCGGCAGCATTCAGATCGCGCATTTTGGTTTCCGCAATCTTCTCGAGCTGGTCGCGGGTGATCTTGCCAACCTTGTTCTTGTTGGGGACACCGGAACCGCTCTGCAGGTTGAGCGCCTTCTTGATCAAAACAGCCGCAGGCGGCGTTTTGGTGATAAAGCTGAAGGAACGGTCGGCGTACACGGTGATGACGACTGGGATGATGAGACCGGCATCGTTCTTGGTACGCTCGTTAAAGTCCTTGGTGAAAGCCATGATGTTGACGCCGTGCTGACCCAGCGCAGGGCCTACCGGCGGAGCAGGCGTTGCTTTGCCTGCCGGAATTTGCAGCTTGATATAGCCGACTACCTTTTGAGCCATTGATAAAGCACCTCCAAAATTAGTGGTTCATTTCGGGGCGGATAAAAATTGCCGCCCCTCCCACAAGCCGGTTCACACCGGCTCATACCGGTCCGGCGCGGGTTGTGGCGCCGGAGCCACTGCCGGATTTTCACCGGCTTCCTCTGAAAAAAGATTAATCCAGCGGCTCTATCTGATCAAGTTCAAGCTCGACGGGCACATCTTTGCCCATCATCGAAACGGTCACCCGGACAAGCTGATTGGGCAGGTCGATCTCGTCGACCGTGCCGATGAAGCCCTCCAGGTATCCGTCGTTGACCCTGACGGAATCGCCCACTTCAAAGTTGACCTCAATATTCTTCTGCTCGACGCCCAGACGGCTGACTTCCTCCTCGGTGAGCGGGACAGGCTTGCTGCCCGGGCCCACAAAGCCGGTCACGCCGCGGATGTTGCGCACAACATACCAGCTGTCGTCGGTCATGATCATCTTCACCAGCACGTAGCCCGGAAAGATCTTGCGTTCAACTTCGCGTTTTTTGTTGTCCTTAATCTCCGTAACCGTCTGCGTGGGGACCTTCACCTCGCCGAACAGGTCGTGAAGCTTCCGGTTTTCCACCGCTTTTTCGATGTTCGAGGCCACCTTGTTCTCATAGCCGGAATAGGTGTGCACCACGTACCATCTCATAGAGTCAGACATGTTTTACCTCCCCACACAAAAAGATCCGTTTCCTCCGGCATCATTAAAAAGATAATGGTGTTCCCGTCAGAATTGAAAGGAAAAGCTTGATGAGGAAGGTCATGATCGTGTCGAAGCATCCGATGAACACGGACGAAATCAGGACAACCACGATAACAATACCGGTGTTGTTGATAATCTGGCTTTTGCCGGGCCAGACCACCTTTTTGACTTCGCCTTTAATGTCCCTGAAAAAGCGTTTTGCCCTTTCGATGAAGCCGGGTTTTTTCGCGGCTGCGTTATCTGCCATAATGTGACCCGCCTTTCATCCTTACTTCGTTTCTTTGTGAAGGGTGTGTTTCCGACAGAATTTGCAGTATTTGTTCATTTCGAGCCTGTCGGGATCGTTCTTCTTGTTTTTCATCTTGTTGTAGTTGCGCTGCTTGCACTCTGTGCAGGCCAGAGTAATTTTTACTCTCATTTTTCGGCACCTCCTGATTTTACCGGATTTTTTTGCCTCCCTCGTAAAGGAAACACTGGTTTTTGGACATAAAAAAATAACCCTTTTAGAGGTGTAATTATTGTATCATAACGAGCATGGCTCGTCAAGCCCTTTGTTATGCGGTTTTGGGGAATATTTTTTTGTTTTCCGGCGCTGGGCGTTCACTTTTGCGGGGGCGCCGGGTTATTGGTGCGTCCAAGCAGATAATCAGTGCTGGTTTTGTAGTAATCCGCCAGCACCAGCAGGTGCTCGACCGGGATCGTCCGAAAGCCCCGCTCATACCGGGAATAGACCGTCTGCGTGATCATCAGGATTTTGCTCACCTGCTCCTGGGTCAGGTCATGGTCGGTCCGCAGGTCCTTAAGCCGCTGGAAATACATAAATGATCCCCCCTGTGAATATTTTATGTAAGTACCAAACGGAACTAGATGTGCCAATACCATACGGTACTATTTCAGGAACGTGCGCATCCCGCCCGCTGCAAATCCCCCCCGCGCACCGCCCCGAACATGGCGAAACATGCAAAAATCGCATTGGAAACACCTCATAATTCTAATTGCGGTCTATTGTGAATTATGTTAGAATATAGATTGAATTATTATGTGATTAAGATAAGAGGGAACGCTTTTGGAAAAGAAAACCGTCGCAGTCATTTTCGGTTCCGTTTCAAGTGAATATGAGGTTTCGCTGCGCTCCGCAACCTCGGTGCTGCAGAATATCCCCCGCGACCGCTATGACGTCGTCATGCTCGGCATCACAAAGGACGGCCGCTGGTATGAATACACCGGTGACGTAAGCCTCATCCAGCCGGACAAATGGCTCGAAAGCGGCCATGTTGTCCCCGCGATCCTTTCCCCCGACCGCGCGGCGGGCGGCATCACCCGCTTCACCCCGCGCGGCCCGGAGAATGTAAAGATTGACGCGGCCTTTCCGGTGCTGCACGGCGAGCACGGCGAGGATGGCACCATCCAGGGGCTCTTCGAGATGGCTGGCATCCCCTATGTGGGCTGCGGCGTGCTCGCTTCCGCCGCCTGCATGGATAAGGACATTTCCCACATCCTGCTCGAGAGCGCCGGCATCCGCACCAATCCATGGGTCACGCTCACACGGGCGGACTGTGCGCGTTTTGGGGAAATCGAGCCGGCGCTCGCGGAAAAGCTCGCGTATCCGATGTTCGTAAAGCCCGCCAACACCGGTTCTTCGGTTGGCGTGAGCAAGGCGCGCGACGCGGCGGCGCTGCGCGAGGCGCTCGAGTGCGCCTTCCGGTACGACCGCAAAGTGCTGGTCGAAAAGACCGCCGTCGGCGCCGAGGTCGAATGCGCGGTGCTCGGCAACTACGGCGACGCGTCCGCCTCGGTGGTGGGTGAGATCGTCCCGCATCATGAATTCTACGACTATGAGGGCAAATACCTCGACGATTCGACCGATCTTTATATCCCGGCGCGCATCCCGCAGGAAGTCTCTGAAAAGATCCGCGAAACCGCTGTCAAGGCATTCGCGGTCATGGGATGCACCGGGCTTGCCCGGATCGATTTCTTCGCGGAGGCGGACGGCGGCGTCATCCTCAACGAACTCAATACCATCCCGGGATTCACCTCAATCTCGATGTACCCCAAGCTTTTTGCGGCGTCTGGAATTCCTTATCCCGAACTGATCCACCGGCTGATCCAGCTTGCAATTGCGAAAAAAAACTGTTAAAACGCAAAAAAATTCACCATACTGAAAGGAGGGTTTCCCGATGGACAACAGGGCGATTGGTATTTTTGACTCGGGGCTCGGCGGGCTCACCACCGTCAAGGAGCTGCGCAAGCTTCTGCCGAACGAACACCTGATCTATTTCGGCGATACAGGGCGGATGCCCTATGGAACACGCGGGCGGGAACTCGTTCGCAAATACGCCGCACAGGACATTCACTTCCTGCAGCAGTTCGACGTCAAAATGATCATTGCCGCCTGCGGCACGGTCAGCGCGACCATTACGCCGGAGATGGTCAAATCGATCGGGGTCCCCTTTTCCGGCGTTGTGCTTCCCGCCGCGCAGGCGGCCTGTGCGGCCTCCACCGGCGGACGCATCGGCGTGGTCGGCACTCCCGCGACCGTCCGTTCGGGGGCTTACGGCCGCGCAATCCGCAATATTTCGGCTGACATGCGGGTTTTTGGCAGCGCCTGTCCTCTGCTTGTACCGCTCGTGGAAAATGGATTCATCCAGCCGGACAACCCGGTCACCCGCATGGTGGCCGAGCGTTACCTGAAGCCGATCATCGAAGAGCAGGTCGATACGCTCATCCTGGGCTGCACCCATTTTCCCATCATCTATGACATCTTCAACCAGCTTCTCAATTACAAGGTCACCCTTATCGATCCGGGCAAGCAGGTTGCCCGCTGGGCACAGTCCTTCCTGGCAAGTGAGGACCAGCTGGCTGAAGGCGCGGGAAAATGCGAATTCTATGTGACCGATTCAATCGACAACTTCAGTGATATTGCCGGGATTTTCCTTGGCAGCGATCTGACCGGGCAGGTCACTCAGATCGATATCGACGCGGTCGAAATCTGACCCCGCCCGCAAATCCCAAAAACATCCGAGAAAGCGCTTTGTGAAACGCCTTCCCGGGGAGGAATCAGGATATGAAAAAAGACGTAGTGATCAAAATCAAGGGCGTTTACCGCCAGGACGGCGACGAGGACCAGGTCGAACTGTTCACGACCGGCTCTTACTATAAGCGCAACGGGCATTATTACATCGCTTATGACGAATCGGAAGCCACCGGATTTGAAGGCGCCCGGACGGTGCTCAAGGTGGAGGACAGTGAGAAGGTCACCCTCACCCGTTCCGGAGGACACGCCCGTTCCCAGCTCATCGTAGAGCGCGGCGTGCGCCACCAGTGCCATTATGACACCGGCTACGGTCCGATGATGATCGGCGTTTCCGGCGACCGGATCGTTTCCGACCTCACCGACAGCGGTGGGAATCTGGAGTTTGCCTATTCGCTCGACGTCAACACCCTGCTTGCCAGCGAAAACGCTGTTTTTATCAATGTGCGCGAACAACCCCAATAAATGAAAATCATAAATAATAGGATGTGTAAAACCCATGACCAATCCGGTTTCTGACGCAAAAAAATCGATTGAGGGGCTGGTGCGTTCCGCGCTGGAAAAAGCCTCCCAGGCAGGCAGCCTGCCCGTCTGCGGCGAACTGCCCGCCTTTGTTGTGGAAATCCCCGCCGACACTTCCCATGGCGACTTTGCCACCAATGTCGCCATGGCAGGCGCGCGCGCCTATAAATGCGCGCCGCGCAAGGTCGCCGAAGCCATCTGCCAAAATATCGCCCTCGAAGGCACCGCCTTCGACCGGGTCGAGATCGCGGGCCCGGGCTTTATCAACTTCTTCCTGGGCGCGCAGTGGTACGCGGACGTGGTCAAATCGGTCCGCGCAGGCGGTGACCGCTATGGCCGCACCGATTTCGGCGGCGGCCAGAAGGTGCAGGTCGAGTTCGTTTCGGCCAACCCCACCGGCCCGATGCACATGGGAAACGCCCGCGGCGGCGCCATCGGCGACTGTCTGGCGGCGGCGCTCGACTGGGCCGGTTATGACGTGACCCGCGAATTCTACGTCAATGACGCGGGCAACCAGATCGAAAAGTTCGCCTGCTCGCTCAATGCCCGCTACCTGCAGATTTATAAAGGCGAGGACGCGGTTCCCTTCCCGGAGGACGGCTACCATGGCGAGGATATCAAGCTGCGCGCCCGCGAATTCGCGGACATCCACGGCGACAAATTCCTAGATGCTTCCGAACAGGAGCGTAAGGACGCGCTGACCGCCTACGCGCTGCCGAAAAATATCGAAAAGCTTAAAAACGACCTCGAGAGCTATCGCATCCATTACGATGTGTGGTTCCGGGAAAGCACGCTGCATCAGGGAGCGATCGACGACGCGATCCGGCTTCTGACCGAGCGCGGCATGACTTATGAGAAGGACGGCGCGCTCTGGTACAAGGCCACCGAGAACGGCGGTGAAAAGGACGAGGTGCTGGTGCGCGCGAACGGTTTTCCGACCTACTTCGCGGCGGATATCGCCTATCATTACAATAAGTTCGCGGTGCGCGGCTTCGACCGGGTCATCAATGTCTGGGGCGCCGACCACCACGGCCATGTCGCCCGCCTCAAGGGCGCGATGGATGCGATCGGACTCAATGGGGACAAGCTTGATATTGTGCTGATGCAGCTGGTGCGGCTCACCAAGGACGGCCAGCCGGTCAAGATGAGCAAGCGCACCGGCAAAGCGATCAGTCTTACCGATCTCATTGAGGAGGTCCCGGTCGACGCGGCCCGCTTCTTCTTCAATATGCGCGAGCCAAACTCCACCCTCGATTTCGACCTCGATCTCGCGGTCGAACAGTCGAGCCAGAATCCGGTTTACTATGTCCAGTACGCGCACGCGCGCATCTGCTCGATCCTCAAAAAGCTCGCCGAGGAGGGCATCACTCCGCGCAGCTGCTCCGACGCGGAGCTGCGAAACCTCACCACCCCGGAAGAAACCGCGATGATCCGCACGCTGGCACGCTTCCCGCAGGAAATCGTCGACGCGGCGCGTAATTACGACCCCGCCCGGCTCACCAAATATGCGGTGGATGTGGCGACCAGTTTCCACAAATACTATAACGCCTGCCGGGTCAAGGGTGAGGAAGAGCCGGTCATGCAGGCGCGGCTCAACCTTTGTATGTCGGTCAAAACAGTATTACACAATGTATTAACGCTTTTAAAAATTACTGTTCCAGAATCCATGTAATTGCCGGTCGACGGCGGAAAGGAATTTATGGCCATGAATGGGAAAGATCGATTGCGGCTGCCGCTCCTTCTGGACGGCGCGACCGGTACCCAGTACATGAAGGAAGGGATGCCCAGCGGCGTCTGTGTCGAAGAATGGGCCAGCGAGCATCCCGAAGTCATCCGCAAAACCCTGCTTGGTTATGTGCAAGCGGGCAGTGACATCGTCTATGCGCCCACTTTTCTTGCAAATGCGGGGAATCTGAAACTGCACGGCCTGAGCGAGCAGGTGCAGGAGCTCAACACAAAAATTGTCCGCATCGCGCGGGAAGCGCTTGAAGGGCGCGGCGTCCTGCTCGCGGGCGATATGTCCACCACCGGCCTGATGTGCGAACCGTTCGGGGAAACCGAATTCGTGCATCTCATCGGCATCTATGCCGAACAGGCGGCCGCGCTTGCCGACGCGGGCGCCAACCTGCTCGTGATCGAAACCATGTCCTCGCTCTGCGAATGCCGCGCCGCGGTCATCGCCGCGCGCCAGACTGGGCTGCCGGTCTTTCTCACCATGACGGTCGGCGCGGACGGCCACACGATGTGGGGCGACGACGCGCTCGCCAGCATGCTCACCCTGCAGGACATGGGGATTTCCGCCTTTGGGCTGAACTGTTCCGAAGGGCCGGAGGATATGGTGCCGCTCTTTGAAAAGCTCGCGCCGTATGCCAAAATCCCGCTCATCGCCAAGCCAAACGCGGGCAATCCTCCGCTTACGCCCATTCAGTTTGCCAACAAATGCGCGCGGCTCATGCGCCGCGGGGTCTCGATCATCGGCGGATGCTGCGGGACCGATCCGGAATATATTGAAGCGCTGCGCCACATGGTGGATTCGTTCGATATCGATAAGGTGAAGATTCCGCCCGCCGACTATGATATCATCGCGGCCGGACGCAATGTCTATTACCTCGACGACGGCCTCGAATATTCCGAACCGATCATCTGTGAGGTGGATATGGCCGATTCTCTGCTCGACGTTTCGCATGAAAGCTGCGACGCGGTCCTGATCCATTTGGACACACCGGACGACGGCTACCGTTTCTCCCTCAACGCCCACATGATCGATATGCCGGTTGCGTTTGAATCGGAATCGCTCGAAGCGCTGGAAAACGCACTCCTTCACTACAATGGCAAAGCATTGGTGGTTTCCACTTCCTGTGAGATCGAAAAAGAAGATCTCGAAGAGGTCGCCGCGCGATACGGCGCTGTTGTATTGTGACAGAAAGGATAATGAAAAATGGATTTGCAAGCCTTCTTTAAAATGTCCTATGGCCTTTATGTGCTCAGCTCGGCTTTTGACGGCAGGCAAAACGGCTGCATCGTCAACACAGTCACCCAGGTGACCGCAGAGCCGCCGAAAGTTGCCGTTGCCGTCTCCAAAAAAAATTTCACCACCGAACTCATCGAAAAATCCGGCGTATTTAACGCTGTTCCGCTAACCCAATCCGCCGATATGGAAATGATCGGCCGGTTTGGATTCAAATGCGGCCGGGACACCGAAAAATATTACGGCATCTCCTTCGCGGTCGATGAAAACGGCGTGCGCTACCCGTCCCAGCATGCCGCTGCCGTCTTTTCCTTCAAGGTGATTGACAAGCTCGACCTTGACACCCATCTGCTCTTTGTGGGCGAGGCCGTCGAAGCCAAAAAGCTTTCGGATGAACCGGTCATGACTTATGACTACTACCATACGGTGGTCAAGGGCACCACGCCTCCGAATGCGCCGTCCTACAAAAAACCCGCGGAAAAACACGGCTGGCGCTGCAAAGTCTGCGGCTACGTCTACGAGGGCGAAGAACTGCCGCCGGACTTTATCTGCCCCATCTGCAAGAAAGACGCCAGCTTCTTTGAAAAAATCTGAGTTCGCGCCCGGGTATTGCGCCCTTCGCGCGCCTGAAATTCGCGCGTTTCGCCGCGCACCACTCCTGCGCGTTTCGCCGCGCACCACGAGGTACTTTCTTGCTCGTGCAAGAAAGTACCCAAAGAACACGCGCGGGGACACCCCGCGGCCCCCTGCGCGCGCTTTTGTTGCCGCTTTGCGGCAAAGATCGCGCGCAATCTGCTTAGATGCCACGAAGTGAGCCGCGCGATAAAAAGCACGCGGGGCATATCGCCGCAACCATTGCGGCGATGCGCTGCGCGCAAAGCGGACAAACGGATTCAAAAATAGGGCGGAAAGCACTTTGGTGCTTTCCGCCCTTGTCTGTTTGGCTGCAAAACGGGATGGGACGCGCAAGAGCGGGCCGCAGGCCCGTTCATCTCGACTCTTGCGCGTCCCGGACAGTTTTGCTATTCGTCAGGTTTTCCATAGATATCATCGTCTGTAAGCCGGATCTCACCATGTTCCAATTCATACTGTTCGATCTCCCGCGTCAGCATCAGTTCAATGATATTTGTCATAGAGCGGCGCTCCATTCCAGCAATCTTACGTATTTTTGCATGTGTCTGTATGTCAATTCTCAAGGTGAATAAACCTCTGATTACCGCCATGCTGTCACCACCTTTCCAACGACAGTTTAGCATCTTTTCACCTGCCTGTATGCCATCAGTCTGGTGTCAGCCTGGTATCAGATTCATTCATTTTGACACCAGACTGGTGGCAGACAAAGCGAAGATTTCCTGATATTATGTACTTGCACTTTTAAGTGTGCCCGGCTGTTGTTAGGGAGACGGACAGCCGAAAAAAGCCTCCTGCTTAAAGCAGGAGGCTTTTTTATCTTCTCTTTTACAGTTTTAGTTTATCCGGCGTATAGCGCTTGAACGAAGCGTCGTTATAGGTCACGCCGCTCACAGCCGCTGCCCACTCGTCCAGCTTGGCATTGAATTCATCCGCGCGCAGAAGCTGGATCAGCGCCTCTTTGCGTGAAGTGAAGTCATTTTCATTCTCCGTGATATCGTACCGCTGGAACAGGTAGATGCTCGATTCGGTTTCCACCACGGTCGGCACGCCATTTTCAGCGCCGAACACCGCGTCGATCACCTTCTGGTCATAGTTGGTGTTCTCTTTGCTCAAAAAGCTGAAAGAAGTGCCGGGCTCCGGTTTTTCGAGTTCTTCATTGCCAGTGACTTCTTTCTGCGCTTCGTAAACAATCTCCTCCATATCCTTGCCCGCCTGGGCCTGCTTGAGGTATTTGTCCACGATTTCGCGCGCTTTTTTGTTGTCGGATTCTTTCTGTTCGGCATCCTCGCTCTGGCTGAAATTCAACGGGATCAGAATAATCTTCGCAAAATCATTGTAGAACTTGTCTTTGAGCTCCTGCTCCGGTACGGCTTCACTGCCGCCTTCGCCATAAATCGCATTGAAAATGAGCTGGCGCTTCTGGTCGTTGGCAGTCATCATGACATAGGAGTCCTTCGAGATACCGTTTGCCTGATAGGCTTCCCCAAGGTACTGCCAGTAGGAATCTGCCATCTGGTTGACCAATGTGGTATCCGCATCGGACATGGTGAGGCCGAGCTCATTAAATTTCTGCTCCACGGCAATGAACTTATTGAGGTTCGCCTTTGCATCGGAAATCATTTTATCCGACGCCAAAACGCCGTCGATCTGCTCCTTGAGCGGATCTTTGGTATCCTGCGGCAGCTCCGCCGCAACCGTATAGTAGGCGTTCATCACCTGCGAAATATATACGCCCGCCGGAACGGTCAGATCTCCCGCTTTTGCGGCCCAGGTGGTATCGCCGCCGGCACATGCCGCCATGGAACCTGCCATCATCAGCGCCATACCAAACGCAAGGCCCTTTTTCACAACATTCATTTTTCAAATTCCTCCTAATTGGGGGTTCGCCCGTTACATACTTTGATATTATACTACTTCCCATTTGAAAAGTCCATATGAATTTTCCCTGCAAAAAATTTGACCGCATCGAAAATTATTATGCCCGGAATATAATCTGCAAAATAGCTGGACAGGAAATCCCGTTTTGCCGCGCCGGTTTTTGAACGCGAAGCGTTCTTTCAATCCGCTTGTCCGCTTTCGGCGCAGCCGGTTTTCGCAACGGTTGCGAAAACCCGTCCCGTGCGATAAGCGCGGAACGCTTCGTCTGCTCTGCGAGGGAAGGCTGGGGGATTTTCAAGGGGGCCGCAGGGGTCCCCTTGAATGCCCTTCTTTGGGTACTTTCTTGGGCAAGCAAGAAAGTACCCCCTCAGCGGGCAGCGTCGTTCATTGCGGCGAGCGCTTCGCGGATGGTATCGAGCGGCGTCTGGCCTTTTGCGATCTTGACGGTGATATACGGTTTATTGCCCGCGCTCACCATCACGCGGCCGCGCAGTTTAACCGCAAGGCTGCCCGCGCGGGACATATCCATAACCTCCGGGTAGAGCAGCACCGCGTCGCCGCGCTGGGAGATCTCCTTGATTCCCATGAGCGACGCCGTATTGCGCACGAGCGCCACATCGACCAGGCCCTTGACCGCCTCCGGCGGCTCGCCGAACCGGTCGATCAATTCGTCGATGAGGTCCATCGCATCGTCCTCGGTCTCGATGCCCGCAATTTTCTTGTAGATGTCGATCCGCTGCGCAAGGTTGTCGATATAATCCTCCGGGATGTGCGCGCCGACCCGCACGTCGACCATACATTCGGTCGCGGCGCCGGTCGGGGTTTCCCCGCGCTGTTCGGCCACCGCGTCGGAAAGCATCCGCAGGTACATGTCGTAGCCAACCGCCTCCATGTGACCGTGCTGCTGCGAACCCAGGATGTTTCCCGCGCCGCGGATCTCCAGGTCGCGCATCGCAATGCGGAAGCCCGACCCGAACGAGGTGAATTCCCGGATGGCGGCAAGCCGTTTGGTTGCGATATCTGAAAGCTGCCTGTCTTTGCGGAAGGTGAGGTATGCGAACGCGCGGCGGGAAGAACGTCCGACCCGCCCGCGGATCTGGTAAAGTTGAGAAAGCCCCATATAATCGGCGTCCTCAATGATCAGGGTGTTGCAATTTGGCACGTCGACGCCCGTTTCAATGATGGTGGTGCAGACCAGGATATCCACCTCGTAGTCGAGCAGCTGCTGCCAGACACGCGAGAGGTGCTCCTCAGTCATCTTGCCGTGCGCGGTCACGATCCGCGCGTCCGGCACAAGCTGCTGGAGCTTATAGGCACAGCTATCGATGCTTTCAACCCGGTTATGCAGGTAGAAAATCTGTCCGCCGCGCCGCATTTCGCGCTCGATCGCCTGCGCGATGATCCCCCAGTCGTGCTCAATGACATAGGTCTGGACCGGGTGGCGGTCCTGCGGCGCCTCCTCCAGGATCGACATGTCCCGGATGCCGCTCATCGCCATGTTGAGGGTGCGCGGGATGGGCGTCGCGGAGAGGTTCAGGACGTCGACCGTGGCGCGCATCTCCTTGAATTTTTCCTTATGCCGCACACCAAAACGCTGCTCCTCGTCGATGATGCAAAGGCCCAGGTCCTTAAATTTCACATCGTTCTGCACCAGGCGGTGGGTGCCGATGATGATGTCGATCTCCCCGCGGCGCAGTTCGTCCAGAATCTGCTTTTGTTCCTTGGGCGTGCGAAAACGCGAAAGCAGCTCGATTTTAACCGGGAAGCCCTCCATCCGGCGGCGCACCGTGTTGTAGTGCTGCCAGGCAAGGATGGTGGTCGGGCAGAGCAGCGCGCACTGTTTGCCATCCATCACGCATTTAAAGGCTGCCCGCAGCGCCACCTCGGTCTTTCCAAAGCCCACGTCCCCGCAAAGCAGCCGGTCCATCGGGACGGTGGCCTCCATATCCGCCTTGATTTCATCGATACACCGCAGCTGGTCATCGGTTTCCTCATACGGGAAGCGGCGCTCAAAGTCATTCTGCCAGTCGGTATCCTTGGAAAACGCATAGCCTTTCACCTGCATGCGCTTCGCATACAGTTCAGTCAGCTCTTTGGCCATGTCTTCCACGGCCTTTTTCACCCGCTGGCGGGTCTTCTGCCACTCAACCGAATTGAGTTTGCTCAGTTTGACGTTTGCTTCTTCCCGTACGCCGACATATTTGCTCACGAGGTCGAGCTGGGTGACCGGCACAAACAGCGTGTCCGTGCCGGCGTAGCGGATCTTGATGTAATCTTTCACAATCCCCTGGATATCACGCTTGACGATCCCTTCGAATACGCCGATACCATGCGCGGTGTGCACAACATAATCTCCCGGCGAAAGGTCGCTGATATCCCGGAGCTTTTTGCCTTCTTTCGGGTGGGGCTTACGGGCCTTCTTCTGCTGTGAGACCGCCTTCGACTGGGAGATGACCGCCAGCCGGAGATCGGGATATTCCATCCCCGCGGACATGCTCGCGCCCATCACATAGACGAGCTTCGGCGTGAGCGGGCCGATCTCCCGCACCTGCCGGGAGGCAATCCCGGCGCGGCGCAGATCCTCGGTCAGCGTTTCGGCGGCGCGGTCGGTGCCCGCGAACACCACGACGCAGTAGTCCTGCTCCATGTAATGGCCGACCTCTTCGCGCAGGGTGGCAATCTCGCCGCTCCAGGAGGAGAGCTGCACCGCGTTGACCGAAACCATGTCCCGCAGCGGAATGTCACCCACCGACCGCACAAAGGTGTCAAGCAGCACGGTGTTGGAGCGGGACGCCGCCGTTTGCAGATCTATAAAATCCCCGTTATATTTGTCGCATCCCCGAAAAAGCACGCCCTCCTCAAACAGGATTTTGATATCCTCGTTTTGCTGGGCCTGCGCGGCTTTCAGCGCTTCGCGGCAGTTTCCGGTGTCGCAGAGGAAAAAGACCGCGTCGGGCATATAATCAAAGATGGTGGCCGGCTCCGGGTAGAGAAGCGGCAGAAAACGGTCGAGGCTCTGCGGCATCACGCCGCCTTCAATCTTTTCCATCTCCTGCCGCAGCTTTTCTTTTGCAAGTTTCCCCTGGGTGCCGCGGATACCGGGGATCGCTTTTTCCAACAGCTTCAAAAGGCGTTTGGGGCTGTCGGCCACAACTTCGGCAGCCGGGGTGATATCCACCGATTTCACCGTGTCTTCCCGTCGCTGAGTTTCAATTTTGAAGGTGGAGATGGTGTCGATCTCATCTCCCCAGAATTCGATACGGAACGGGTCCGGCATATGCGGCGGAAAAAAGTCAAGGATACCGCCGCGCTGGGAAAACTGGCAGACGCCGTCAACCTGATCCGAACGGGTGTAACCCGCGCCAACCAAAAAAGCTGTCAGCTCGTCCATCTGATAGGATTCCCCAGCACGCAGGGTTCGAGTGCGTTTTGCAAGCACAGGGGGCGGCATGGTATATTGGAGCGCCGCCTTCGCGGAGGCAACCACCACCCGCAGCTTTCCCGCGGCGAGCCTGCCGAGCACGCTCAGGCGCGCGTGCTCATATTCATGCGAAACGCCCTGTACATCGTAGAAGGTCATCTCCCGCGAAGGGAAGAGCGCCGCCGTGCCTTCTCCCGCCATGATATTGATATCTTCACAGATGCGCACCGCGTTCGCTTCGTCGGGCACGACCACAAGCCCGCTCTTTTCGAGCGGGCCTACGATGGACACGATGGTATGCGCCTTGTGCGCCCCCGAAAGGCCGGTCACCAGCACCGGCGTGGCGGATTTTTCGACCGCATTCCGGACGCGCATGAACGCCGCGCTGTTTTCGAGGAGATGTTCAAAACCTTTCATTACGCTTTCCTTTCGGGTATTCTCAGGAGTTAAACCGGTTCATCGCCAGATCGGTTTTTCCTTCGACAATGAGCATCGCCGCTTCGGCCGCCGCTTCGAAGGTCTTGTCCAGCGTGTCGGAAAGCTCCTTTGGGAATTTTCCCAGCACCCAGTCCGCCAGGTCGTATTCCGGATGCGGTTTTTTTCCCACGCCGATCTTGATGCGCGGGAAAGTGTCCTTCTCCAGCAGGTATATGATGCTCTTGATCCCGTTATGCCCGCCGTCGCTGCCCTGCCTGCGGATACGCATGCGCCCGGGTTCAAGGCTCACATCGTCAAAAAGCACCAACACCCGCTCCGCTGGAATTTTATAGAACCTGGCGGCTTCGCGCACCGCTTCGCCGGAATTGTTCATGAAGGTGGACGGCTTCATCAGTAGCACCCGGTGAGCGCCGATCATCGCGTCGGCGGTGAGGGATTTAAATTTGAGCCGGTCGATTTTCACCCCCAGCTTTTCCGCCAGACAGTCGACCGCCATAAAACCCGCGTTATGCCGGGTTGCCTCATATTTCGCGCCGGGATTTCCAAGCCCCACCACCAGAAACTCCACCGGCCCGGTGGGGGCGGGGGCGGAAGATTTCGTTTTCCATTTTCCAAACATTTCTGATTCTCCATGCCAAAGGACGGGATATGCAGCATATCCCGCCTCGTTCTTTCCTGTCGTTTTGCGCCCGTTTCAGCCGAAAAGCGGCGAAACCGGCTTGTCTTCATAGATTCGGGCGATCGCCTCGGCAAAAACCGGCGCGACCGAAAGCATTGTGATCTTATCAAGCTGCTTCTCCGGCGGGACCGGGATCGTATCGAGCAGCACCAGTTCCTTGATGCAGCTTTTTTCGATCCGCTCGAACGCCGGGCCGGAAAGCACCCCGTGGGTAGCGCAGGCGTAGACCTCAGTGGCGCCGCCCTTTTCCAAAATCGCCTGGGCGCCGTTGCAGAGAGTTCCCGCGGTATCAATCATATCGTCGATGATGATCGCCCGTTTGCCGCGCACATCGCCGATGATGTTCATGACCTCCGAGACGTTTGCCTTCGGGCGGCGCTTATCGATGATCGCGAGCGGCGCGTCGATGCGTTCGGCGAACTTGCGCGCCCGTGTAACCGATCCCAGATCGGGTGAAACAACCACCAGCTCCTCCTTCCTCCCGGAAAAACGCGAGCCGAAATACGGCGCGAGCAGCGGCACGCCCAGCAGATGGTCTACCGGAATATCGAAAAAACCCTGAATCTGCGCCGCATGCAGGTCCATTGTGAGCACCCTGTCGGCGCCCGCCGCCGAGATGAGGTCGGCCACCAGCTTCGCGGAAATCGGATCGCGGGCCTTCGCCTTACGGTCCTGCCGCGCGTATCCGAAATACGGGATCACCGCGGTAATCCGCCCGGCCGACGCGCGTTTGAAAGCATCGATCATGATGAGCAGTTCCATCAGATGGTCGTTGACCGGGCTGCAGGTGGACTGCACGACAAACACATCCGACCCGCGCACGCTCTCATTGATGGATACCGAAACCTCCCCGTCTGAAAAAAGCTTCACTTCGCTTTTGCCCAGTGGAAGCCCCAGGCTGCGGGAAATCTGAAACGCCACCTCCGGATTTGAATTGCCGCTGAAAATCTTGATGTCTTTCCCATGCAGATTCATTGCGCGGGCCCCTTTCCATATCCTTTTTTCCGCTCACTTCTGATCCTTCTTGAAACCGATATTTTTGTCGGCCCAGTCTTCCTTGATCTCCTGCCGCACCCGCCCGATGGCGAGCGCGCCGTCCGGCACCTTGCCCGTGACCGTCGTACCGGCCGCCGTATAGGCTCCCGCGCCGATCTTCACCGGAGAAATCAGATTGGTGTTGCAGCCGATGAAGGCCCGGTCCCCGATTTCGGTGCGGTATTTACGGTTGCCGTCGTAATTGGCTGTCACCACGCCGCAGCCAAAGTTACAGAAGCGCCCCACATCGCTGTCGCCGATGTAGGTCAGGTGGGCCACCGAAGTGCCCTCGCCCAGCGTGGAATTCTTGATCTCCACAAAATCCCCGATCTTCACCCGGTCGCCCACATGGCTTCCCGGGCGCAGCTGGGTGAACGGGCCGATGCGCGCGTCCTCCCCCACCGTCGAATCGGTGACATAGGAGGAAAGAATTTTACTGCCCGCGCCGATCGTGGAATTTTCGATCCGGCTGTTCGGGCCGATCACGCTGCCCGCGCCAATCGCGGTAGTCCCCAGTAGGATGCTTCCAGGCAGGATCTGCGCGTCCGGCGCGATTTTGACGCCCGGCGCGATGATAATCCCGTCATCGCACGGGATATCCGCGCCGTTTTCAAGGTGGCGGTCGATCTCCCGCTGGCGCGCGATCTCATTGAGCTGCTTGAGCGCTTTGCGGTCGTTCGCGCCCAGCGTCGCGTCGCTGTCGGCGCAGAGGTACCCGCCCACCGGCAACCCCTCCCGCACCGCGATCCCAACCGCATCGGTCAGGTAATATTCGCCCTGCGCATTCTGGGGCCGCAACTTTTCGAGCGCCTCTCGGAGGAACGCCGCGTCAAACCAATACGCGCCGGAATTGATTTCCGTCACCGCGCGTTCGGCTTCGGTCGCGTCCCGTTCCTCCACAATGGCGCGCACCCCGCCGTCCTCCCCGCGCAAAACCCGGCCATAGCCGGTCGGATTTTCAATCCGGGCGGTCACGACCGTGACCGCGTTTTGCGCGGCGCGGTGCTGGCTGAGCGCGCCGATAAGCACCTCGGCGCTCACAAACGGCGCGTCGCCGTTTAAAACCGCCACATCGCCGCCCCGCAGAAGCGCGTCGCGCGCCATCATGACCGCATGGCCGGTGCCAAGCCGTTCGGGCTGGAGGACAAAATGGCATGCGGGGGTGACCGCGGCGCGCAGGGAGTCGGGGTCTTTGCCCGCCACGATGTAAATTTCTTCGATTCCCGCCGTACGGCAGGCGTCTTCCACCCACCGGAGCATCGGTTTGAACAGCACCTCGCAAAGCACCTTGGGACGGCTGGATTTCATCCGTTTGCCGTCGCCCGCCGCGAGGATGATCGCAAAGGTACGTCGATTATCCATGGGGAAAACGCCCCGCCTTTCCGGTTTTGTAAATGTAGGAAGTTACTACTTATATATTATGTCAACTTTTTTGGCAGTTTGCAAGAGAAGGAACCGTTATTTTGTCAAAATATCGGCAATTATTTTTGTATAGAACCACTGGAAAAGCCCCATATTCTCTGGTATAATACAGGTTGATCCGAGAAAAAAATGGTAAAGGCCAAAAAATTATTTGGAGGTAGGTTTAAAGTGGGAAAAAAATTCGTCTACATGTTCTCCGAAGGCAACGGCAAAATGCGTGAGCTTCTCGGCGGGAAAGGTGCGAACCTTGCAGAAATGACAGGTCTTGGAATGCCTGTCCCGCAGGGCTTCACCGTTACGACCGAAGCTTGCACCCAGTACTATGAGGACGGCAAGAAAATCAACGACGCCATTCAGGCCGAGATCTACGAGTGCCTTGGAAAGCTCGAAAAGATTGCCGGCAAAAAATTTGGCGACATGGAAAATCCGCTGCTCGTCTCGGTCCGTTCCGGCGCGCGCGCTTCGATGCCCGGCATGATGGATACCATCCTCAATCTGGGCCTCAACGACGAAGTCGTCGAAGTCGTCGCCAAAAAGACCCAGAACCCCCGTTTCGCTTACGACTCGTACCGCCGGTTCATCCAGATGTATTCCGACGTGGTCATGGAGGTCGGCAAGGCGTACTTTGAAAAGCTCATCGACGAGATGAAAACGAAAAAGGGCGTCAAGCTCGACACCGAGCTTACCACCGACGACCTCAAGGAGCTGGTCCGCCAGTTCAAGGCCGAATATAAGGCCAAAAAAGGCGTGGATTTCCCGTCCGACCCCAAAGAGCAGCTCATGGGCGCCATCATGGCGGTCTTCCGCTCCTGGGATAACCCCCGCGCCATCTATTACCGCCGCATGAACGACATCCCCTCCTCCTGGGGCACCGCGGTCAATGTCCAGATGATGGTCTTCGGCAACACCGGCGACAATTCCGGCACCGGCGTGGCCTTCACCCGCAACCCGGCCACCGGCGAAAAGAAACTCTTCGGCGAGTTCCTCATGAACGCGCAGGGCGAGGATGTCGTCGCCGGCGTGCGCACCCCGCAGACGATCGACCAGCTCAAGGAGATCATGCCGGAAGCCTACAACCAGTTTGTTGAAATCTGCGGCCGTCTCGAGAAGCATTACCGCGATATGCAGGACATGGAATTCACCATCGAAGACCGCAAGCTCTTCATGCTGCAGACCCGTAACGGCAAACGCACCGCCGCAGCCGCGCTTAAGATCGCCTGCGATCTGGTCGACGAGGCAATGATCACCGAGAAGGAAGCCGTCTGCATGATCGACCCGAAACAGCTTGACGCGCTGCTGCATCCGCAGTTCGACGCCAAAGCCCTCAAAGCCGCGAAGCCGATCGGCTCCGCGCTGCCCGCTTCCCCGGGCGCCGCCTGCGGCCGCGTGGTCTTTACCGCCGAGGACGCCACCGAGTGGGCCAAGCGCGGTGAGAAGGTCATCTTGGTCCGCCTGGAAACCTCTCCGGAGGACATCGAGGGCATGAACTACTCGCAGGGCATCCTGACCGTCCGCGGCGGCATGACCTCCCATGCGGCGGTGGTTGCGCGCGGCATGGGCACCTGCTGCGTCTCCGGCTGCGGCGACATCATCATGGACGAGGAAAATAAACAGTTCACCCTTGGCGACAAAACCTATCACGAGGGCGATTATATCTCGCTGGACGGTTCGACCGGCAATATCTACGGTGAAGCCATCCCGACCGTCGAGGCGGACATCTCCGGCGATTTTGGGCGTCTGATGAGCTGGGCGGACCAGTACCGCACCATGCAGGTGCGCACCAACGCCGATACCCCGCGCGACGCCGCGCAGGCGCTCTCCTTCGGCGCCGAGGGCATCGGGCTCTGCCGCACCGAGCACATGTTCTTTGAAGGCGAACGCATCAAGGCCATGCGCGAGATGATCGTTTCGAAAACCGAGGCGCAGCGCCGCACGGCGCTTGCCAAACTGCTGCCGTACCAGCGGGGCGATTTCGAAGGGATCTACGAGGCGATGAAAGGCCTGCCGGTCACCATCCGTTTCCTCGACCCGCCGCTGCATGAATTTCTGCCGACCGCCGAGGAGGATATCCAGGCGCTGGCCGGCGAGATGAACATCCCGGTGGAGGAGCTCAAAAACACCATCTCCTCGCTGCATGAGTTTAACCCCATGATGGGCCACCGCGGCTGCCGTCTGGCCGTCTCCTATCCGGAGATCGCCGAGATGCAGACCCAGGCAGTCATTGAGGCCGCCCTCAACGTCCAGAAGAAACATCCCGACTGGAAGCTCATTCCCGAAATCATGATTCCGCTGGTCGGAGAGGTCAAGGAGCTTGCCTATGTCAAAGGCATCGTGACCAAGACCGCCGACGAAATCATTGAAAAATCGGGCGTCAAGCTTTCCTACAAGGTCGGCACCATGATCGAAATCCCGCGCGCGGCGCTCACCGCCGACGAGATCGCGACCGAAGCCGAATTCTTCTCCTTCGGCACCAACGACCTGACCCAGATGACCTTCGGTTTCTCACGCGACGACGCGGGCTCCTTCCTCGACAGCTACTATGACAAGAAGATCTACGAGTCCGACCCGTTTGCCCGTCTCGACCAGGCTGGCGTTGGCAAGCTGATCAAACGCGCCTGCAAGCTCGGCCGTCAGACCCGCCCGGACATCAAGCTGGGTATCTGCGGCGAACACGGCGGCGACCCGAGCTCGGTCGAATTCTGCTGCAAACTCGGCCTCAACTACGTTTCCTGCTCGCCTTTCCGCGTGCCGATCGCAAGGCTCGCCGCGGCGCAGGCTGCCATCAAGCAAAAGGCGGCCAGTGAGAATTAATCCTGTGTAAAAGTTGAGGGAATTCAGGCACACCGCTGCATAAAATCACCGCTTGTCTAAGCGGATAAAACAATAGAGCGTATTACCACAAATCATGGGATTGGTGGTAATACGCTCTTCTTTTCTGCCTTGAAGCCAGTTTGGCGGAGAAATTGATGGTGACGCATTTATGGATGAACCTGATTGGGCCGATACCGATTGCTGTGGCGCGATTGATGCCCTGGACATGCTTTTCAAACAGTCTGCCGATGGGGTGAATCCGTCCCAGCAGGACAGTAAGGGAACACGACTCCCGAAACCCGGACGGGCTTTAAAACCGTCTAATCACGATCCCACACCAGGGTAAGCCGGCCATCCTTCGCAGGAGAGATGGTTTCTTCCTGTTTGACGGCGGAAGTGACCAGATCAATGTTTTTGCCAAGCTCGCTGTGGACAGCTAGAGCAGAAGCGATATAGGATTCATCAATGGAGGTCGCCCAGGCGGCGACGGTGTAGCGCTTCGTATCTTCAATTTCACTGCCGTCCGCCAAAGTCAGTTTTATGACGTTTTCGTTTTGATCACGCCAGGGGGCGTATTCCATCGCGAGGCCGGAAAATGCATACATGGCGTTTATTTCTTCGCCGTTGATGATGGGATGTTCCATAAGCGCCTTCAGGTTTTCCCCGGTGATTTCATAGGTGGTCAGATAGTCCTCGGCGCCCAGCCCCCGCAGATAAAAGCGGTACAGCATGGTCACGTCGCTCTCATAGAATTTCGCAAAATTTCCTTTGTAGTAAACACAGTGGGGGATGAGGGCGATCTCCGCCCCGGTTGCGTTGCGCATGGCGTCGGCAATAAAGCTGCTGGTCTCCAGGATGGTAAAGTCCTCGGTGGCGGTTCCGATGGACCCCTCCGGCTTCTGGGCGGCTGAAATATTTTTAATCAGAGCATCCGTTTCAGCAATGACCTGCTCCAGGGTCAGCTTGCCTTCCAAGTATGCCTTCATCGTTTGGTTATGAAGATCGTTTCCAATTTTGTCCGCAAAAAAGATCCGCCCGTTTTCAATACAGTTTTGTATGTCCCAAAATTCTTCTCTCAAGTTTGCCTGGGCGGATTTCACGCTGCTCAGACCCGAAAAGACTTCCAGCAAGGCTTCCTGTCCCTCATTGGTGCTGAGGAACGCAAAGATGTCCAGCAGGATCTGCTTTTTATCAGGATCCTCCATGGATAATTTCGACAACGCCATACTGCGCCCCGGCGACATCTGCATCCACCGCTCCCCGGGAATATCGGATGGGTAGCCGAAAAAGTCGATCTCACACGCCGGCTGTTCGTCCTCGTACAGGGAAAACATCGTCAACTGTTCCGGCAGCATGGCGATCTCACCCGCGTAGAGGGCGCGTCGGTTTTGTGTCAGGCTGGAGGAGAAGTCGTCCTCCACCACGATGCCGCGGTCATAGAGCGTTTTGTGCACTGCAAAATACGGTTCCAGCAAGCCTTTGCAAGAGGCTTGACCATTGCAGAACAGGTCATACTGCTCCCGCTTTTCCATGGTGGAAAAGACGGCGCGATTGCTAAATCCCAGCCCGACCCCATCCATGGAGTACTTAAAGCAGGGGACAAAGGGACGGATTCCCTGCGCGGAAATTTCATCGCACAGGGCGTAAAATTCATCGATTGTCTGCGGGATTTCCCAGCCGTGCGCCTCGAACAGGCTTTTGTTGTAAAAGATGCCCTGCACCGAGTTATTGATCGGGAGCTGATAGAGCCTCCCGTCGGAGCTTAAATCGTTCAGAACGGATTGATTATACCGGGAGGTAAAATCCTCCGCAGACAGATCGTAAAAAATCTCGCCGCTTACCGCCGCGTCTTTTACAAACCCTGTAATGATAATATCCGTTAAGTCCTTTTGAACGCGGGGATGTTTTGCGTACGTCTGAATGTCGGGAATGCTGGGCTGATTCAGCGCAACGACGTCAACGCCGGGGAATTCAGCCTCAATGGCAAGCTCTATCGGTCCTAGACTGCAAGGGGCATATAGGCCGATGGTGACGATGGTTTTCTCAAAATCCACCGGCTCATAGGTCAAAATCTCATTGTCCGCGCAGAAACGCGACTCTATCTCCGATTTGTGCGGCGTGTTGGCGCAGCCCGCCAACCCCAGCAGCATGGCGCCCGCCAATAACAGACTGAAAAAACGCAGCGTTTTCATATGTCAATTCCTCTTTAATGTATGTATCGGATAAATAACTTCTTGATAACCTCAATTTCTATCGGCTTACTGATATGAGCCTGCATTCCACAGGCGAGAGATTTCTCCACATCCTCCTCAAAGGCGTTTGCGGACAGGGCGATAATGGGAATGCTCTGTCCGTCCATATGGGCCGATCCGCGAATTGCGGCAGCGGCTTCCAGGCCATTCATCACCGGCATTTGGATATCCATCAAAATGATGGAATAATATCCCATGGTGGAGTTTTTAAACCGTTCCACAGCTTCCGCGCCGTTTTCCACCCCGTCGATCACAAAGCCAAGCTCGGTCAAAAGCGCTGTGACAATTTCACGGTTGATTTCGTTATCCTCTGCCAACAGGATTCTCTTGCCATGCAAATATGCGGGCAGCTCCCCGTTGCGCCCATCTTCCGGGCCGGTTTCGCTCAGCACGGTTTTCTCCAGGGGAAGCTCTATGATAAATCTGCTCCCCTGATTCAATTTACTCTCCGCCTGGATTGTGCCGTTCATCAGTGTCACAAGGCTGTGCACAATCGCCAAACCCAAGCCGCTGCCCACATTGGCGGAGATCAGAGAGGATTCTTCCTGCTCAAAGGGATGGAACATCTGCCGCATAAACGCTTCACTCATGCCGATCCCGGTGTCCTCGACGATAAAGCGGGCCCTGGTGTAATTCCCGTTTTCCTGTACTTCCCGGTATGTAAGCGTCACGGTTCCCTGCTCGGGCGTAAATTTAATGGCATTGGAAATTAAATTGATGAGACACTGCTTGATGCGGACGGCGTCTCCCAAAAAACCTCGGTGGAATGTACCCGGACAAACCAGACGGAAGTTCAGCGCTTTCTCGCCCGCTGGATAAGTTTCCAACTGGACAACGGTATCCAGCAGCTCCTTCATATCGAAAGCCGTGTGCGAAACCCGCAGCTTTCCGCTTTCGATCCGGCTTAGATCCAACACGTCATTGATAATGGAGACAAGATATTCACCGGACTGTTTCGCCTTTTGCGCACAGTCCACCACAATATCCGGTTTATCCGCGTTGTGCAGCAGCAGATCGTTTAATCCGATCACGGCTGTCAGCGGTGTCCTGATATCGTGGGATACTTTGTTCATAAAATCGCTTTTCAATCTGGTTTTTTCCTGCTCCAGCTCGCTTTGCTGTCCCTTTTTCACATAGTAGAAAATCCAGACCAGAGCCAGAGCCACCACGGTTGAGAGGGTAAGCCCAATCATAATGATCACACTGCGCATTGCGTCAAAGGTTGTCCGGGCCGTGATCGAAATGGGGACTACTATGACGATGCTGTTGCCCCCACTTTCCGGGAAACTTTGTATCCGCCATGTTTCTTCGTCTATATTTGCTATAATTTCGACTTCCTGCCGCTCTTCCAGCCCCCATTGCAGCGCAAGTATCTGCTGCTCGTCCACCTTCTTTTCCCGCAGGGTGTGGAGCAGGTTGTATCCTCCAAAATAATCGTTGGCGGTTGCCTTGGTTGGCCGCAGCTCAATCACGCCCTGCTGATTCACCACATAGGAAGCTCCCAGATTCTCATACAGCGCAGTTGCTGCGATCTCTGCGTAGGTGTTTGAATCCACCAGCATTAAAACGCCGATTAATTTTTTATTATCTATGGCGGCATTGCGCAGAGGAGCCATAAAGACCCAAAAGTCGCCTTTCGTCTGTACGGTGCAATAATCCGTCCGGATTTCGTCCGAGGTTCTCAGCTTCTTGATTTCTTCCGACTCGGGCGGTACGATTCTTTCTCCTGAAAGGGAGGTGCAGGTTCCGTCCTCAGCCAGCAGGTATAGGTTCTCAAAGCCCAAGAGCAGCTCCCGCCCCTGCTCCAGCGATTGAACATGGTTGTTCGCTATGACCAGGGCCGCCTGCCTCACCTTGTCCTCATAATTTTGCCGCAGCAGAAGCAGCTTTTCTGAAATGAGGGTGCTCATCTGACTGATGGATTCGACACGCTCGTTCTGTATGGATTGGTTCAAATGACGATATGTAGCGGTAAACAACAACGTTTCAAAAATGAAAAGTACCGCCAGCAGAATGGTCACCCATCTGAGCCGCAGCAGAACTTCCGCTCCGGCATTCTTGATTTTGCTGTTCATTCCCCTTTTCATTTTGTTCCTCCGGCCCCCTCGGCATAGAATCCCGCCACATTTGTACCAGATATATTTCCGGGTTCACCAAAAAATTATTTCCATAGCTGAGAGCCGTCATAGATATCCTTAACTGTTTTCCAGTAGTCCAGTCTTTTGCACTCTTGAATGATAAGCCGATGGGTGTACGCGAACATTTCCGAGGCTTGTTTTGCAAACGCGCTTTGATCTCCGACAAGCAGTGTGTTTGCAGCTTCTACACACTTGCGGTGTATCTCAAGTTTTCCAGATGCATTGGCGCTGTTTATCAGTCCCGGTATCTTTCGGCCAATTCGATAGTTCTTGAGTATAATCCGATAGATTGATTGCAGCGCTTCATATGGAATCTGCTCTGTCAAAAATTCCAGCAGAATAATCGGCGCTGGCTGATATAAATCCATGTTTTTTTTCGCGGCATCCAAATTCCGAATGAAATCCTGCATCTGTGCGCGGGAGGCATGATTCGCAACATGGTAAGCTACCCCTTCCACCGTAAGGGAAAGCAGCTCCAAACACTCAAAGTACCTTCTGATGTGGCTGGCGATTAACCGCGGGTCCAAAGGGATCTCGTTTAACGCGTGTATATTGGCAGATACAAAAATCCCTCTGCCTCGAGTTGCTTCCACAACTCCCCATTTTTGCAGGCATTGGATAGCCTGCGTAGTCGTGTTCACACTGACGCCGTATTGTTTCTGCATCTGAGCATGAGACGGCAGCCTGTCTCCAGGCTGATAATAGCCGATAGCAATAAGTCCCAGAATATCCAGATATATGCTGGAATAACGCACTTCCGCTGTTTTCATCCATTTATCAAGGCCCTGAACACCGATACGAAAGGGGGAATCGGCGGGAACGTAACATTGAAAATCATGCCGTGAGATCGTAATCCTGTGAATCTCTGTAAGGAAATTTCTGATCACATCGCTTGCAGGAGTCGCGATTCTGCTTTTGTTTATAAAATCGATGAGCGCCCGCTGATATGCGACACGCGATCCAAAATTGCTTTCCCTATATTCCAGTTCTAAAAAGCCGAGAGCGTCAACCGCATGAAGGCTTAACTCATTTTCGCATCTGGCAATAAAAAACCGCCAGAATCGTTTCGAGTTTTTCCAAAAGAGTTTTGGCTGTTTGGGATTCAATTGCCGAACTATTTTTTCGGGAATATCCCAATCGTTCTTGCCGCACAGAGAAATCCCATGGCATATGAGCGGATAGCAGAGAATTTCCGCTGTTTTTAGGATATCTGTCATAACCGGGATATCGGGTTTTTCCAAATTATCCGCAGAATTGCTCTCCGGGTTTGCCTGATCAAAAATAACCACAGAAAGCTGCCGCTCTTTCGTCTCAATCAGCCCTGCTTCAATCAGCATTGCTACCACACGGCGTATCGTTTTATTGGAGACTTTGTACTCCCTGCAAAGATCGGCATAGGAGGGGAGCGCAGTGCCTTTTGGCATCAAGCCGGATTCGATCTTGTTCTTTAAAATTTCAAATATTCTGTCATATTGAAATTTATCGTATTTCATTTTATCTCTACCTCATAGGACATTTCTTTAGATGGAACTGACAAGAAATATCCGCTGAGCCATCAGAAAAGCAATGGCTGTTTCATCCTTTGTCCGAATATATTTTTGCGCGCAGCGATCTGTGTACCTATACCAAATAAGTTTATCATAAAAATGGAAAATGTCAATTAACCAGGCGATATATGTCGAAATGCGCGGCGTAAAAAGATTCGTCCCGCGCAGATTTTTGCCTAACCAAGCAGCTTTCGCTTTTCCATCTGTTTTCACCCGCGTTGTCCCGTCTCCTGTCAAGGAAGCGGACGCCCTTCAGGAGCGGATAATCCAATCCCCGTTTTCCGCTTTTTTCAGGGGCTGCCGGTTGTAATTTGCCGGAGGATTCTATATAATAGGGATTGGTCATTCGACAAAAAAGTCCTCCCGCAAGGCCTCAGGGAAATTCCTTCAGGCCGGAAAGCATTTGCATATGAAAAAATTCTTTCGTTCCATTGCCTCATATATCCGGCAGACCGATAAATGGCTCTGGTTTTTGTGCCTTTCCCTTTCCGCTTTCAGCGTCGTGCTCATCTGTGGGATCGCCTATTCCGGGCTGGTCGACATCGGCCTGCGCAAAATACTCGTCCAGATCGGCGCCACCGGCCTGGGCGGCATTGCCGCGATCATCCTTTCCAAGCTCGACTATCACGAGATGGCCCGCCTGTGGAAACTGCACGCGCCGCTCGCCTATCTGCTGGTGATCCTGACCTTCTTTTTTGGGGTCGGAGCCGAGCTGCGCCCGGACGACAAATCCTGGTTTGTGCTGCCCGGCGGCTTTACCTTCCAGCCAACCGAAATTCTCAAGATCTCTTTTATCATCACTCTTGCCTACCATCTGCATATCCTGCGCGAGCAGTTGAACCGCCCGCACAACATCCTCGCCGTCTGCGCGCACGGCGCTGCGCCGATTTTGCTCGTCCATCTCCAGGGGGATGACGGCACCGCGCTGGTGTTTGCCGTGATCTTTGCCGGGATGGTCTTTGCCGCGGGGATTAACTGGAAATATATTGCCGGTGCAATCGCCGCGGCGATTGCCGCCTTTCCTTTTATTTGGTTCTTTATCCTCAGCGATTTCCAGAGGCAGCGGTTTTTGATCCTTTTGCAGCCGCATGCCGCCGACCCGCAGGGGGATTACTACCAGCAGTACTGGGCCAATCTTGCGATCGGTTCCGGCAAGGTCTGGGGCAAGGGGATTTTTTCCGGCAGCCACCGGTATGTTCCGGAAATGCATAATGACTTTATCTTTTCATTTATCGGGGAGTCGCTTGGGTTTGTCGGCAGCCTTGCCGTGGTGTTGGTGATCACGCTGCTCTGCGTCCGGGTCCTTTCGGACGCGCAGATGGCGCAGGACCTTCAGGGCAAGCTCATCTGCGTGGGGGTCTTTTCAATGATCTCCTTCCAGGTGGTCGTCAACATCGGCATGTGCCTCTCGCTGCTCCCGGTCATCGGCATCACGTTGCCGTTTCTCTCGTCGGGCGGTTCGTCCGTGCTCGCCTCCTATATGGGCATCGGGCTGGTGCTGTCGGTCTATATGCACACATTAAAGAATCTATTCAGTAAATAGCAGAAGGAAAGGAAGTCATCTGATGAAGAGCGATATCGAAATTGCACAAAGCGCCAAAATGCTGCCGGTCAGTGAAATTGCCGGGCGGCTCGGAATCCTTCCGGACGAGTTGGAGCCATACGGCCGCTACAAAGCGAAGCTCGCAGAATCCATCTATTCCCGCCTGGCGGACAAGCCGGACGGCAAGCTGGTGCTTGTGACCGCAATCAATCCCACTCCGGCAGGCGAGGGCAAAACCACCACCACCGTGGGCCTTGGCCAGGCGATGCAGAAGCTCGGCAAAAAGGCAATTATCGCGCTGCGCGAACCGTCGCTCGGGCCGGTATTCGGCATCAAAGGCGGCGCGGCGGGCGGCGGCTATGCACAGGTTGTGCCGATGGAGGACATCAACCTGCATTTTACCGGTGACATGCACGCGATCACCTCGGCCAACAACCTGCTCTGCGCACTGCTTGACAACCATATGCAGCAGGGCAACTCGCTCGGAATTGACCAGCGCCGGATTCTGGTCAAACGGTGCCTCGATATGAACGACCGTGCACTGCGCAACGTCATCGTCGGTCTTGGCGGCAAAGTCAACGGCGTGCCGCGGGAGGACGGCTTCATGATCACGGTCGCTTCCGAAGTCATGGCGATCCTCTGTCTGGCATCCGATCTCGAAGATTTGAAAAAACGTTTAGGAAATATTCTTGTTGCTTATACTTATAGTAATGAACCAGTCTACGCCCGTGACCTGCAGGCACAGGGCGCGATGGCAGCCCTGCTCAAAGACGCGCTCAAACCGAACCTGGTGCAGACGCTCGAAAATACGCCGGCCCTGATGCACGGCGGCCCGTTTGCAAACATCGCGCACGGATGCAACTCAATTCGGGCGACCAAACTGGCGCTCAAGCTGGCTGACTACACGATCACCGAGGCGGGTTTCGGTTCCGACCTCGGCGCTGAGAAGTTCCTCGACATCAAATGCCGCTTCGCGGGCATCGCGCCAAGTGCGATCGTACTGGTCGCCACGATGCGTGCGCTCAAATATAACGGCGGCGTGCCGAAATCCCAGGTTTCCGAGCCAAACGTGGAAGCGCTCAAAAAAGGGCTTGTGAACCTGGAAGCACACGTTGAGAACATGCAGAAATACGGCGTGCCGGTCGTGGTCGCCATCAACCGCTTCGGGACCGATACGGATGAGGAGATCGCGGTGCTGTCCGATTTCTGCGCCAAGACCGGCTGCCGGTTCGCGCTGTCCGAAGTGTTCGCGAAGGGCGGCGAAGGCGGTGTCGCGCTCGCGAAAGCGGTGATCGACGCCTGCGAAGACCCGGCCAACTTCCACACCCTTTATGACACGGCGCTGCCGGTCAAGGCGAAGATCGAGACGATCTGCAAGGAAATCTACGGCGCGGACGGGGTGAATTACTCCGCCGCCGCGGAAAAGATGATTGCGGAAATTGATAAACTCGGCTGCGCGGACCTGCCGGTCTGCATGGCCAAGACCCAGTATTCCCTCTCGGACGACCCGGCGAAGCTCGGCCGCCCGAAGGGCTTCACCATCAACGTCAAGGAGATCCGGCTCTCGGCCGGCGCGGGCTTCATTGTGGCGCTCACCGGCGACATCATGACCATGCCGGGCCTGCCGAAAGCACCCGCCGCCTTCGGCATCGACGTCGACGCGGACGGGCACATCTCCGGTCTATTCTAAGGCGCCGCCCTGCCGCTTTTTGAAAAAGGCGGGCGAAAACTTTATATTTTTTGGAGGCCAGCGCATTGATCACCTTCACCAGCCATTCCACCGCTGAAACCGAACAATTCGCGGCCGGTTTTGCCGCCGAGCTGCGCCCGGGCGACGTCGTCGCCTGCCGGGGCGGCATGGGCATGGGCAAAACCGCCTTTGCACGCGGACTGGCTCGCGGACTGGGGCTTGTGGACGACGTGTCCAGCCCCACTTTTGCTTTGGTTCACGAATATACAAATGGTAATATTCCGCTTTATCATTTCGATATGTATCGTGTCTCCGGCTTCGACGAGCTCTACTCCACTGGATTTTTCGATTATCTCGACCAGGGCGGCGTGCTTTTCATCGAATGGAGCGAAAACATTGAATCGGCGCTGCCGCCCGGGACGATCGCGCTGACCCTTGCGCGGATCGACGACAACACCCGGGAAATCACCATCGAGGGGGAACGGTTTTGAAAATCCTTGCGCTGGACACCTCATCCCAGTCGGCAAGCTGCGCCATCCTGGAGGACGACAAGCTGCTCGGGGAATTTTACGGGAATGTAAACCTCACCCATTCCCAGACGATCATGCCGATGGTCGAGAGCCTGCTTACGCAGACCCGCGTTGCGCTTTCAGAAATCGGCCTCTTTGCCGTCACCGAAGGGCCGGGCTCCTTCACCGGGCTGCGCATCGGGCTTTCCGCGGTCAAGGGCATGGCACACGCGCTGGAAAAGCCCTGTGCCGGCGTTTCGACGCTGGAGGCGCTCGCATGGAACCTCTGCGGGCCGGACTGCGTGGTCGCGCCGGTGCTCGACGCGCGCTGCTCGCAGGTTTATACCGCGCTCTTCCGCTGGAAGGACGGCGTGCTCATCCGCCTTGCGCCCGATGAGGCGATCACCATTAAAGAGCTTTCCACGCGGCTGAAAAATCTCGGAACTTGTGTTTTGCTGGTTGGAGACGGCGCAAAAATGTGCTATACTATTCTCAAAGACGAGTTGCCCGGACTGGGGCTCGTTTCGCCCGCAGCGCGCTTCACGCGCGCCGCTTCAGTGGCGCTAGCCGCGCAGCGGATTGCCGCGAGTGGCGCTAGCCGCGCAGCGGATTGCCGCGCGGGGCGGCACGGTCGCGCCGGATGCGCTGGCCCCCGCCTACCTGCGTTTGCCGCAGGCGGAACGGGAACTGCTGGCAAAACAAAAGAATGCTTAAAACTGCAGATTGGATTAGGAGATGGAGACAATGATAGCTTTGGCTGCCGATCACGGCGGATTTGCCCTCAAGGAGGAGGTCCGGCGCTGGCTGGATGAGCAGAAGATCGCTTATAAGGACTTTGGCACCTACAGCGAAGCTTCCTGTGACTATTCGGATATGGCCCTTCCCGCATGCGATGCGGTTGTTTCCGGCGAATGTGAAAAGGCGCTGCTCTTCTGCGGCACCGGCATCGGCATTTCGATGGCCGCCAACAAGGTGAAAGGTATCCGCGCGGCCTGCTGTTCGGATTATTTCAGCGCAAAATATACCCGCGCCCACAATGACGCCAACGCCCTGTGTATGGGCGGTCGTGTGGTCGGGGCGGGGCTTGCCATCGAACTGGTCGACGTATTTTTACATACTCCATTTGAAGGCGGCCGCCATCAGCGCCGCATTGATAAACTGACTGTGATCGAGAACCGATAAATCGATCTGAATCATGAAAGTAAGGGGACGTTTATTATGGCAAACAAACCGTTTATTATGGATCATCCGCTGATCCAGCACAAGGTCACCCTCCTGCGCGACAAGAACACCGGCTCCAAAGAGTTCCGCGAGCTGATCAACGAAGTCGCGATGCTCATGTGCTATGAAGCTACCCGTGACCTGCCGACCAAGACGGTCGAGATCGAGACCCCGATCTGCATTGCAAAGGCAAATGTCATCTCCGGGCGCAAAATTGCGTTTGTTCCGATCCTGCGTGCGGGGCTCGGTATGGTGGACGGCCTGTTACAGCTCGTCCCCGCTGCGAAGGTTGGCCACATCGGCATGTACCGCGACCATGACACCTGCGAGCCGGTTGAATATTACTGCAAGCTGCCTGCCGATATCGAAGAGCGGGATATCATCGTGCTCGATCCGATGCTCGCAACCGGCGGTTCCGCGATTGACGCGATCGACCAGCTCAAGGCCCACGGCTGCAAAAACATCAAATTCATGTGCATCATCGCCGCGCCGGAAGGCATCGAAGCGCTTACGGCAAAGCACCCGGATGTGCAGATCTACTGCGGTGCGCTGGATGAAAAACTCAACGAAAACAAATACATCGTGCCCGGCCTGGGCGACGCCGGCGACCGGATTTTCGGCACCAAATAAATTTTAAAACTGCATAAGAGAGGCGCTGTATGGAATGCTAGTTCCATGCAGCGTCTTTTTTTGTTGCAAAAATGCTGCTGAGAGTTCTACCGCCAACTTTTCCGCAAAAGGAGTGTTCCCCCTGAAGAAGTGCAAATTCCTCCTGACCGGCGCGGTCGCCGGGCTTTTAAACGGCCTGTTTGGCGCGGGCGGCGGCATGGTCGTCGTCCCGATGCTGCACAAGGACGGCCTGCCTGCTGAAAAGTCCCACGCCACTTCGATCGCGGTGATCCTGCCGCTTTCGGCCGTGAGCAGCATGCTCTACCTTTCGTTCGGCCACATGGATCTCATGAGCGCCGCACAGTTTCTGCCGCTCGGGCTTCTGGGCGCTGGAATCGGCGCCTGGCTGCTGCCGAAGATCAAAACGGTCTGGCTGCACCGGGTGTTTGGGGGAATCGTGCTCTATTCGGCCGTACGGCTGCTTTTCCAATGAGCTGGCTGCTTATTGGGGTGGTCTCGCTGGCAAGCGGGCTGCTCGGTTCGCTCGGCATGGGCGCCGGGACCGTCCTGCTGCTCTACCTGCGAGTCTATGGTGGTTACGACCAGTTCGCCGCGCAGGGGATCAACCTGATCTTCTTTCTGCCCATTGCGGTGCTGTCGCTTATCCTGCACGCGAAAAACAAGCTCGTCAGCTGGAAGGCTGCGGGGCTCTCGATCGCGGCCGGGCTTCCGATGGTATTCGCGGGGGTCTGGATTGGAAACTTCCTCGGAACCGAGTGGCTCTCCAAGCTGTTCGCCGTCCTGCTGTTTTTTGTGGGGGTAAGGGAGGTTTTGCAGAAGGACCCGGACAAGGCAAAGAAAAAGGAAAATCATGGACAAAAAAGGATCAAAAGAAAAGTTTGGCATGGTATAAACGCAATCCCGCCCGTTCAAAATAATACCGGAGGTGTTAACCACATTATGAATGATTCCTATAATCCAAAAAGCAAATTCAGTAAATTTATGGCTGGCAAAGGCTTTTACATCGCCCTTGCAATCTGCGTTGTGGGTGCCGGCACCGCAGCGTGGGTCGCTGTTGACAAGACCATTTCCCGAATCGACGACAGCAACAGCCAGATCATCGAACAACAGGCCCCGGCTGCTTCCAAGGAGCCCGCATATGGTTTCCCCGATTTAGAGGAGGCCGGAAAAGCACAAAACGACGTGAAAGTGCCGTCCAGCTCGTCCTCCTCTGCTACAGCATCTTCGTCCTCGCAGGCAGCATCCTCCGAGGAGCAAAAGCAATCCGAAGAGGTCGCCGCGCAGCCGGCGCCGCAGCCCTCCTCCTACGTTCTGCCGATCTCTGGAGAGATCTTCGCACCGTACAGCAACGGTGAGCTTGTGAAAAACGTCACTCTGAAGGAATGGCGCACCCACGACGGCATCGACATCAAGTCGGACAAAGGCACCCAGGTCAAAGCCGCCAGTGACGGCAAGGTTTCCGCTGTGCGCGACGATCCGCTCTGGGGCATGACCATTGAAATCCTGCATGAGGACGGCGTCACCTCTGTTTACTGCGGACTTGCAAAAGATGTCACTGTAAAACAGGGAGACAAAGTCAAGGTTGGACAAGCCATCGGCGTAATCGGTGATATCCCATGCGAAATTTCCCTCGATCCGCATCTGCATTTCGCCATGAAGTCGGATGGAAAATGGGTCGATCCGCTCAAAGCCATGGGCAAGGTCGTTGAATAATAAATTTTTCTTTCCCTGTGTTTCTCCTGAATCAAAAAGAGGCTGCGTATCGACTGGCAGCCTCTTTTTTTATGCTCGCGGCGTGATATTCCCGCCGTTTTTATCGTAATCATAGTAGTCCGCCCGGTTCACCCTCATCCCGCCTGCTTCCTGCACCGAAAACTTTACCGCGATCAGCCAGCCCTTCCCGTCCGGGCGGTCCGCCAGTGAAACACCCGACAGCTGAAAGCTGTCCGGACGGGAGGCGCGCTCCCGCGAATAGAAAACCGCCAGCCGGACCGGTTCACTGTCAATGGAGCAAAGCGCGGCGCAGCTATTTTGCGGCGTTTCGCGTTTCTCGGCGGACAAAGACGTATCGGGAAGCGAAGCCTGTACCGTCACCGCACACAGTAAAAGCGCGGCCAGAACCGCGAAACCGATGCCGCGGCAAAAGGGCCCGCGCTGTGTGTTTTTCCATTTCACCATGTTTGGCCTCCCGAATTTTGTCCCCGCCGGGAGTCTCCTCCCGGTGTCTTTTCTCTCCTCTGATTATAACCAAAAGTATAATCGTATTATAACTTAGAATAATTATAAATACAAGTACTATTGTACTTATATTTTGTGTTTATCAGACCCAGTTCCTGTAAAATTTGATTGAGGGGGGATTGATTTGACGATCGATTACAATCTGATGGGCAGGCGCATCGCAGAAATCCGAAAAAAGCGCGGCCTTACCCAAGAAAAACTTGCGGAAATGGCCGACCTGACCAACAACTTCATTTCCCATATCGAAACCTGCCGTTCAATCCCAAGCCTTGAAACCATCGTCAAGCTTTGTGACGCGCTTTCGGTCACGCCGGATGAGATCCTGCTTGGAACCGGCACCGCCAGCCCGGAATATCTGAGCAGCGACATCATCCAGAAACTCGAAACCTGTTCGCCTTCCGAACGGCGGCTGGTCAACGGTTTCATCGACCTGCTGCTTTCCCAGCGAAACGCAAAATGACAAAATGGGCCGCCAGCTTTCGCTGGCGGCCCATTATTTACTTTTATTCCGCTTTTTCACTCCGGTGCATCCGGCCGCCGCGAAAATAATATTCCTCCCCGTCCAGCCGGGTGATGTAGGTGTTGTCCAGATTTTCCTTTTGCAGGATCCGGGTCGGCGCACAGACCGCGACCGAATTGGCGGGCATATCCGTATAAACCACCGCGTTCGCACCGATCCGGCAGTTGTCCCCCACCCTGATGCCGCCGATGATCTTGGCGCCCGCGCCGATATAGACATTGTCCCCGATCACCGGCGCGCCGGGGTTCTTGCTGTCCGGCAGGGTATTCGAGCCGATCGTCACCTGCTGGAAGATCACCACATCCCTGCCCAGTTTTGCGGAATTGGAAATGAAGATGCCCTGAATTCCATGCGGGAAACACGGTGTTCCCGCAATTTCACTCGAAAGGCCTACAAAGCTGCCGCGCCGCATAAAGTAATGCAGGTAGGTGAGCTTCATGAGCTTACCTGGATGGGTTTGCAGATACTGTTTGAGTCCCCAGATATTTTTGTAACGCAGTATGGCATAAAAGGTTAAAAACGGGCGCAGCAGCCCAAAAATCATCTCTTTCAGCAAGGTCCCCGCCTCCTTTTTCAAAAAACGGCTCCCGGTCAGGCATCGGGAGCCGTTCTTCTGTTTTTTCCTGCTAGGAAATCTTCTTGGCCATAACCACGAAGCGTTGGTTGTCGCCCGCGCCCATTACGCGTGTGCAGGTCGACAGGGTCAGAATCTTATCCGATGCGGTTACCGGAACATCCAGCTTGTGGATGCTCTTGGCCTTCGCGGTGTTGATGATGTTCATCATGCCGTTGCCAGGACGTTCCGCATAGTTGTATCCAAAACTCAGATCGGTATAGAAGACTGCAAAAATCTGATAGAGGCTTTCCCCTCCGAGCGTCGCAATCCGGATATACGGGTTCTGGGCGGTGAAGTCGGCGTGGTCGTAAGCGGCCAGCTGCGCGAACATCACATCGTTCGGATTGCCGACCCGGGTGGGCCGCCAGCAGTTGGTCCAGTTATGCCCGTAAAGCACCGCGTTGGTCGAGGTGATATTGCCCTGCGCGTCAAAACGGGTGTCCGAATCGAACCAGATGACGCCGTTGCGGCTGGTTTCCTTATAATAGCCGCGGTGGGTATAATAGTCGGTGTACTGGCCAATGACCAGCGGGTAGTTGATGTTGGTGTTCGAGATGGAAATCCAGCCGACCACATCCGGGTTAACTTCTTTCCAGCCCGCGATATCGCCCGCTGCCGGCGGGATAAATACCGGATGCTCATAATAACTCTTTGCGCGTTCGGCAAGCGCGGCGGTCAGCTCCTCCGCGGTGAATGGGGTATACCGGGTAGCACTGGCCATCGCGTCGATTGCTTCGGGTGTGCTCTCGGAAGGCGCAGGAACAGCTTCGGAGGACGCGTCCGAAACGGCTGAATCCGCATCTGACGGCGCTTCATGGGACGCAGCGGGTTCAGAAGCGCTGCTTTCCCCGCTGTCGGAAACTGTGGACGAAGAGGATTGTTGGGAAGAGGACGGCAGCTGATGCCGTTCACCGCTCGAAGCGCTGCCAATCGCCGCTACAAGCCCCCATCCCGCACCTACGATCACAAGGGCCATCACGATGAGCGCCACCTTGTTGCGCAGGAAACCAGGAATGCTTCGGTTGTCGATGTACCATTCGTAAAAGTCACAGCAGGAGGATTTGACCCCTACACAAAAATAATAAATGCCGCGTAAAAGTTTCTTCAATATGTTCATAACCATCCTCTTTATGTAAATGAACTTGCTAACATCAGTTTATAATTATAGCACATCTTTCCTTCCTTGTGGAGGGGAAATTTCTAGAAAATTCATTTTTTGTTGCCCTGCAATATCCGCATCACCAAAAGCGCACAAAAGAAGGCGGGGCAGCGGCCCCGCCTTCTTTTCATCTTTTTATTTCACCTTACAGCCGGGATAATAATGGGTCAGGATTTCCTCGTAATCCCAGCCCTCCTCATTGGCATAAAGATTTGCGCCGGTCTGGCTCATTCCCACGCCGTGGCCGTAACCATAGGTCGTAAAGGTGAACTTTTCCGTGCTGTCACTGTAATCAATCTCGAACGCGGCTGAACGCAGGCCAAGCACCTGCTCGCGCACCACCCGTCCGGTGGTTGTCTTTTTTCCGACCTTGATTTCCTTGACGTAACGGTCGCCTTCGGTATAACTGCGGATATCAAACCAGTCGTCCGGGTCGTCACTGAAGTCCCACAGGTCCACCCCCAGCACATCCTCCACCCGGTCGGCCACCTTATCCGCCGTCATTGTGACGGTATATTCATAGTTGCGGGCCTGCTCGTCAATTTCGCTGTCGACCGGCACCAGGTAAGCGTAGCTGCCGCCCCACACGTCCTTCGACGAGATCGTCACCCCTGCGCTGGTCGCATAAAACGGAGTGAACGCGAGGTTGTTCTTATAGTAGACCGCTTCCCCAATCACCTCATCCACGGCGTTTTGCACCTGGCTGGATGGGTTTTTTGTCCCGAGCGCCGGGGTGATGCCGCTGGCGTTCTGCTGCTTGATAAAAGTGTAAGCCGCGACCGCCTGCGCTTTGAGCGCCTCATCATTGAAGCCTGTCCCCATTTCGTTCATGACGACCTTGGCCACAATATCGTCCGCCCTGCCGCTCACTTTCCTGCCGCCCGAAACGATGGTCAGCTTGTCACTGCCGCTGCCGGAAGTCCGGATGTCCTCATCTTCGTCATCCTCCTCTTCTTCCGCGCGAGCCGCTTCTTCCGCAGCCTGGCGGCTTGCTTCCGCTTCTTCAGAGGCGATACGGCTGGACTCCGCCTGCTCAGAAGCTTTCCGGCTTGCTTCCTCGGCGGCCTGCCGGCTCGCTTGCGCCGCCTCCGCTGCCGCTTTGCTGGCTGCCGCGTCGGATGCCGCCTTACTCGCAGCCTCCGCTGCCGCTTTACTGGCCGCCGCGTCGGACGCCGCTTTGCTCGCGGCCTCCGCTGCCGCTTTACTGGCCGCCGCGTCAGACGCCGCCTTACTCTTTACTGGCCGCCGCGTCAGACGCCGCCTTACTCGCGGCCTCCGCTGCCGCTTTGCTGGCCGCCGCGTCGGACGCCGCCTTGCTCGCAGCTTCCGCCTGTGCGGCGGCGGTCTGGGTATTCACCGTCACCGGCGCGGACGATGCCGGAGTCGATGACGCCGATGCTGGCATGCTCGCGGGCGCGGCGGCCTGCACCGCCGCCGTGCCGCCTGTTACAAAGCCCGGTGGAAGTTTATAGTCCGGGTTCCACTGATAAGAGACATCGCTGCCATCGTCCTTTTCACCCGGGCGCACCTTGCGGGCCACAATGACGGTGCGCACATGCGCGTCATCGGAAACCGGGCCGAATTCATACGAACAGGTCGACAGGGTGATCAGATGGTCACCGGGCTGCACATCCACATTGGAATCGTAGTAGGAGCGGTCTTTGACCTCCTGCACAAATGCGGTAAATGCCGCGTCATCCGCAAAATCGGTTGCTTCATTATAATAGAATACTTCCCCGTACTGCGACTTTGCATTGGTGATAAAGACTGAGAAAATCTTATAGGTATTGTCGCGATAGACATCGTCGAACTCTACGATCGGATGCTCCTGCAGGAAGGTAAGGCCGTTCTGGCCTTTATAGTTCATAAGCTCCCCGAACATCTGCCCGTCGGTCATATTGTGGCCGTAAATGACGTAGTTCGCGCTCTGCGGGTTCATCTCGTCCGCCGCTTCGAGCCACGGGACGCCGTATTTGCTCGGCTTGCGGTTAAAGTCCCGGCGCATGTAGTAATCATTGTCCTCATACTGCACGACCGGATAACTCACGTTGGTACCGGGAATTTTGAGCCAGCCCGCAACGTCCTCATTGAGCTTATAAAGATTTGCAAATTTTTTCTGGTAGCCTTCCGGATAATTGTCGGGGATCTCCAGTTCGGTCGCGTCCTGTTCGCTCATACCCTCCACATACATCGTTTCCAGGTCGCTCTGCAGAGATTTGTTGCGCTTCGACTGGAGCTGGAAATTCCCGAGATACCCAATCGATGTGAGAAAAATTGCCACTGCGAGAAGCAGGATCAGCTTGCGCACAATCTCCGCTCCGTCGTCCCCTTTTACCGGGAATATCTTTGCATACCACGGGCGTTTTTTCCCATTTTTGCGCTTTTTCTGGCCGTCTCCCGATTCCCGTTCCAAAACTGCCGCGAGTTTTCCCGCCGCGGCCGCTTTACGGCTGGACGCGCCTTCCATCCTTCCAGGCAGAGCCATTATGTACCGCCGCAAGAGGTCGAGCGCCGCCATGCAGGCCATATACCGGATATAATCCGGCTCGGATTTTTTCGGCAGATCAAGCTTTTGGACCCAGACATTCTCCCGGTCGCAGACCGCCACATAGATGAGCCCGGTCTTTTTGGGTTCCTCACCCACGCCGGCTGTAATCCCCACCCCCAGCTCCGACTGGCCCTCCTGCATCGCGCCCGCGGCCATTGCCGCCGCGGTCTGCGCACTGACCGGACCAAATTTCCGGAGGAGTTTTTTCGGGACGTGCAGCGATTCTTCTTTGAGCTTTCCGGTATTCGCTGAAACGCCGAAACGCAAAATTCCTTCCGCGCCCGAAAGCGCCGTGAACCAGTCGGCCAGCAGCCCGCCTGTTCCCGATTCCCCCGCGGACACGCGCATGCGGCTTTCCAAAAGCAGGTTTGCCACCGCGCTCTGCAGATTTTTCTGGTCGGTTCCGTAAGCCGCTTCGCCCAGGAAATTTACCACCTTCTGAAGCATTGGCATACTGACAGCCGTGGCTTCGCGCTTATTTTTTCCGCGCGCGGTGATCCGCACCAACAGCTCGCCTTTGTTCTGGTGGATCGTCACCGCAGGGTTTTCCGACCGCAAAAGCTCCCCAAGTTTCTCCGCCGCGGACGTTTCATCCAGTCCAAAGACGTTGACCGTCCGGGTGACGACCGCCGCCTCCGAAAAACGCGCCAGATACGGGATAACGCTGTTCTGCAGCATCGGAACAAATTCCTTTGGCGTGTCGGGGATCATAATGATATACTGGCTGCCCGCGGAAAGCGCGCAGCCGGGCGTGATGCCCCGCACACCCGGGAACACCACGCTCTGTTCGGGCAGCATTGCAAGCCGCGCCACCTGCTGCGGCATCTGCCGCCCGGCGCGCTGATAGGCCTCGCGGATACGCCGCAGGCTGTCCTCATGTAAAACAAGGCGTTTGCCCAAACCCTCGCAGACGGTCTCCTTGGTGATCCCGTCCGCACCGGCCGAAAGCCCGCCCAAAAGTATCACAACGTCACTGCGCCCGAGCGCCTGCGCAATCGCGCGCCGCAGCTGCGGGACGTTCACGCCCACCGGAACCGAATGGTTGACGCGGATTTCACACGCTTCCAGTTCCCGGGCGATCAAGCGGGTATTTTCGTCGAGCATGCCGGGCGCCGCCAGGCCCGCGCCCACGCCGATGATCTCAGCGATCAAATACCCCACCTCCTTGTATCCGGCTTCGGGTCATCAGCCGATCATTTCCGATTCTGTGCCGTCGATGCATTTCTGCAGGAGCGTGTCAAGTTCCAGGTGTTCTTCCGCCTGGAGCACCTGTTCCAGACGCGGTTTGGTTTTTGGATGCTTCGGGGTGAATACGGTACAGCAGTCCTCATACGGAAGAATCGAGGTGTCAAAGGTGTCAATCTTATACGCGATCCTCACGATTTCGTCCTTGTCCATGCCGATGGCCGGCCGTAAAACCGGCATTTGACAGGCAATATCGGTACAGGCGATCGCCTGCACCGTCTGGGACGCGACCTGCGCGACGCTTTCGCCGGTGATGAGCGCTTCGCAACCGTTTTCCAGCGCGATCCGCTCCGCAATTTTCATCATGCAGCGGCGCATGATGATCGTGAAATATTCCTCTGGGCAGCAGTCGCGGATCGCCTCCTGCATTTCGGTAAACGGTACAACAAACAGGCTGATCCGTCCGCACCAAGGAGTCAGCTTTCTACAAAGGGTTTTTACCTTTTCGAGCGCGTGTTCGCTGGTGTACGGCGGGCTGACGAAGTGCACCGCGATCAGCCGCAGGCCCCGTTTGGCCATCATGTATCCCGCCACCGGGCTGTCGATGCCGCCCGAGATGAGCAACGCGGCTGAGCCGCTTGTTCCAACCGGCAGACCGCCCGCGCCGGGCAGCTGGTCGACGTGGACATAGGCGGCCACCTCGCGGATTTCAACGTAGACAGTCACATCCGGATGGTGCACATCCACCTTCAGGTGCGGATACGCTTCAAGCAGCGCAGCGCCGGTTTCCATACAGATCTCCGGCGACTTCATCGGGAACGCCTTATCCGAACGCTTGGCCTCCACCTTGAAGGTCTTTGCCCGCGAGAGCTCCCGCCGGAGATATTCCACCGCAAACGCGCGGATCTGTGGAAAATCCTTCGGGACGATTCCCGCCCGGGTCAGCGCCGCCACGCCAAACACCTTTTGCAGGCGGTCAACCGCCTCATCCAGGTCGATATCGTCCGCCTGCGGTTCGACGTAGATGGTCGACTGCGCCTTGTAGATACGGAATTTTCCCAGGCTTTCCAGCCGTCTGCGGCAGTTTTTGATGAGCGCGTCCTCGAAGGTGTGGCGGTTGAGGCCTTTGAGGGCCAGCTCGCCGCATTTGAGCAGGATGAGTTCTTTCATTTCTTTCCCAACCAATCTATTTTCAATCTGTGTATTTTCTTGTTCATCGGTGCGCGACCGAAGAGATGCCTTCCCGCAGTCCCTGCACGAGCTGGAGAAGCTCCTCCTGGGTGGTGTCGTAGATCATGCTGACGCGCAGCGCGCTGTCGATCAGGCGGGGTGAAAGCCCCATCGCCTCAAGCACCGGGCTGGCCGCGCCCTTTGAACAGGCCGAGCCGCTCGAAACATAGACGCCGCGGCTCTCAAGAAAATGCAGCATCGTCTCCGACCGATAGCCGGGCACCGAAATGTTGAGGATGTAGGGCGACGCATCTTCGGGCGAATTGATCCGCACGCCCTCGATGGCGGCGAGCTTCTCCCGCAGCATGCCGCTTAGCGCCTGCACCCGTTTCAGATTTTCCGGAACCTTGCCGGAAAGCTCCGCGCAGGCCGCGCCGAAAGCCGCGATCATCGGCAGGCTTTCGGTGCCGGAGCGAAGCCCCCGCTCTTGACCGCCGCCGTAGATGAGCGGCAGTATCCGCGCGCCGCGCCGCACATAGAGCGCGCCGGAACCCTTGGGGCCGCAAATTTTATGCCCGCTCACACTCATCAGATCGACATCCATCCGGCTCACCCGAAGCGGCAGCTTGCCAAATGCCTGCACCCCGTCGCAATGGATGAGTGTTTCGGGATTTTTGCGGCGGATCAGCTGCGCCGTCTCCTGCACCGGGAAAATCGCGCCGGTCTCGTTGTTCACAAGCATCATGCTCACGAGGGTCGTTTCCGAGTCCACCGCGTCCGCGATTGCCTGCGGATCGACACAGCCCGACGCATCCGGCGCGACATAAGTCACCTGAAAACCGGTCTCTGAAAGCCGTTTCATCGCCGCCGCGACCGAAGAATGTTCGGCGGCGGTGGTTACGATCTTTTTGCCGCGGCGGATTTTTGCCTGCGACGCACCGAAAATGGCGAGGTTATTCGATTCGCTGCCTCCGGAGGTGAAAACCACACATTCCTCCTGACAGCCCAAAAGCGCCGCAGCCGCTTCCCGCGATTTCATAAGTTCACGCGCAGAGGCAACACCCAAAGCGTGCAGCGAGGACGGGTTGCCAAAGCACTCCCGCATCATCCGCGCTGCGGCTTCAGCGGCAGCCTGGCAGACGCGCGTGGTCGCGGCATTGTCAAGATATGCCATTTTCTGTTCCATTTTTGATCGTTCCCCCATCGGCGAAGGTCATATCAACCCATTATCTGTTATATTATACATGAATTCGCCGTTCTTTTCAACCAAATGCCCATATGGATCATAATATTTTCAATATTTATTCACAAAATAACTTTACGTATAACAGTTTCCATCGAATTGCAGGAATTTTATCCGGAGGTGCCCTATGGAACTCTTTATTGAACGGCGCGTATTGGTGCGCGTCATCAGCTATACCACTGCTGGGATGCTCACCCTTGGCGGCGTTGCCTGGCAGCAAAACGCCGCAGCGGCCGACTACCGCGGTCAGCTCGAAAACACCTATGAACGTTCGCTTGGAGAACTGTCAAGTTATCTGACGAATATCTCCACCGATCTGGACAAGGGGCAGTATATTGGCACCGGTGGCCAGCTCGCACAGATGTCCGCGCGCATCTGGCGGGAGAGCGGCGGCGCAAAATCCGCCCTTTCCACCCTGCCTGTCAGCGACCTGCATATGGACGCCACCTATAAATTCCTCTCTCAGGTGGGGGATTATGCGATGGCGCTCTCGAAAAAGGTGGCTTCCGGCGGGGCGCTCAGCGAGGAAGAAAAGGAAAACGCACAGGCGCTGCGCCGGTATGCGCTCAGCCTGACCGAATATATCGATATCCTCCAGCAGCGGGTGCGCGACGGCGAGATTGAAGTTTTGGCCATGCGCACCAGCCAGGGGGACGGCACCGAGGGCACCATGCCGCGCAGTCTCTCCGCCGGCTTTGAGGATATCGAACAGACGATGACCGGTTATCCCACCCTCATTTATGATGGTCCGTTCTCCGACCATCTGCTGACCCAGCGGCCGAAGCTCACGCGCGGCCTGGCTGCGGTCACGCCTGAACAGGCCCTGCAAATTGCCGCCCGCGCCGCCATGGTCAACCCCGGCGATCTGACCCGCGCGGATGATGAAAATTCCAATATGCCCTGTTATACTTTCCAAAAAGGGAGCATCAACGCCGCTGTGACAAAGGCAGGTGGCCTTACCGCCTACATGGTCAACTCCCGCGATGTGAATGAGGAACGTATCAACAAAGCTTCCATTTTTGAAAACGCCGGGCGTTACCTCGAACGCATGGGTCTTCAGAATCTGCGGGCAACCTACTACGAGACCATCGACGGCGTCTGCACGATCAATTACGCCGCGATGAACGGTGACATCACCCTTTACACCGATCTTGTCAAGGTTGGCATCGCCCTTGACGACGGCGGGACCGTCTTTTTCGACGCGCGCGGTTATATCAATAACCATTATGACCGCGCCATCACACCGCCCGCCCTCACGGCGGAGCAGGCACAGGCGTCGGTAAACCCCGACCTCGCCGTACTGTCAAACCGGCTCGCGCTCATCCCCACAAGCGGCAAGGGAGAGGTGCTCACCTACGAATTTCTCACCACCGCGCCGGACGGCGAAAAACTGCTCATCTATGTGAACGCGCAAAACGGCGCGGAAGAGCAGATCCTGCTCCTGCTCGAAACGCCCTACGGCACGCTTACGAAATAATGTGAAATTCAAGGAAGGCCGCCGGCAAAAGCCGGCGGCCTTCCTTCTCTTCTGGTTTTGAGAGACTGTGGTTAATCTTCCGTGTAGGTGACCTTGGCCATCTTCTGTTCAGTGCGCGGCCGGTCGCTGTAATCGACCGGCACAGCGGCGATCTCATCCACCACGTCCATGCCTTCTACCACCTTGCCGAACGCAGCGTACTGCCCGTCAAGATGCGGAGCGTCCGCATGCATGATGAAGAACTGGCTGCCCGCCGAATCCGGACGCGCTGAACGCGCCATCGAGATCACGCCGCGGGTGTGCTTGAGGTCATTTTTGACGCCGTTTTGGGCAAATTCGCCTTTGATCTGGTAGCCCGGGCCGCCCATGCCGGTGCCTTCCGGGCAGCCGCCCTGGATCATAAAGCCGGAGATGACCCGGTGAAAGATCAGCCCGTCATAGAAGCCTTCCTGTACCAGCTTTTTGAAATTCTCTACCGTGACCGGCGCGACGTTGGGATAAAGCTCGATCTTGATCTCTTTTCCGTTTTCCATCTGGATCGTTACCATGAGAAATCTCCACTCTTTCTTTTGTAAGTTTTATTTGTGCGGATCGTATTCCTGCTCGCAGTAGATGCAACGGTAAACCGCTTTGGAGCCGCCCGTCACCCGCCGGAACACCTGCGGCAGCTCCTGCTCGATCGAGGTGATGCAGCGGGGATTCTTGCATTTCACGACGTTTGTGACCTCAACGGGCAGGGTTAACTTCTTCTTTTCAATGATGCGGCCATCGTCGATGATGTTGACGGTGATATCCGGATCGATAAAACCGAGCACGTCAAGATCGATGTCGATGTTGTCCTCGATCTTGATAATATCCTTTTTGCCGGTCTTTTTGCTGCGGGCGTTCTTAATGATCGCGACGCTGCAGTCGAGCTTGTCCAGCTCCAGGAACTTATAGATATCCATGCTTTTGCCGGCCTTGATGTGGTCGATGACCAAGCCGCGTTTAATGCTGTCTACGTTCATATGAAACCCCTTTCCTAGTCGAGCCCAAGCATCTTGAGCATCAGCGCCATCCGGACATACTTGCCGCAGAGGGCCTGTTTGAAATAGCAGGCGCGCGGGTCGCTGTCCACTTCGACCGAAATCTCATTGACGCGCGGCAGCGGATGCAGCACGATCATATCGTCCTTTGCCATCTTCATCTTGTCCATGTCGAGGATATAGCTGTCACGCAGGCGGACATAATCCTCCTCGTTGAAGAAGCGTTCCCGCTGGACACGGGTCATATATAGGATATCCAGCTCGCCGATGATCTCCTCGAGCCGCTCGACCTCCTTAAATTTTGCCTGTTTGTCTTCGAGCTCCTCGCGCAGGTAGTCCGGCACCCGCAGTTCATTCGGGCTGATCAGCACAAAGGAAATATTCGGATAACGCAGCAGCATGCGGATAAGCGAATGCACCGTGCGTCCAAATTTGAGGTCGCCGCAGAGCCCGATTGTGAAGTTGTCGAGCCTTCCCTTGAGTCTGCGTATCGTAAGCAGGTCGGTGAGCGTCTGGGTGGGATGCTGGTGGCCTCCGTCGCCCGCATTGATGACCGGGATATCCGCGTGCAGCGAAGCAACCTTCGCGGAGCCCTCTTTCGGATGGCGCATAGCGACGATGTCAGCATAGCACTGGACGGTGCGGATGGTGTCAGCCACGCTTTCACCCTTCGCGGCCGATGAGGAATCCGCCGACGAGAAGCCGAGGACACTCCCCCCAAGTTCGAGCATGGCCGCTTCAAAACTCAGGCGGGTACGGGTGCTCGGCTCATAAAACAGCGTGGCGAGCTTTTTGCCGTCACATTTGTGGGCATAGGTTTTCGGATCCGCAATGATCCGGTCGGCCAGGTCGAGAATGCCGTCCACTTCCTGGTCGGTGAGGTCCTTCGGTTCGATCAGATGTTTCAATCAGAGCCCTCCTCCGTCTTTCCGGTTTATATTCTAACCTAGTTTACTACAACCCAGCCGCGCACGCAAGAGCATTTGCGCCGGTTTTACGGCTTGTTCAAAATTATTTTGCGGCAATCCGCCGCGCCTTTTCGCCGCACGGTTTTCTTGACAGAAAGCCCCTGGCGTGCTATTGTCAAATTGGTAAAAAATAACGCCGGCCCGGTGCGCAAAACCGGTGCTGGACGCAAGATACAGGAGGAATGTTTATGCAGGCATTTGAGTTTTATTCCCCCACCTGCGTGCACTTTGGAAAAGGCGCGGAAAACAAGGTAGGCGCGGATCTCAAAAAACGCGGGGCAAAAAAGGTCCTGCTCCATTACGGAGGCGGCAGCGTAATCCGTTCCGGGCTGCTCGGCCGGGTCAAGGATTCCCTTTCCGAAGCAGAAATCGCGTTCACTGAGCTCGGCGGCGTCCAGCCCAACCCGGTGCTCAGCCTTGTGCGCACCGGGGCAGCGCTCTGCCGTGAGGAACAGGTCGATTTCATCCTCGCGGTCGGCGGCGGCAGCGTCATCGACTCGTCCAAGGCAATCGCGCTGGCCGCGCCCGCGCCGGAGGTCGACCCGTGGGATTTTTTTGAACAGAAAGCTGTCCCACAAAAACATCTGCCGGTCGGTTCGGTCCTGACCATCGCCGCGGCCGGCAGTGAAATGAGCACCAGCATGGTGATCACCAATGAGGACGGTATGCTCAAGCGCGGCCTCAATACCGAACTCAACCGTCCGGTCGTCGCTTTCATGAATCCGGAGCTGCTCTATACGCTCCCAGCGTTCCAGATCGCCTGCGGCGCCACCGACATTGTCATGCATACGCTGGAACGCTATTTCTCCCCCATCACCGGCAACGAGCTGACCGACCAGATCGCCGAAGGGCTCCTGCGCACAGCCATCCATTTTGGACCGCTCCAGCTCGAAAACCCGCAGGATTACCAGGCGGCTTCCGAAATGATGTGGGCAGGCAGCATCTCCCACAACCATCTCACCGGGCTCGGCAACGCGGGCGACTGGGCCACCCATCAGCTTGGCCACGAGCTTTCCTCCATGTTCGGCAAGGCGCACGGCGCCACTCTGGCCGCCATGTGGGGAGCTTGGGCACACCATGTTTATAAAGACAATCCCTCCCGTTTTGCCCGTTACGCGCGCAATGTCTGGGGCGTAACCGAAATGGACGACAATACGGCAGCGCTGGAGGGTATCGCGCGCACCGTGCAGTTCTTCGCTTCGCTCGGCATGCCGACCTGTATCGGGGAACTGGTTGGGCGGACGCTCACCAGCGAGGAGCTCGACGAGCTGAGCGTCAAATGCACCTTCTTCGGCAAGCGCACCATCGGGTCTTTCCGCAAGCTCGATTACAATGGCATTCTTGCCGTCTACCAGGCGGCAAACCACTAAAACAAATCAATTTTTTCATTCAGGAGGATTCTATATGGCCGTACATTATCAGGACGTCAAGGCGGTGGAACTGCAGCCCGGCCAGGAGCGGCGGGTTCTTGCCTATGACGACGACATTATGCTGGTGGAGTTCACCTTCAAAGCGGGGATAAAAACCGCGCCTCACAGCCATCCCCACAATCAGGTCAGCTATGTCAAGAAGGGCCGGGTCGAATACTCGATCGGCGAGGATCTGTTTGTGCTGGAGGAGGGCGACAGCATCGTTGTCCCGTCGGACGCGCTGCATAACGCCTACCCGGTCACCGACGCGGTGCTGCTCGACGTGTTCACGCCGGTGCGCAAGGATTTCCTGTAAGCGCAGTCGCAAGCTCTTTGCGGGCTGTCCGGAAAATATCCGGGCAGCCCGTTTTTGTTTATCCTCCAAAACCATTGGAAAAACCTTTTGTTTTTTTCAAAAGACCGCTTTCCCAAATTCGGTTTTCGGTATATAATGTATTATTGTGTTCTGATAATGATTTTGCAAGGTAAGGCGGTAATAATGCAGTGATCTATCAAAATGTACTTGATGCGATGGGCCGCACGCCCATCATCCAGCTTTCCCGCATGGCCGGGCCGCAGATGGCGCGGGTGCTCGTCAAATATGAAGGACTCAATGTCGGCGGGTCAATCAAAACGCGCACCGCGTTCAATATGATCTCCGATGCGGAACAAAAGGGGCTTATCGGCCCGGAAACCATCATCGTCGAGCCGACCAGCGGCAACCAGGGCATCGGGCTCGCGCTCATCGGCGCGGTGAAGGGTTACCATACCATCATCATTATGCCGGATTCAGTGAGCGAGGAACGCCGCAAGCTGGTGCGGCATTATGGCGCTGAAGTGGTTCTTATCCATGACGACGGCGATATCGGCGCCTGCATTGAGGAGTGCCTTAATACCGCTCTGCGTATGGCGCGGGAAGATCCGCGGGTCTATGTCCCGCAGCAGTTCACAAATCCCGCCAACCCGATGGTACATAAACAGCAGACCGCGCTCGAAATCCTCGCGGATGTGGACGGCCCCATCGACGGCTTCTGCTCCGGCGTGGGCACCGGCGGAACCATCTCCGGCATCGGGGAGGTGCTCAAAGCGGAAAATCCCCTTATGACCATCTGGGCAGTCGAACCGGAAAACGCCGCAATCCTCGCGGGCGGCAACATCGGCACCCATCTGCAGATGGGCATCGGCGACGGGCTCATCCCGGATAATCTCAACCAGGCAATTTATGACGACATTTACATCGTCACCGACGATGAGGCAATCGAAACCGCGCGCAATCTCGCAAGGCTGGAGGGCCTGATGTGCGGCATTTCAAGCGGCACCAATGTGGCTGCGGCGCTGAGGCTGGCCGAAAAGCTCGGCCCGGGCAAAACAGTGGTCACCATCCTGCCCGACACCGCCGAACGGTATTTCAGCACGCCCCTTTTTGAAGAATAAAGGACCTCAAAACGAGCCCCGCCGCCCGGGAAATTTTCGGGCGGCGGGGCTCGTTTAGGTTGTGTGCCCGATGCGGGAGACAAAAACACCGTGCCGTATCCATCTGGATACGGCACGGCAAAATGCGTTCTTAAAGGCCAAAATCAGCCCTTGATCACACGGGTCAGAACCTTTCCCATCTTGGTGATGCCTTCGACGATCCGTTCTTCCGGCATGTTGGAGAAATTGAGACGGAAGGTGTTCTGGCCTTTGCCGTTGGTAAAGAACGGCTCGCCGGGAACAAACGCGATGTCTTCCTTCATGCACTCGGCAAAGACATCCCGGGAATTGATGCCTTCCGGCATCTCCACCCAAAGGAACAGGCCGCCTTCCGGATGGGTGAATTTCACGCCTTCCGGGAAGGTTTCTTCCATCGTTTTGAGCATCAGGTTGCGGCGGGAGCCATAGACCTTGCGGATTTCCTCGATGTGCTTTTCGATATCAAAGTCCTGCAGGTACCGGGCGGCGATCATCTGGGAGAAGGTGTCGGTATGCAGATCGGAGCCTTCTTTAAAGACAATATATTTCTGCAGGATTTCCGGGCTGGCGCAGAGCCATCCAAGCCGCAGGCCGGGAGCGAAAATCTTGGAGAAGGTGCTCAGATAGATCACACGGCCCTCGGTGTCAAAAGATTTGATCGGCGGGACCGCTTCTCCTGCAAAACGCAGCTCGCCGTACGGGTTATCCTCCACAATGATCACATTGTAACGGTTGGCCAGTTCCACAATCTTCTTTCTTCTTTCCAGGCTCATAGTCCGGCCGGTCGGGTTCTGGAAGTCCGAAACGGTGTAGATCAGCTTGACCGGTTCTTTTTTCAGCACTTCCTCCAGGCTTTCCATGATCATGCCTTCCTCATCCATCTCGGCCGAGACGAAGCGCGGGGAATATGCCTTGAACGCATTGATTGCCGCCAGGTAGGTCGGGCTTTCGGTGAGGATGACGTCTCCTTCATCGATAAAGACCTTACCGGTCAGGTCAAGCCCCTGCTGGGAGCCGGTGAGGACCATCACGCCGTCCGCGTCGGTTTTGATGCCTTTGCCGTTCATGCGTTCGGCAATCCACTGCCGCAGCGCAGGTTTTCCCTGGGTGATGCCGTACTGGAGCGCCTGCTCGCCGGACTCTTTCAAAACGGCGTCACAGGCTGCTCTCATTTCCTCAACGGGAAACAGTTCCGGGGCGGGAAGCCCCCCGGCAAACGAGATGACCTCCGGCCGCTCTGTTACCTTCAAGATCTCCCGTATTTCCGAGGACTTGATCTGACCGACACGTTTCGCAAACTTTGTGTGCATAAAATTTTACCCCTTCCTGTTTCTGCGTATAAAAGTCTTTTTCAAGACGATTTGTCGAAGTTCTGTCGATACCTCTTTCTACCGCCTTCTTTATCCCTATATAATACGCCTTATTTGAGCGGATGATGGAAAAAAATGACCATATGGTTCAATTGCCGGTGAAAAAGCGATTCTAACGCAAACCTTTCACGCTGAGCCGCGGGGGCGGGCCGGGGAGTAAATTTCCCGGCCCGCCCCCGCGGTTTATGGAAAGTGATGAAGAAAAGGCTTATTGAAGGTTTCGGAAGATGGCGGAGATGCCCTGCCCACCGCCAATGCACATGGTAATGAGGCCGGTTTTCGCGCCGGTGCGCTTCATCTCATACATCATTTTGACCGGGAGGATGCATCCGGTCGCGCCGACCGGATGGCCCATGGCGATCGCCCCGCCGTTGACGTTCACTTTTGCCGGGTTAAGCCCGAGATCCCGGATCACCGCAACGCTTTGAGAGGCAAACGCTTCATTGAGCTCGACCAGGTCGATCTCATCAAGGTTCATATCCAGCTTTTTGAGCAGCTTTCGGGTCGAAAAATATGGGGCGTAACCCATGAGGATGTCCTCATATCCCGCTACCGCGTATCCAACGAATTCCATCAGCGGCCTGCAGCCGAGCACCCTTGCTTTTTCTTCGGTCATCATCACCACGGCAGCCGCGCCGTCATTGATACCCGAGGAATTCGCCGCCGTGACCGATCCGCCTTCCTTGAAAGCTGGACGCAGCCGTGCGAGCTTCTCAAGCGTAAGCCCGCGGCGCGGATGCTCGTCAGTGTCGATTGTCAGCGTTTCTTTTTTCTGTTTCACCTGCACCGGGACAATCTCCTCTTTGAATTTGCCCGCATCCATCGCGGCGATCATTTTGTTCTGGCTCTCCAGCGCGAACCGGTCCTGCATCTCGCGGGTGACGCCAAATTTCTCCGCGACCGCTTCGGCGGTCATGCCATTGTGGTATGGACCAAGCGGCCAGGTCAGCAGGTCGATGAGGCCGTCCTCCAGCTGCTGATGGCCCATGCGCAGCCCTGTGCGGGCATTTTTGATATAATAGGGCGCCTGCGACATGTTTTCAGTCCCACAGGCCACGACCACCTCCGCGTTGCCGGTCAGAATCTCGAGCATGCCGTCAACAATCGCCTGCATGCCGCTGCCGCACTGCCGGTTGACGCTGTAAGCGGTCGTTTCTTTTGGCAGACCCGCTTTCAGCATGACCGCGCGGCCGATAAATCCGCTCTCCGCGATCTGGCCGACATTCCCGACAATCACTTCATCCACAATTGCCGGATCAATCCCCGCGCGCTTCACCGCTTCCTTCACCACAATGCCGCCCAGGTCGATCTGGTTCACGGTGGAAAGCCCGCCGAGGAATTCCCCGACCGCCGTGCGGCATCCGCTCACAAGTACAATCTTCTGGTTCATAAGGCTGCCTCCTATCTTTCTAAGCTTTCCCAAGCATCATTTCGCGCAGGCCGAAAAGGCCGTCCCGGTTAAAAAGGGAAGCTTCCATGGTTTTGAGATTTTTGCTGATGATCGGCTGGAAATCCATATTGGCCAGGATGTCCTTTTGCAGATCGATGCCGGGCGCAATCTCAGTGAGCAGCACGCCGTTTGGCACCAGCTCGAAGACACACCGTTCGGTGACAAAGACCACCTTCTGGCCCTTCTCGCGCGCGATCTTTCCGTTGAAGGAGATCTGCGCCACCCGCTTCACCATCTTGCGCACTTTGCCCTCCTGCAAAATCCGCAGCTTCCCGCCGGAAAAGTCATATTTCGCGCCGGAAGCGGTGAAGGTCGCGCAGAAAACCACTTTCTTCGCGTTCTGGGTGATGTCGATGAAGCCTCCGGCGCCGGTACAGCGCGGCCCCATCTTGGTAGCGTTGACATTCCCGCATTGGTCGAGCTCGCCCGCGCCCATGAAGGTCACGTCCACGCCCGCCCCGTTATAGTAATCGAACTGCTCGTGGTGGGCGATCATCGCATAGAGGTTTTTGCCGATGCCGAAGTCGATCCCGCCGGCCTGCACACCGCCGTAAATGCCCGACTCAACGGTGATCATGATGTCGTCCGCCACCCCTTCCTCGTTGCAGACCTTGCCGACCATGTCGTTGGGGATTCCGGTGCCGAGGTTGATGACGTTGCCGCGGCAGATCTCCATCGTGGCGCGGCGCGCGATAAATTTGCGCTCGTTAAACGGCACCGGCTCCATGCTGCCCCGTGGGGTGCGCAGTTTGCCGCAGTAGGAGGGATCAAAGTACCAGGAGGAGGTCTGCCGGTGGTCCTCGAAGGGATTCTCGCAGACGACGACCGCGTCGATAAACACACCGGGCACCGTGACGTTCTTGGGGTTGAGGGTGCCGGTCTGGGCGACCTCGCGCACCTGCGCGATCACCTTGCCGCCGAACCGCTTTGTCGCCAGCACCGCCGGAAGCACCTCCAGCTTCATCGCTTCGTCGTCGGTGGTGAGGTTGCCCATCTCGTCGCAGACGGTGCCGCGAATGATACAGTAGTCGAGCGGGACGGCGTTATAGAGCATATATTCCTCGCCCTTGAGCTCCACCACGTCCACGATGTCCGGCAGAGGTTTGGTACGGTCGTTCATCTTGCCGCCCTCGAGGCGCGGGTCAATAAAGGTGCCGAGCCCGACCTTCGAGAGCTTGCCAGGAAGGCCACATGCCATCGAACGGTAGAGCTGCGCGATCTGTCCCTGCGGCAGGCAGTAGGCCTCCACCTTGTTCTGCGCGATCATATCCATCCAGCGCGGCTGCAGCCCCCAGTGGGAACCGATGATCCGCTTGATAAACCCCTCGTGCGCGAAATGCTGGATGCCCCGGTCGCGGTCGCTCTGCCCGCAGGAATGCAGCAAAGTCAGGTTTGCAGGATGGCCGGACGTCAAAAAACGGGTTTCCAGCGCCTTGAGGATGCTTTCGCTCGCGCTGACCAGCGTCATGCCGATGGTGCAGACCGTCTTTTCATCCGGGATCATGCCGGCCGCCTGCTGTGCGGTGATAAAAGTCGTTTTTAACATATATAATCCTCCGTCAATTGCTTAGGGAGTTCGGTGAACAGGAGGCGGATGGCCTTTTTGTCCGTCTTTGTGTTCGGGGTTTTGGGAATCTCGGATAAGAACAGGAAACGCTGCGGGATCTGGTATTTCGCCAGCCGTTTTGCCAGTGCCGCGCGAATTTCCGCTTCCGTAAGTTCCGCGCCCTTTTGCAGCCGCACGGCGGCGGCCGGAATTTCCCCGTATTTTTCGTCCGGGACGCCCACTACGGCGGCTTCCGCCACGCCCGGCAGCGCATACAGTTCATTTTCCACATCGAAGCTGCAGATCTTTTCGCCGCCGCGGTTGATCATATCCTTTTTGCGGTCGACGATAAACAGGTAGCCCTGCGGGTCGAAATACCCAAGGTCGCCGGTACGAAACCAGCCGCCCGGCAAAAACGCGCCGCTTTCCATGTGATAATAGCTTTCCAGGATCACGGCGCCTCTGAGCGCAACCTCTCCCACCGCCCCCTGCTGCAGCTCTTGCCCATTCTCATCCACGATGATGCATTCAAGCCCGGGGATCGGCCAACCATCCGAACCGATGTGGGGGCTGAGCGCCGCGTCATAGGGAAAGACGCTGGCGGGCGAGGTGGTTTCGGTGAGCCCGTAAACGGTGTGAAACTCCATGAGCGGCATCCAGGAATGGTACCGGCGGATAATTTCCGGCGGCGTGTTGCTGCTGCCGCAGGCGATCTTGCGCAGACTGGGGATATGCGGAAAACGTTCCTGACAGTCGAGCAGCAGGTAAAGCACGGTGGGCGAAACATGCAGAAAGGTGATCTCATTTTCCCGGATACAGGCGAGCATCCGGGGGCCGTCCACCTTTTTTTGCAGATAGATGGTGCCGCCCACATAAAGAAACAGGCTTAAAAGCGCCGACATACCGGTGATATGGTAAATCGGGACCGAGATCATCGTCCGGTCCTCTTCGCTGATCCTCAATGTCCGGCGGTAGGCTTCCACTGCATGCATAAGATTATAGTTGCGCAAAAGCGCGCCCTTGCTACGGGAGGTTGTGCCGGAGGTGAACATCAGGATGACCGGGTCGGCAGGTTCCCCGGCAGCTTTGACCGAGGCGGCTTCCTCCGGGAACAGAGAGGCGAATCCATAACCCCGGGCGCCTTCCGTGGATTTTATGAGCCAGACCCCCTGCTCCAGGCATGGCAAAAACCAGTTGTAGAAGTCCGCGTCACAGATGACGCCGCAGACGTCCGCCTTTTCCGCCAGGGAAAGCACTTCGGGCTGCTTATATTTGCTCGGCAGCGGCACGGTGACCGCCCCGATTTTGCAAAGCGCCAGGAAGCTGATACAAAATTCCACCGAATTATAGAGCATCAGCCCGATATGGTCGCCCTTACGAACGCCAAAGTTGTGGTGCAGCAGCCCCGCAAACTGGTTGGTCAAGCGGAGCAGCATGGCATAGGAGTACGGTCTGCCCCAGTTGTCCACAAGCGCGGTTTTGTCCGGATTCCGCGCGGCGGACGCGGACAGCGCATGATAGATGCTCGGCGGCAGGCCCGGGAAGGTGACAACCTGCCTGCCGCCAATTTCCCGCGCGGCAAGGTCTTTTTCCATCTCTTCGGGCCAGTTTTTTCCCCACGAGGCCATACGGCTCCCCTCCTTGAAGCTGAAGCGGAATTTTTACGCCTCCATAACGGCGTTCAGATGACGGATTCCGTTTGCGAGGTGATCCTCGAAGAATTTGCGGCAGGACTGGTCCTGCGCAACCTTCTGCTCGCTGAAATAGAGAAATACCGGCTCATGGGAGAGTGGAATCTCCATGTCCATATCGGAAATTGCCTGGAGGATGGGCTTCCAGTCGAGGTAGCCGCCGCCCGGAGTTTTCCGGTTGTTGTCCCCGATATGCAGACAGAGCAGATGCCCATTCGCTTCTCTCAGGGTCTGCGCGAGCGGGAGCGGCTCCTCCATGTTCATATGGAAAATATCCGGCACCAGACCAACCTTGGGCATATCCACCTCGCGCATCATCCGCAGGCCCTCCTCCACCGTATGTACCAGGCTGACCCGATAGCGGTTGATCGGTTCGATCATCAGCGAAACGCCCTGCTTTCCCGCGTATTCCGCGATTATGCGCAGCGAATCCACCGCCTGCTTCCAGTCGTCCTCATAGCAGCGGTAATATTGATGGCGCACCGAGATCCAGCTCGGGGAAATGAGCATACGGTCGCAGCCCGCCTGCGCGGCGATGTCCGCGCCCGCTTTGGAAAAATCAATCGCAATCTGCCGGACTCTTTCATCCGGATGACAGAGCTCCAGATCCGGATGCATATACAGCGGGGTCACCGCCATCACTTTAAGGCCGCTGTCCGCCATGATCCGCTGGATATCCAGCTTTCGGAGCGCTTGTTCGGTGGTGTGCCTGCCTTCATAGGTGATGCTCAGATCCGCGCCATCCGCGCCAACGCGCGCAAGGCTGGCGGTATTCTCTTCGAGCGGGGAATCCCCGAACATCCAGGTGTGCACGATCTGTTTCATCTTTTTCATCTCAAATCCCCTTCCTACTGCCTGGCTGCAATCCCGCCGTCGAGCAGCACCGTCTGCCCGGTGATAAATTCGGACGCGTCGGATGCGAACAGCAAAAGCAGTCCCATCAAATCCTTAAACTGCCCCACCCTGCCGACCGGGATGCGCGCTTCAAGCGCTTTTCGGAAATCCGGATTGTCAAGCTGGTGCGCGTTGATGGCAGTGCGGATAAAGGTGGGGGCGATCGCGTTGACGGTGATGTTGTCCGCCGCCAATTCGCAGGCGATCTGCTTGGTAAGCATATTGATGGCGCCCTTGGACGCACAGTAGGCGGTATATCCCTGCTCAGAGGTCCCAAAGACACTTTTCATTGAGGAGAGGTTGATGATCCTGCCGTATTTCTGCGCTTTCATCACCTTGGCCACCTCGCGGGTGACGATAAAGACCGAGCGCAGGTTGAGATTGAGGACTTTGTCCCAGGATTCGTCATCCATTTCAGTGAGGAATTTGATGATGTTGATTCCGGCTGAATTGATGAGAATATCGATCCGTCCCATGGTTTGGACGGCCTTTGCTGCCATTTCCACAACCTTTTCGGTCACGGTCACATCGCATGCGTAAAAATGGATCTTGCAGCCGTTTTCCTCTGCAAGCGCCTTCAAATCATCGTTCCCGTCCACGTGCCGGCTCACGGCAAACACATCACACCCATTTTCCAAAAGGCAGGTCACCATCTCCCTGCCCAGCCCCTTGGTGCCGCCGGTCACAAGCGCTTTCCTCCCCCTGACGCTGAAAATTGTTTCGCTGGTTCCATAGACGCTCATTGCGCCGCCTCCTTTATTCGCATTTATCCGCATCCTTACAGATGCGGCGAAACGATCTGGAAGCGGGTGTTTGCCCGCTTCCAGACCGCCCAATTCACTGCGGGATTACTCGATAACCCACTCGCGCGGGTAGGTATAGCCCAGTTCCTTCTGCGCGGCGATATAGGCGTTGAAGATCTCCACGCCCGGATAACCCATCTGGGTCGCTTCATCCGCCTTTTCCTGCGGGATGTTGGGCAGGCTTTCAATCCATTTTTCGACATCCGCCGCGGGCAGGTCGGTGACCGTAACGCCAGCGGCTTTCATTTCCTCGGTTGCCTCTTCATCCCACTGTTTCGCGGTTTCCGCGGACTTGACCTCATACTCGGCGGCTACTTCTGTAAAGATCTTCTGAACCGACGGGTCAAGCTTGTTCCAAACATCCAGGTTGATCGAGATACCCTGAATCGGCATTGCGCCAAAGCCCACAAAGGTGTAATATGGCGCAACCTCGTGCAGCTTGTAGCGATAGGAGGAATCCGGCCACATGACCCAGCCTTCATAAACGCCGGTCTGGATCGAGGTATACGCCTCGTTGAGGTTCGACTGCACTGGGATCGAGTTGCCCGCGTCCAGCCACGGCAGGTTCGCGCCCGCCGCCGCGATTTTATGCCCACTCAGGTCGCTGAGGGAATTGACCGGGAAGTTGGTGATGAGCTCGTAGCGGCCGGTCGGGCCGAACGCCAGAAATTTCTGGTTGTAGGTGCTCCAAAGATTTTCATAGATTTCCGGGAACTGGTCGACCGTTTTGCGGGCGGCCTGGGTTACGGTCACCGGGTCCGGAGAGGAGAACGGGATATAATATGGCATGTTCATCAGGAACAGCTTCTTGTTGTCAAAGGAGTAGGAACTGCACATGACATCGAGCAGGCCCTGCTGGCAGGCGGTCAGGCATTCCGCGAGCTTCGCGATGGTCCCGCCGTAGGCTTCGATCCATTCGATGTCGTAGTTGGTTTCCTCCGCGCAGCGCCGGGAAATTTCCGACTGGAAAAAATCCTGACAGACCGCGGTATAGGCCATTGTGTTTGACGGATGGCCGCCGCCGATCTTTAAAGTGATCTTCTGCCGGTCGGCCGAGGGCGCCGCGGGCGCGGAAGCAGCGCCGGAGGCTGTTGCGGAGGATGCCGGAGCCGCGGGCGCGGAAGCAGCGCCGGAGGCTGTTGCGGAGGATGCCGGAGCCGCCGCGCTTGGAGCGGCGCTGCCGCCGCATCCGGCAAGCAGGCCCATTGCGATGCAGATAACCAACAGGATGCTGACGATATTCTTGATGCCTTTCATTTTGCTCCTCCATTTCATGTTGGCCTGCGGCAAACCCGCCGTCAGGCCGGTCTCAGAACGTACAGGCTTCTATTGCAGGCTGGGAAGCCAGGTGGCAAGCGATGGGAAAAAGATGACGAGCAGCACCGCAATCACCATCATGAATAAAAACGGCATTGCCCCGCGGAAAATGCTCTCGACCGAAACGCTGTCGTCGTCGACCGTCGCCTTCATCGAGAATACCACCATGCCGAACGGAGGGGTCAGAAGCCCCATCTCGACCACGATAATCATCACGATCCCGAGCCAGATGCGGTCCCATCCAAACGCGTCCGCGATCGGCAGGATCAGCGGCACGGTGAGCAGCAAAATCGAGGTGGAATCGAGCACGCAGCCCAGCGCGATCAGCACAAGGCAGACAATCAGCAGCACCCACCCGGAAGTGAGGCCGGAATTTACGATGGCATTGCCCAAAAGGACGGTGATGCCGCTCACCGCCAGCATCCGGGAATACATCTGCGCGGTGATGAGCAAAAATAGGATCGAAGCGGTCGTGCCGACCGATTCGAGCAGAACGCTTTTGAGTTCCTGCAGCCGCATCCCCTTGCAGATGCTCAGGATGCAGCAAGCCAGCGCGCCTACCGCGCTCGCTTCGGTCGGGGTGAAAAGCCCGCCCCAGATGCCGCCGAGCACCAGCACCACCACGCCAAAGATTGGCAGTGCGCGGAAAAAGACCTTCAGGAAGCTTTCATTCTTGTCCGAATCGACCTTCACCGGCATGATTTTACCATGTTCGTTGCGCCGCTGTCCAGCAAGCTCCGGGCGGCGGGTGACCATGATGATGATACCGATACAGTAGATTCCCGCGAGCACCAGCCCCGGTACGACGCCCGCCACGAACAATTTTCCGATCGAGGTCTCACTGAGCATGCCGTAGACGATCATCAGAAGGCTCGGCGGGATGAGCATCCCGAGCACCGAGCTTCCCGCCACCGCGCCCAGCGCAAAATTTTTCTTATAGTGGAAGCGGTCCATCTCCGGCAAACAGATGCGGCTGAAAACCGCAGCGGACGCGACGCTCACGCCGGTCACGGCCGCAAAGACCGCGTTCGAAATAACCGTGGCGATGCCCATGCCGCCTGGCAGCTTCTTGAGAAAATAGTTCGCCGCATCGAATAAATCCCGCGCCACGCCCGACCGGCTCATAAAGCAGCCCATCAGGACAAACAAGGGGATGACCGCGAAGGAATAGTCGCGGATCGCCTCAAACGAGGTGGTCGCCAGAATGGAAAACGCGGTGACATGGTTCGCCGTCATCATCCAGATGCCGACAAAGCTCATAGCAGCCAGCGAAAAGCCGATATGCACACCCGAAAGAACCAATACCAGCAGCGCGAAGATCGAAAGGACTGCAACCGTGATTGCGCTCATATCTGGATGCCTCCTTCCTCATTGAGGTCCTCCACGCCTTTCTTCCCTTTGAACAGGAGCACCGCGCGGACGATTTTGGAAATACACTGATAGCAGCTCTGCACCGCGCCGAAAACGATCACCCACCAGACGGGATAAATTGGGACACGCAGGCCTTCGCCCTGGAAGTCCTTGATCTGCGTTGCGAAAACCATTGGTTCCCAGCTCGCATAGACGATGAAGGCAAACAGGAGCGCGCCTATCAGGAAAGCGAAGATCTCTATGATATAGCCGCCCCTTTCCGGGAGTTTATCCTTGATCATGGTGGAGCGGACATGCTGTCCGAGATGGGTCGCCCAGGGCAGCATCAGGAAAGCGATGGCGGCCAGCGAATTCTGGACAATTTCCGGCGTGCCGATGATCGGGCGGTGCAAAAACAGCCTCCCGCTGACATCGACACAGATGAATATCATAATAATAAAAATCCAGATTGCCCCAATGAAGCTGGACCAGGACGCCAGCTTATTCATAAAAGCGTCGAACTTCCGGATCAATCTGCATATCTCCTTTCTTTCGCATCGAACCGCCGTTTCGATTTCGTCACGACGACCAGCTGCTGGATTTTTCGGCAGGGAAACCGAATGGGATGGAACCCTTTAAAACCAGGGGCCCTCCGGCGGACGGCCTTCCGGAACGCCGGAGGGGACAGAAAGGAGCTTAAATCTCTCTGAAAAGCAGGGCGGGGTCATGCCCGCACATGACATACTGGGTGTCGGTGATGTCCGGGACATACGCACGGACCTTTTCCACACTCTTATAATAGGACGGATAGTCGTAAATCAGGCTGGAGGGGATGGTCGGCCATTCGTGTTCCGCCGTGATCTTATGCGACACGCCGTCGACATCCGGCATCTCCTCAAGCCACGGATAAAAGCTGCATCCCATATGGAACTGGTCGCCCACAAAGATACGCACGCCGTTCACGGTGTTGGCCACGATGCACTGGCTGCCGCGGGTGTGTCCCGGGGTTTTGATCAGCTTGATTCCTTCGAGAATCTCCGCGTCGCCGTCAATCTTATAGAAGTTCGGGTTGTTGTGCAGGTAGGGGATGACATCCAGGTCATAGTCTCTTCTGCGGCGTTCCGAAAAGTTCGGATCAAGCAGGTTCTGCCACTCGTCATACTGCGCGATCGATTTGGTCTTGGGGAAAAAATTACAGTTGCCGGCATGATCGTTGTGCAGGTGGGTGTAGAGGATCAGGTCGATGTCGTCCGGCTTGAGGCCCTCTTTCGCAAGCGAATCGAGGAAATACTGCGCGCCGGAATTGCACGGGCAGTTCGCCCAGGCTTTGCCGTCGATGATGAAGCGGTCGTTCATGCCGTTGTCGATGAGGACGTTCATCTCGCCGTCTGTGAGCAGGAAGGCGAGATACGGCAGCTTGATATAGAGGTCCGGATCGTGTTCGATCGTGAGGTTCGCCTTATAGGTGGAATGATCCCCGCAGAAAAGGACTTTTGCTTTCCATTTGCCCGCGCCGATAATCTTTTTTGCCATACAGTTTTCTCTCCTTATTCCTTGATGATTATATTTTCAGGCCTTTCCAGCCCAGGTTCCGTCATCCATACTCATAAAATCCACGGCCGGATTTGCGCCCGAGCCTTCCCGCCGCGATCATGTTCGCAAGCAGCGGACAGGGGCGGTATTTGCTGTCGTGGAAGCTTTCATAAAGGGTGAGCATCGTGTTGTACATGATGTCCACACCGACAAAATCGGTGAGCTCCAGCGGACCCATCGGAAAATTCGCGCCAAGCTTCATCGCCGTGTCAACATCCTTCGGATCGGCCCCCTCCATGACAAGGAAAGCGGCTTCGTTTTGCATTGGAACAAGCATTCGGTTTACCAGGAAGCCCGGCATCTCCGGTGCTTTGGCGGGCGTCTTGCCAAGCGCCTTTGCGAGTTCGACGGCGCGCCCGGTGGTCTCCGGCGCGGTATAGAGGCCGTCCACGATCTCCACCAGCTTCATGACCGGCGCCGGACAGAAAAAGTGCATACCCACGCAGCGCGCCGGATTTGTCATTTTGGCGCTGAGCGCCGAAATGGCGATGGCGGAGGTGTTGCTCGCCAGAAATGCCTCCGGCTTTACAATCGCGTCAAGCTGCGCGAAGATCGACGCTTTGAGCTCCAGATTTTCCGGGACGGCCTCGATCACCGCATCGCAATCAGCCAGCATCCGCATATCTGTGCCATAGGCAATTCGCGCGATCACCGCGTCGGCTTCCCCGCGGGTGTGTTTGCCTTTGGCGACCAGCTTTTCCATATCCTTTTGCACACATTTTTGCGCATTTTCCAAGGCGGACGAAAAGGTGTCCACATTGATTACCGTGAAGCCGGCCTGCGCAGCGGTCTCCGCAATTCCGCAGCCCATCATCCCAGCCCCGACAACTCCAATTTTCATGCTGGCTCCTTCTTTCCTTGTTTTTCTGATTTGTTTCATATTGTTTCGTAATCCATTTCTCTGATAAACGAAATATATTTAGAAATATTTCTCTTGTAATTGAATCATACTACCTGTGTTTAGTAATTTCAATACTTTTTAAATAATCAAATTAAATATTAATGTAAAAATTTTTATATTATAATTATGCAATAACCACAGTTTAAAAAGTTTTTTTAGAAATCTTAGCAAATTTGCATAAACAAATTGCGACTAAAATTTCTTTTATAAAAAATTATTTTTGAAATTTTTTCACATTTTTATTAGGCATTCATAAAAACTCATTGAAACAAAGGTGAGAAAGCGCTATAATCAGTACAGAGGGGGAGTTTCAATGCAAAAACACACCATTCAGGATATTGCCCAGATCGCCGGCGTATCGCCGGCGACCGTTTCCCGCGCGCTGAACAATTTCCCGGGCGTGCGCGGCGAAAGCCGCCGAAAAATCCTTTCTGTTGCAAAATCGCTTGGATATGCGCCCAAAATCGCAATGAACCGCGCCACCGGAGACTGCGGTTCGATAATCGGCATCGTGATCGGCGGAGATCTGCGCAATCCTTTCTATGCGGAAATTGCTTATCATATGGAGAAACGGCTGAAACGATACGGGTATCTCCCCGTCCTGTTCCCTTTTTCCAATTTTCAGAAACCGCAGGCCCGCTCCAGCACCCCATGCCTCCCACAGAGACTGAGCGGACTCATCCTCATATCTGTCGACGAACCGCCCGAATTTCTCGACTCGCTCAAGTCCCTGACCATCCCGACGGTGCTTCTGCTCAACTATTCGGTCGGCAGCGAGATGAGCTGCAGCGTGGTCATCCTGGACGACTTCCAATCGGGTTACACCGCAACCCGCCACCTCATCGAGTACGGCCACACCAAGATCGCCTTCCTGACCGGGCCGGAGCGCTCCGCGGTAAGCGCCGCGCGCCTGCAGGGATACCGGCAGGCACTCGGGTACTACAATATCCCCTTCCGGGAAGATATGGTATATCCAGGGGATTTTACGCTGGAACGCGGTCGAAAGACTGCGCTTGCCTGCATCGCCAAAGGTGAGTTGCCGACCGCACTCATCTGCTGCAATGATCTGATGGCCATCGGTTTTCTGGACGAATGCGAACATAACGGCATCAAAATTCCAGAGGAAATTTCGGTCATCGGTTTTAACGACATCCCCAGCGCCTCGCTCGAGCGGATCGCACTGACCACAATGCGCCAGTCCACCGCCGAAATGGGCTTCCAGGCGGTGGAATTGCTGCATAAAAAGATCAGCCACCCCGAAAGCGGCAATGAATATGTAATCCTGGATTCCCAGCTGATTGTGCGCCGGACTACCGGCGTCCTTCCTGCGGATCGGAAACAAAAATAAGGAGATCCCCCGTATGGTACATCCATACAGGGGATCTCCTTTTTCACACGGATTCAGATATCGTCGTACCGGACTATGAAATGCTTTTCATTTGGGAGAGTTTCCCGCGGTTCAGTCTCCACCGTTTCCACTTGGACGCGCCGGGTTCCTTTTTTCATCCGGCGAAGGAATGTATTCACACGGTCCTGCGGCCCCTGGATTTCCAATTCGACCCTGCCGTCCGGCCGGTTTCGCACCCAACCCGTCAATCCGCCCAACAGCGCCAGACAGCGCGAAAAAAAACGAAATCCAACATCTTGTACGCGTCCGGACACCAGTACATACCATCTGATCTTCTGCATCAGAATCCCTCACAATCTTTAAAAGCCTACAATAAGCCTGTCAAAATCTGAACGTCTCTTATTTTAGTGGATTTCACCGCATCTGGCAAGCGGCCTATGAAATATTGCAGGAAAATCAACTTGTTTTCATCCAATAAATAGAAAACATTCCAAACCGCTTGCGCAATTGCGACGGATTGCTTATAATAATACCAAATAGGGGTGGTCGTGTGGAAAAATATACCGCCCGGGATATTGCCGAATTGGCTGGGGTTTCCCCCGCCACAGTGTCCCGCGTGTTGAATGGAACAGCTGGAGTTGGACAGGAAAAACGGGCAAAAATTCTAGAAATTGCCCGATCTCTCGGTTATGCGCCGAGCGGTTCCTCCTATGAAAACAGAAGGGCCCGTTCTTCAAATATTGTCGCAATTTTTATCCGCGATGTGCGCAATCCTTTCTACGCGGATATCATCTATCATGCGCAGGAGGCCCTGCTTGAAAATGGGTATATCCCCGTCGCAATGCCGTTCAAGGGCACCCTGCAGGAATTGCAGGAGCTGGCAAAAACCGATGTGCCATCGAGTTTCGGCGGGGTCCTTATGATGCCGCCCGCCGACCCTGAACAGGCAAAGGAAGCGGTCCGTCTGTTCTCCTGCCCAATGGTGCTGCTGCTCAACCGTCATCTCAACGATTTCGACGGCAACGTCGTTATCCAGGATAACTTCCAGGCCGGCTATACCGCAGCGCGTCATCTCATCGAGCTCGGCCACCGGCATATCGCTTTCCTGATGGGTCCGGCAGATTCCCCCGCCATGATTGCCCGCTACGATGCTTACCGGCAGGCGCTCAAAAATTATAATCTTCCTTATCGGGACGATTATCTCATTCCCGGAGATCTGACGATGGAATGCGGTCGCCGATCCGCCCAGGCTTATCTGCCGCGGCTCGACCAGCTGCCGCATGCGCTCATCTGCTGCAATGATCTGATGGCGATCGGTTTTCTGGACGAATGCCGCAAACGTCAGGTTTCTATCCCGGAAACGATGTCGATTATCGGCTTTGATGATATCCCATTTTCCGCTGTGGCAGGCATCGACCTCACCACCATGCGTCAGAAGTCGGGCGAGATGGGCAGGCGTGCCGCCGAGCTTCTGCATAAGAAAATCTCCGCGCCGTCCAGCGCGAATGAGTGTGTGATCTATGATCCCCAGCTCATCGTGCGCAAGACCACCGGACCAGCTGGCGGCTGATTTTGTATTGTTTATCATGTGATAAAAACGGCCCTCCGCAGTTTCCTGCGGAGGGCCTTGTTCTGTTTGGAAGCCCTGTCGCCGAAAGGCAGGCCACTGCAAAAGCCCCCTTCTAACGGATTACCCGCTGGTCGTAAGGCATCCCGCACCCCTCGGCCGACAATTGGAAATAGTCAAGCAGCAGGCGGTCGATATCGGTCGTCTTCAGCTTGGATTTGATTTCATTCAGGCAGTCCTTGGCAAGCTGCACGCTCTGGCAGGAGGCATGCAGCGAAAAGGCGCGCAGCGGTTCGACGTTTCCGTCGAAGAACTTCTCCAGGGAAGCCGCTTCCTGCAGAAAATCGTCCTCCAACGCCTGAAAGCGTTCCTGTACCACAGGTGCGAACCGGTCATAATTGAGCGCGATGTAGCGCTCCAGCGCAATAAATACCCACCACTGGTCACGCTCATCGAACAGCGCGTGCGCGTGCTGGAGATCCTCCGGCAACCAGTGGATATTATAAAACGGTCGGAACACCGAACAGCAGGGCGGAGACATGCTGTTCCAGTAGGTAAAACGCAGCGGTTCCGGCGCATCCGCCCGGATCACCACAACCGCGCTTGCCGCCGAGGTACTGCCGCTGAGCCCGCCTGAATGTCCACAGACGCCCGGCACCTTGGCCGCGGCGCGCCCATAGAAGAGACTTTCCTGTGGGGTGCCCTCATAGTGGTCACGCAGATTTTTCATCATCATCTTGGGGGTAAAGGGCTCCCGGCCCTCCATCAGGTACCGCAGGCGCGGAAAGCGCAGAAAGCTTTTTACATCGGCAAAAACAAGATCGCTGCGGGTGAAGCAGTTGGCCGCGTCGATGCGTTCCCCGGGCAGCGTCCAGCCTTTTTCAGCAGCCGTTCGCAGCGTATCCCGCCCAATGCGGTCGTAGTCATCCCGGATGGAATAGCAGTTCGAGAGATAGCCAACGTGTTCGATCTTTTTTGCCACCCAGCAGCGCTGCATCGATTCAAAGCGGTAGGCATCCTTCGCATCCGCGATGATATAGTTGCCGTTGAAGCGTTGGTCGCGCGTCGCCGGATTACCGCCGGTTCCATAGGTTTCCAGCAGTTCCCCCATCACTGTCACGGCGTTCGCCGCGTTGTCGGCACGCTCGAGTGCCAGCCGCAGGATATCCATTCCCAAAAGTCCCCAGCGCCGCTCGGGGATCTCCCTGCCATAGACCGCTTCGTTTCCAATGACAACGCCCCGCTCGTTGACCCCGATTTCAAACCCGAAGATTGCGTAGGGGCGCGAGCCGAAGCAGGCATAGGTGTGGGAGGCCTGCGGGATGCGGATATAGGTGCATTCCACCTGCGCCCTCTCTGGATAATCCCGCGCGGGATAAAAGCAGAACGGCTGTGATTCGTTTAAAGGACGGTCACTGTTCTTGCCAAAGATAGTGCTGCCGTCCGCCGTGGCTTCCGGCAGCGCAACCATAGAAGAACACCCTCCGCCTTCATTCATATGATACATAACTTCTTCTCCTTCTTTGGGCGGCCTGCAAAACGGATCATTTTGCAGGCCGCCCATTTGCCGGTGCGGATCTGATCAAACGACGGAAGGTAACGGCAGGTCGGCCACTTCCGGATGCTTCTTCAGATACCATTTGGTCATCAGGAAATAGTAGGCGATACCCGCCCCAAGGATACTGGCAAAATACATGAAGCTGCTGAGAATACAGCCCACACCAAAGCCGATGAGCATGGAATAGATGGCCGCGAGGCTGAATCCCTTGTCATAACGGTATTTGCCTTTCGACCAGTAGAGGTCCTCAAGCGTATACTCGCGGTGACGGATGATGAAATAGTCGACCACCGAAATGGCAAAGATCGGACCCATAAAGCTGCCGAAATAGGTGATGATGTTATTCAGATAGTTGATGAGGCTCCACGGCTGGATCAGGATGGCAATGATGCCGAAAATGAACGCCGCTTGCCGGATACTGAGCCGCTTCTTAGAGAAATTGGAGATGGTGATAGCCGGTCCATACATATTCGCGACCGGATTGGTGGAGAGCAGCGCAAAAACGATGAATATCTGTGCCGCCACCGCCAAGGCGGTGGATTTCGCGCCAAAAACATTGCTGAACATGATGATCGGATTCCAATTTCCAGTGGTGGCGTTCGAGATGACGCCCAGGCCGTTGACCAACATACCTGTCGGCAGAAGGCCGATGATCTGTGCAATCACATATTTAAAATTCGACTTCCACCAACTTTTTGAGACCGCGTCGCTGGTATAGACGTCGCGGGTGACGTCCTGCATCTTTTCCATGACGCCCACCCAAGCGCCCACATACGCGACAAAGGCCGCCGCAAAGATCGGAAAATTGGAAAAGGTGAACGCGGTGCCGCCCTGCGTGAGAATCTGTCCAAAGCTCATGCCTGACTGCTGTACGAGCGAATAGTAAGCGTAACCGCACATCACAAGCAGAATTGGTGTGGCGACCCAGCTACAGTATTTGAGTAACTTGATACCATAAAAGCAAAGATACATCTGGATGGCCATAAATACCAGCACACCGATAAGCGTATTCGACACGCCAAAGAGCATCCGGGAAATTTCTGAAAGCGCCTCGCCGCCGGCCCAGGTGTTAATACCCAGCCAAAAGACCAGTGGGATACATTCAAAGAAGCCCACGATAGCAGCCCCGCGGTATCCAAAGGAGGCCTTGATCGCCACTATGAAGGGAATGCCGTACTTGAGCCCCATATCCTGTACACAGCCCAGAATCACACCGATGGTCAGCATGCCCAGCACGATGATGACATAGACCTGCCCCACCGAAAGGGTCGGATAGAGCTGCCCGGCGATCATCATTGCGCCGAGGTTCACTTCCATGCCGACCCACAGGGTGATCAGCGAGATCATGCCGACCTGGCGTTTGGCATAATTGACCGGTTTCGTATCGTCGTTGATGAGGTCGCATTTCTCGGGCATATCAAAATTAATCATGTTGTCCCTCCTCCATCTTAAAAGGTTATGTCGAAGCCCTTCATGGTTTTTGTCTCGAGGTACGCGCGGCTCAGCGTTGCTACATTTTTATGCCCAGTCTGTACCAGGCTCTCCGCCAACCGTACCGCCAGGGTCACCCCGTCAAGCACCGGTACGCCGAGTTTTTCGGTGAATTCACGGGCGGCCGCCGCAAAACCCGCACATCCCAGCAGGATGCATCGAGCGCCGTCCTCCTCCACCGCAAGTCGGCTCTGCTCAAAAAGCGCGTCGAGCCCGCACTGCGGGTTCTCTCGAAATTCCAAAACGCCCACATGGGTCGGGCGGATTGATTTGCAGAGCTTTTCCGCGTGGTAGGAGACCATCCGAAATTCGTTAAGCCTCCTGGTTGCATCCAGCACGGTAACAATGGAAAAATTGGGGGCGAGCATCCGCGCGTAGGTCACGGCCGCTTCACAGATGCCGACCACTGGCTTTTCGGTGATCTCCCGGCCCGCTTCGAGTCCGGGGTCACAGAAACAGGCGGTGATATAGGCGTCCGCGCCGCCCTCTTTTTCCGTTCTGGCAATTGTGTCAACCACACCGATCGACGCATAGTTGAATTCCAGGTAGCATTCGATGGCCGACGGCCCGATCCGCGGGCTGACCGCGTCGACCTGCACGCCAGGGCCGGCTGCTGTACGGGCAGTCGCCTCGATATCGCGGGTCATCGGCAGGACAATATTTGGATTGATCACCAATATTTTCATCATAGTCCCTCCCATCGTTCGGGTGCCTCAGACGGATAACCACCCCTTCAGAGATACTCGGACTTTGGCGCAGTAAATCGCCACATCGGATCGGGATGGTTGATGCACTTCCAATACATTTCCCGAAGGTACGAAACCAGCTTGTCGGAGGCCGCTTTGGTCTTTTTGTAGTCCTCCCAGAAAGCGGGCATCAGACTCCGCAGTTCCGCAAGCAACGCTTTTTCGTCGATGGAAACGATCTTGTGGCCGTCGATGACAATTTTTCCGCGGATGATGGATTTTTCAATTGAAGTGCCGTTTTCGCAGTAGACCAGATGGTTTTTGAGATTCTCCGGGGTAGTCAGCGGCCCGAACGCATCGGTCGTGAGGTCCAAAATCAGCAGGTCGGCCTTTTTGCCCTCCTCGAGCGATCCGATCTCGTCCGAGCGCATCAGGCTGCGGGCCGCATTTTTGGTGGCCATCTGAAGGACCTCCCCGCTGGTGGGGGCTTTTGTGAAATCCGGCTGGGTGACCTTATGCAGCAACGCGGTGGTCTTGATCACCTCGAAAATATTGTAGCTGTCGTTGCTGCTCATGCCGTCGGTGCCGAGACAGACGTTGACCCCGGCTTCCCGCAGCTTGATGATCGGCATGACGCCGCTGCAGAGCTTCAGGTTGCTCACCGTATTATGCACCGCGTTGATGCCGGTGCGGGCATAGACTTCCAGATCCTTTTCATCCACCCAGATGTTGTGAGCGATGGTTGTGCGCGGTGCGAGAATCCCAACAGATTCGGCGAACTGCGCGATGGTGGATCCATAAAATTCATGCCCGGTGACCCGTTGCGCACGGGTTTCGCAGATGTGGATATGGTACGGCAGATCGTACTGTTCCGCCAGTCTGAACATCCGCTGCAGATGCGCGATATCGCACCGCTGCGGCGCGCCGGTAGAAACGACAATCTTCACGTCTTCCTTGCCGTTCCATGCCTGGATGATCTCCTCCTGGGTATGGTAAATTTCGTCCGAACCGCGCGAGTTGGGAATGCTGTCCTGTACCTCCTTGGGGAAGATCTCCCGCAGATAGGGGATCATATCGCACAGGTGTTTTGTCGTCTCGGTCATAGAAACGTTCGCGCGCAGCCCTGCGTCAACATACGCCTGAATGGCGGCGCTCTCCCCTTCCAGCGTTGCGAACGGAATCTCATGGAAGTCGTCCTGTACCGAGGTGACCCCGCTTTTGAGCATGCCAATCGCACCTAGCATCGTGCGCAGATAGATCAGCCGATGGGAAATCGGCCCATACGCAAGCGGCGGATAGGTGTAGAGCATCCATATTTCGAGCGGCAGATTGTCCAGATAGCCCTTGAATAAGTTTTCCTGTGAGTGCAGATGTGCGTTGACAAGGCCTGGCATCACCAGTTTGCCGGTACAGTCGATGACCTGGTCGCCCGGCTGTGGATTCAGCCCACGGCCGACTTCACTGATCAAGTCGTCTTCGATCAAAAGATCACCATTTTCGAGAATCTCGTCCTTTTCGTTCAGGGTCATGACGAGCGCATTTTTGAGTAATTTCCGACGGATATTTTCCATGCTTTACCCTCCTTCTCAAAGTGACCTGTGGCGGTTACACGAATCGTATCGGTTATTCATCCACTTCAGCGACCGCACGGATCGGGGACCCTGTGCCGCCTCTGACTTTGAGCGGGAAGCCGTAGAACATGAAACGTTTATTGACAACCGGGCGCAGATCCGCCAGGTATTCGATGTGGATCAGCCAATGTTCCTTGGTTACAAGATGCGAAGGGAACCACGGTGCTTTGGGATTGTCGGTGCTGGGGGCGTCGATACCGAAATTCTTGACCTTCTTATTGACCAGCCATTCGGTTCCTGGGCCATCGAGTCCGGCGTAACGGGTTAAAAAGTCCTTGTCGTCATGATGATAGGCCCAGGCGCCGGTGAAGAGCAGAACAATGTCGTCCGGCCGGATCTCCTGCCCTGCGGCTCTGAGTTTCTCTTCCGCCCTGTCGAGGATTTCAGGTGTGATGAAGCCATCGCGGTCGGTTTCGGAGACATCCAGGCAGACCGCCGTCCCGTAGAACTTGTCGAGCGGGATCTGTTCAATCGACGGTGCGGCTGGATCGTCAGTCATATGGGTGACCGCATCCACATGGGTGCCGCCGTGATCACTGACCATGATGCCGCGGGATTCCCAGGAATACCCACCCGGCTCCTTTAAGGTGCCTTCATGGGTATCGTGGGTCCAGACCACGGTACGCACATGTCCCGGCCAGATAGGCATACCCATGTAGAGTTCCTGTGTCAGATCGTATACTTTCTTTGCCATTTGTGAGACCTCCTTCATAATTGTATATGGACATTTATGAAAAAGGCCGGAAAGATCCTCTGCAAACCAGCAGCAACCAAAGCTTCCTGTTCGTACCCATTTCCCGTGCCAATTAGAAAAAACAATTGACAGAAATCAGGAAACAGCGTAAACTGGAAAACGGTTAAGCTACGCTTCCCCAAGTGTAATTAACCATCTGGCTGTTGCGGAGGACCAGTCCGCAGCAGCCTCTTTTTTACTGTGATTTCAAAGTATCTCACGGGCCTTTTTTCCCGGAAAGGCGTTGATTGAACTCTTGGACGTTGCCACGGTGGAAAGCCGCGGACAGCTGGAAATGGATCTGGGTGTAGGCGCGCGCTAGTTCGGCATGGCCGTTGACAATGGCATCTACCATGTTCTTGTGTTCCATCACTGAATTTACATACCTGCGTTCATTGAATTGGGTCGCGAAAGCCAGGCTTCCCAGATGGCTCTGGATATCGCAGACATAATCGTAAAGTGCGGAGTTCCGGCTGATTTTCGCAATGGCGCCATGCAGCCGATGATCCAGATTCCCCATCTTGTTTGGCTCAAAAGGATCCCGCTCCATGATGTCCTGGATGCGCAAAAGTTCCGCCTTCTCCGAATCGGTGGCGTTCATGGCAGCCAGAAAGGACGCTTCGGTAGAGAGAAGCCCCCACACCTGGATCATCTCAAATACTTTCAGATCATCGAGCCCGTCGGCTACCATCACCCCGCAGCGCGGAATATATGTGAGCAGTCCTTCGGACTGCAGGACACGGAATGCTTCCCGGATGGGGGTACGGCTGACGCAAAATTCGGCTGACAGTTCCACCTCCCGCATTTTTTTGCCCGGCGGGAGTTCCCCGCTAATAATTTTTTTGCGTAGTACTTCGACGATCGAAGTTACGATTAATTGATCACCAGATTTCACAAGTACACCCCGTTGTATACAAAATTTGCAAAATTTTCTTAAATTTAACGTTTCTTACGATAAATAATGGATTTTTGCATGCAATTTTTATTAACTTGATGATAGCATCCCCCAAAAGGCATGTCAATACCATTCGAGGAAATTCCATCGACTTTACAAAGATTCCGAAATCCTTTTGTACAGAATTGCAATAGAGCAGGCCTTAACAAATATAAAATCAGGTTTGTCAGAGATGTCCTTGTCCGGAAACGTCCTCTCCAGAGCACTTTTCATTGTGAGCTGCATCTGTGGAGTCCATCATCCCAGCCAATTAATTGTATGTAAAATTGGAAACGAGCCACGATCCGGTAGGTTTTCCCCTCCCGCTTTGCACCCGTTTATGAATGGAATCCACATGGCTTCAGCTTTGCACACTCTGCAAATACAAAAAGACCGCCCACACCAAAAAGGTGTGGGCGGTCCGCCAAACAATTGGCGCGCGTGAAGGGACTCGAACCCCTGACCTACTGGTTCGTAGCCAGTCACTCTATCCAGCTGAGCTACACGCGCATCTATGAACGGCATCCGACGAGAGCGCTTCCGCTTCATAACAAGCCTGTCCAGCCTGCCCTTACGGAGCTTTCGTCAGCCCTACTATAATACTATATTTACCAAGCGAAGTCAAGTATTATTTTATATTTTTTCCGGCCGCGCCATATTTTTGACGCGGCCGGAAAAAATCATTCCAAAACATAGATATCCAGAATTTTGCGCCCGTTGAGCGCGCTTTCCGCATAGGTGTCGTAGAACAGGTCCACATCCACGATCCCCTGCATCAAGCCTGTCCCGGTATCGGCCGCGATCGCACAGCCGTAGATGAAGCTGTTGTCACGCGAAACGATATAGAGTTTGGAACCGTACGGGATTTCCCGTGGGTCCACCGCCACATGCCCCGGAACCGCATAGCGTCCGCTGGCAGTCTTTGCGCCCGGGCGGGCGCTATAGCCGGTAGCGATCTGTTCGGTCAGCAGCCGGGCATATTCCATCGGCTTTCCATGTTCATCCACATCCAAATCGAAATCCAGGGGTGAGACCGCTGCCACCGATCCGATTAAAATGGTTTCAGTCACCGGCTGTCTGGTCACATGCTCACCAAGCAGCTGCACGTCCTCTTTCACCCCATCTACTGTGCGCCGCACATAGGTTTGGGTGTTGATCCCATCGATGCCCGGCTGGATGGTCCGGGTCGCGCCCACGCGCAGCAGAGAGGTGTTTTTATGCACCGTCTTATAGGGAATCGGTTTGTCCACCGTATACCGCTCATATTCCACCCGCTGCAGCTGGATTTTATCTCCTTGTTCCAGCGGTTTGTCGGACGCGGGGCTGAGCAGGTCATTGCCGTCGTAGGTGATGCCCTGCTGATAAAGAAGTTCCCCCACGGTCGTACCACGTTTGACCTGATAAAGGGTGGTCGCACCGTCAACGGTGATGCTGGCTTCCAGCAGGTGGTCCGCATTGATCTGTGCAAAGTGTCCGGATATCCCGGAAAAATTGATGTCCTTTGACGAAAGCATTCCGCTCCCAAATTGCTGCAGAATTTTTTCCGGCTGATCTTCCATGGTAAAAGTGATCGTACGCTGATCCTGATCCATGTAGTAAACAACGTTGGTACGGGTGGTGATCTGGAATACCACAAAGGCCAGCACCACCGACAACATGCTTACCGCAAAGGCCCGGCTGCGCATAAATCTGCCCAGCGCGCGGACTTTGTTCCATAGGTTTATCATAGTTACTCCTTCTCGCTTTTCCATCCGCAGGCAAGCCCGCGGAGACCTACATAGGGTGTACTCTGTCAGTTGGATTTGCGCAATTGATGTTGGAAAAATCACCCTGTGCTTAGTATAGCAGAGCAGTTGCCATTATATTCAATATCCACAGTTTTGTCAAATTCCGGTTGTGCAATATCTTCGCCCAAATGGCGCTTTATCTGTTTTTTTAAAATGTTTTGTGACAAATCTGGACAAATTTTCTACAGTCCAAAGTCGGGCTTGCGGTAAATATTCACAAAAATTTTACTACAATTTTTCCTGCTCTAACATTCATTTGCGAGGCATATTTGCAAAACACGGCCGACAAGAAAACGCGAAGACGAAAAAGGGCCTCCCGAAAAACGGGAGGCCCTTTGGCAAGCAATATACTGAAATCAGCGCTTGGAGAACTGCGGAGCGCGGCGGGCCGCTTTGAGTCCGTACTTCTTACGCTCTTTCATACGAGGATCACGGGTAAGGAACCCGGCCTTCTTCAGGATGGGGCGCATCTCATCGCTCGACTGGAGCAGCGCACGGGAAATGCCATGGCGGATCGCGCCTGCCTGGCCGGAAACGCCACCGCCGGTAACGGTGCAGACGACATCGAACTTGCCGACTGTATCGGTCAGGTTCAGCGGCTGGCGGACAACCAGTTTCAGGGTTTCAAGGCCGAAATAATCGTCGATGTCACGGCCATTGATGGTGATGGAGCCGGTGCCGGGATACAGCCGTACACGGGAAACCGACTGTTTTCTTCTGCCGGTGCCGTAAAAATAAGGTCTCGATTCGTACATTCTTTTTATCCCCCTTCCTTACAGTGTCCATGCCTGCGGTTTCTGCGCGGCATGGTTATGCTCTGCGCCTTTGAAAACGCGGCATCTGGTGAGCGCTTTGCGGCCGATCGTGGTGTCAGGGATCATGCCCTTCACAGCCAGCAGCATCGCTTTCTCCGGGGATTCCTGCATAAAGATTCTGTATTTAACCTCTTTGAGGCCGCCGACCCATCCGCTGTGATGGCGGTACATTTTCTGCTCGAGCTTTTTGCCGGTCAGAACCGCTTTCTCGACATTGATGATGATGACGTGATCACCGCAGTCAACATTCGGGGCGAAGTCGGGCTTATGTTTGCCGCGCAGGATGTTGGCAGCGGTGGCCGCCGTACGTCCAAGCGGTTTTCCAGCAGCGTCGAGAATATACCACTTGCGGGTAATTTCGGCTGCTTTAGGCATTGTAGTAGACATACCGTTTCCTCCAAATTTCTTCAGTATTGTTCTAATTCCATTAGACGACAGTTTGTATTATAACCTGCCGGGCACGGCATGTCAACACTTTTTTCAGAAAAATTTAATTTACAAAATGGATACTCCCGTTTTCACCTGTTTTCTCTTTCATTCTCTCGTATGCTCAAAACCCAAATCACGTTTTTTCAAAATTTCCGGGCGTGACCGCGGCGCTTGCGAGGATCTGCTCCAGCACCGCGCTCTGCGCCGCCAGGTCGTTTTCGTCCGGATAGGCATTCATTCCAATCCGGTAATCGCCCGAAAGGATCTCGTAGACGCGCGGCACCGTGACCCGGATTTCCGGTCCGCCGCCATCCATCACGGACGGTTCCCCAATATATGCCGCGGCCGGGCGGCTATCGATCACAAGGTCGGTGCGCGGGGTCATTTCGGGCGAATCGCTGATGTTCTTTTCGTCCGGGAAGCCCTCCCCTTCCATATTCCGCCCGCCGAAGATATCGAGCATCTTCCTGCCGTTTTCATCCGAAAAGCTGATCGAGCTGGTCATACCGTTTTCGTCCGGCTCCGAGCCGTTCGTCCAGCCTGCCGGAACAGCGAGTGCCAGCCCGTTATAGCCGATCTCCTTGCGGTCCGCTTGGTCATAGACCGCAAGGCGCACCACAAAGACCTGCCAGCCGTCCGGCACAAAACGCGGCGCGCAGTCCGTCGCTGTGAGCGACTTTTCAGTCTCCGGCACAGAGGCCGCCGGTTCGGGCACCTGCAGGCCGGGGTCCGAATCCTCTGCCGCCCCGGAGGCGGCGGGTTCGGCTGCGGACGAAGCGGCGGAGACCGGCGGCGCGGGGGAACCGGAGGTATCCGGCACTCCGGCCTGGGACTGGCAGCCCACGAGCAGAAGCAGGGCACATAGAAGCGCTGCAAATGTTTTTTTCATAACGGAAGATTCTCCTTTCCGCAAATACTGCTTACGAATGAAACCACCCACATGCAAAAAGCGGGACAGGCATCCCGCTTCTGCGCCGTCAGACCACCTGGAACAGGTAGAATTTCAGGTAGTCGGTCTCCGGCACATTCCAGAGGATCGGATGGTCGGGAGCCTGCTGGCGCGCTTCGATCTGCCGCAGCTGCACCGCCGCGTCGCGCGCCGCGGCGTGCAGCATCTTCCGAAACAGCTCGTCGGTCATGAAGTGCGAACAGGAACAGGTGGCCAGATATCCGCCGCGCGGCAGCAGTTTCATGGCGCGCAGGTTGATCTCCTTGTAGCCGCGCGACGCGGACTCGACCGTTTTGCGGCTTTTGGTGAAGGCGGGCGGGTCGAGGATGATGAAGTCGTACCGCTCCGGACCGTTTTCCAGCGTGGGCAGCAGGTCGAACACGTTCGCCGCCTGAAAGTCCATAAGGCCGTCAAGGCCGTTTCGCTTCGCGTTTTCCCGCGCGAGCGCTACCGCCGCTTCCGAGATGTCCACCGCCGTGACATGTCCCGCGCCGCCTTTCGCGGCGTTCAGGGCAAACGATCCGGTGTGGGTGAAGCAGTCGAGCACCCGTTTGTCTTTCGCAAGCTTTGCCACCGCCTGCCGGTTATATTTCTGGTCAAGGAAAAAACCGGTCTTTTGTCCGTTCTCGAAGTCCACCAGGTATTCGATTCCATTCTCGGTGATGATCGTTTCGGTGTTTTCCGGGGGCGTCACGCCGGGCAGCGGGTACCAGCCCTTGCTCTGCTCCAGCCCTTCAAGCTCCCGGATCGCCACATCGTTGCGCTCATAGATGCCGCGCACCGCCTGCCCGTCCGCTGTGAGCACCCGGTAAAGGGCGGGAAGCAGCACCGGTTTCAGCCGCTCGATGCCGAGCGAAAGGGTCTGGGTGACCAGCACATCCCCGAACCGATCGACGGTGAGGCCAGGGAACTGGTCCGCTTCCCCAAAGATCACCCGGCAGCAGGAGAGATCCTGTTCCCCCATGACCGCCTTGCGGTATTCCCATGCATAATGGAACCGGCGCTCCCAGAAGGCCTCGTCAAAACGGTCGTTCGCGTTGCGGGAGATGAGCCGGATGCGGATCTTAGATTTTTCGCTGAGCAGCCCGGTGCCCAGATACCGGCCCTTGTCGCTTACCACATCGACAAGCCCGCCGTTTTCATACGGGCCGGAAAGCTTTGCGACCTCCGTGTCATATACCCACGGATGCCCGCCTTCCAGGGCGTTCTGGCCTTTTCGGGTGATCTGCGCCTGCGGAAAATTGCGTTCTTTCATCTGCTTCCTCCAAAACAGGGGAAACTTCCGGATGAAGTTTCCCCTGCAAAATACTTCGGGTTTATTCTTCTTTCTGGATGTCGAGCTTGAGCGAAAGCTCTTTGAGGGCCTGCTCGTCCACCTCAGCCGGGCACTGAGTCATCAGTTCGCTCGCATTCTGCACCTTCGGGAAGGCGATCACATCGCGGATCGAATCCTTCTGGAGCATCAGCATCACCAAACGGTCAAGGCCATAGGCCATGCCGCCATGCGGCGGCGCGCCGTACTTGAACGCGTCGATCAGATAGCCAAACTGCGCGTGCGCGCGCTCCTCGGTGAATCCAAGCGCCTTGAACATCCGATCCTGCAGCTCCGGATTGTTGATACGGATCGAACCGCCGCCGACTTCGCAGCCGTTGAGGACCATATCGTAGGCGCGGGCGTTGCAGTGGGCCGGGTCGCTTTCGAGTTTGTCGAGGTCCTCGAGCGCCGGGTGGGTAAATGGATGGTGCTTGGCGACCAGCCGGTCCTCCTCTTCGCTGTATTCGAAAAGCGGGAATTTGGTGACCCACAGGAAGTTGAAAGTGTCCTTTTGGATCAGATCGAGCCGGCGTGCCAGTTCACAGCGCAGCGCGCCCAGGCTGTCATAAACGACCTGGCTGCTGCCGTCTGCCACCACCAGGATCACGTCGCCGGTCTGGGCTCCCATGCGCGCGCGGATGGCGTTTTTCTCGTCCTCGGTGAGAAATTTTTCATATGAGGAGGATTCCGCGTCCGCAGTCAGCCGGGTAAAGGCAAGACCCTTGGCCCTGTAAGTTTTGACAAAATCGGTAAGTTTGTCGATCTCTTTGCGGGAGAGGTTTGCCGCCGCGCCCTTCACGTTGATGGCGCGCACGCTGCCGCCCGCCTCCAACGCGCCTTTGAACACCTTGAATTCACAGTTCGCGAGCAGATCCGACAGGTCGCAGAGTTCCAGTCCGAAGCGGGTGTCCGGCTTATCCGAGCCGAAACGGTCCATCGCTTCCTGGTAAGGCATCCGCAAAAACGGCGTCTGCACCTCGATACCCAGCACGTCCTGGAAAACGCGGGCCATGAAACCCTCGTTGATGGCCATAACGTCCTCTTCTTCGACAAAGGACATCTCCATATCGATCTGGGTGAACTCCGGCTGGCGGTCAGCGCGCAGGTCCTCGTCACGGAAGCACCGCGCGATCTGCATATAGCGGTCGTAGCCGGAAAGCATCAGCAGCTGCTTGTACTGCTGGGGCGACTGCGGCAGCGCATAAAAACAGCCCGGTTTCACGCGGGAGGGCACCAGATAGTCGCGCGCGCCTTCCGGCGTGGACTTGATGAGCATTGGGGTTTCGATCTCAAGGAAGCCGTTCTCATCATAATAGTCGCGGGCGATCTTGACGATCTTGTGGCGCATCATCAAAGCGTCCTGCATCTCGCCGCGCCGCAGGTCGAGGTAGCGGTATTTGAGCCGCAGCTCCTCTTTGACGTTGGTGTGGTCAGTGATCTCAAACGGCGGGGTCTGCGCCTTGGCGAGCACCCGCAGATCTCCTGCATAGATTTCAATTTCACCAGTGGGGATTTCATGGTTCACCGATTCGCGGCGGCGCACCACGCCTTTCACCATCAGCACGTATTCCGCGCGCGCCGAAGCGGCTTTTTCGTGTACATCGCGGGCGGTGCCGTCATCAAAGGCGAGCTGCACAATACCGCTTCGATCCCGCAGATCGATGAAAATGAGGTTGCCAAGATCACGGGTTTTCTGCACCCACCCGCAGGCTACCACTTCTTTGCCGATATCGTCCGCGGTGAACTGTCCGCAGTATTTGGTTCGTTTAAGTCCCTGCATGGTATCCATTTTTTTATAGTCTCCCTTTTCTGTAAATTTAGATTGTATTGCGGCCTGACCGGCGCGGTGCGCCGCGCTCCACGGGTTACTTTTCGGGCGAACGAAAAGTAACTAAAAGTTCGCGCAAGGGGACTAGCCGACCCCTTGCGAAATCCCGGCGGACGCCTTGCCAAAACTCGCGCCGCAAACGCTCCCAACACACGGTCAGCTCAGGGCTGAAGCCGACGTTTTGCGCTCCCAACGCGCATTTTTCAATCGGTTTGTCCTTCAATCCCCAGCATCGGACAGCGCTTGCACTCAGTAGCGCAAAACGGAACCCATGGTGCCGTCGGTGAATTCATTCAGGTCGCTCAGTGTTTCGCCGTAGATGTAACGAGTCAGATCGTTCGGGTCGAGAAAGACTGTTTCACTTTCTCCGCTGTCCATCCGCTTGATTTTCACGCTGCCCTCGGCAAGCTCATTGTCGCCGATGATACAGCTAAACTTTGCATGCAGCTTATCCGCGTATTTCATCTGCGCCTTGATACTGCGCCCCACGGTGTCGCAGTCGACGTAAAAGCCCTCCTCGCGCAGCGCGGTGCAGAGCTCCGCCGCTTTCCGGGAAGCGGGTTCTCCCATGCTGCCGATATAAAGCATGCAGGGCTTGGCATCCGGGAAGGCGCACCCCTGCTGTTCCATCACGAGCAGCAGCCGTTCCAGCCCCATCGCAAATCCAACCGAAGGGGTGGACGCGCCGCCGAGCAGCTCGATCAGTCCGTCGTACCGACCGCCTCCGCAGACGGTTCCCTGCGCGCCGATGCCGGTCGCGACAAATTCAAACACCGTACGGGTGTAATAGTCAAGCCCGCGCACGATAGTCGGGTTCACCTGGTAGGAAATACCCGTTGCGTCGAGATTGCCCTTGAGTGTTTCAAAGTGCGTACGGCAATCGTCACAGATATAATCGAGCACGACTGGAGCGCCCTTCGCAATCTCCGCGCAAACCGGGCTTTTGCAGTCTAGGATGCGCATCGGATTCTTGTCTAGCCGGCCGCGGCAGGTTTCGCAGAGCTCATCGATATGCGCGGTAAAGTAGTCCTTGAGCGCCGCGTGGTATTTCGCGCGGCATTCCGGACAGCCGATCGAGTTGAGCTCGAGCCGCAGATCCTTTATTCCGAGCTTGTCAAAGATCGCTTTGGCCACACCAATGACCTGTGCGTCGGCGGCGGCGTTCGCGGAGCCGACCATCTCCACGCCAAACTGGTGAAATTCGCGCAGCCGTCCCGCCTGCGGTTTCTCATACCGAAAGCAGCTGGTCAGGTAGCTCACCTTGAGCGGGATGCCGTCATTGAGCAGGCCGTTTTGCAGCACGGCGCGCATCACACCCGCGGTGCCTTCCGGACGCAGGGTGATCGAACGGCCGCCTTTGTCATTGAAGGTGTACATCTCCTTCTGGACGACGTCGGTCGTATCGCCCACCGAACGGTTGAAGAGTTCGGTGTGCTCAAAGGTCGGGAAGCGGATCTCCGAAAAGCCGAACAGCCTGCCAACTTCCAGCGCGGTCTGTTCGATATACTGCCATTTCCGGCTCTGCGCCGGAATAACGTCCTGCGTTCCGCGCGGGGCGCTTGTGAGTAATGCCATGAAGGTTCCTCCTATATCTGAAATGTTGTTTGAAACGGGAATTAAATGTATCAGGGGCCTTTTTTACGCCCCCTGCCGCCGATCCAGGCGCCCAGCAACCCCGCCAAGGCATAAAGCGGGAACATCTCCCAGAAACGAAGCGAAACAAGCGCGGGCAGAAGCGCCCGCAGCCAGGAAAACCCGTGCCGCCCGCTGCAGAGCATCCCGGCAACGAGGCAGAAGATAGGATACCCGAACAGCACGTTCCCCGCATGGAAAATGGGAAACAGAAAGCTGTACGAAAATCCCTCCGCCGTCCTGGCCGCAATCCACGGCCCATAAAAAACCACCGCGCTCACAGCTGCCAGCGAAAGCAGGTCCTTTGTGAGCCTGTCCAATCTTTTCACCCCCAAGCAAATTCCCACCGGATGGTACGCTGGAAGGCGCCTGCCTATGGGGCCGCAGAAAAAACAAAAATCCCCGTCTCGATGCAAAGCTCTGCCATTGCAAAGGGACGAGGTTTTTTCCACGCGGTGCCACCCTTGTTGGATGCTTTGAACGCATCCCACTCAAGGCCTTTAACGCAGGCTTTACGTGCCGTTCTCACGGCAGGCTATGCAGGTGTCCTTCCCAAAAGCATCCCGCGTATGCCGGCTCTCAGCCAGGTCCGGCTTCTCTGTCCGCATGCTGTTGGTACTGTTCCCGCATCGACGCCTTTCCTCTTTATCAAAAACGGGTCAACGCTTTGGATTTACAATGTTGCGCCAGTCGAGGTCGCCGCGCTCCAGCGCATGGATAAGCGCTTCAGCAGTGGCGATGTTGGTCGCGACCGGAATGTTGTGTACATCACAAAGGCGCAGCAGCCCCGCGTCATCCGGTTCGCCGGGATTAGCCCGGATCGGGTCCCGGAAATAGAGCAGCAGGTCGATCTCATTGCAGGCGATACGCGCCGCAATCTGCTGGTCGCCGCCCTGCGATCCGCCGAGGAAACGGAACACTTCCAGTCCGGTTGCCTCCGCCACCATCTTTCCGGTGGTGCCGGTGGCGCAAAGGCTATGGCGGCTGAAGACGCCGCAATAGGCGATGCAAAACTGCACCATCAGCTCCTTTTTGGAGTCGTGTGCGATCAGTGCGATGTTCATGGGCGTTGCCTCCTCTATATTATCCAAACCTTGGGAAAAAATCAAGTATTTTGCCGCGGATCCACGAAAGCCACAGAAACGGAGTCCCTTTCCACGAAATTCCAGACAAAATTACATATTATATTATAGCACTTATTGGATCAATAAATCAATATAGTTTCCAAGAATTCTTTGTGCAAAATTATCAAATACCATTTTGGATATATTGGACAAATTGATCGATTGTGACAGACCATGCAACACGGCCATCGATTTATCGTAAGGGATCACTGCAATGAGCTGTGCGCAGATCTGATCGATCAGCCAGTCCAGATCCGGGATTGTCCGCCGTTTGAGAAAATCGCCCGGCAGCATATTGACGCACAGCCGGATATCTATCACGCCCGCCGCGGCCAGCAGATCCGATACCGAGCGCCCGTCCCTGGCGCTCACCGGATCTGCCGTGGCCACAATGATCGCGCGGTCGATCACCGCCGTCAGCACGATCAGCAGCTCCCGGTCATGTCCGTCCGCTTCAACCAGGATAAAATCAAAATGCGTATCAAGCGCCCGCATCAGCTCCTCACAAACCGCCAGCGGGATCTCATCAAACGGTTCCATCGGCGCGCAGATGAGTTGCAGCCGTTCTGTCGCGCCGACCTGGAGCATCGCCTCAGCTACCTCGCACCTGCCCTCCAGAATATCCGAAAGATCAAAAAGCACCTTGTCCGCCACATCGAACATCACGTCGAGCGAACGGTGCGAAGCTTCGATCAGCAGCACGCTTTTCCCGGCGCGCGCAAGCGCGCCGCCCAGAAGCGCGGTCACTGTGGATTTTCCAACGCCGCCGCGTCCGGCGGTCACCAGTATCACCTGTGCCATAGGGCCCTCCTTATAAAATCAGGACAGCAGCACGCCGTAATCCGCTTCCGCCGACGACTTGCTGTTCTGTGAGAAGAAATATGCATCAAAAATATCCCGTGCCACCGGCGCGACCTGGAAGCCTTCCCAGCCCTTTTCAACCACCACCGCAACCGCGATTTTCGGATCGTTGGCCGGCGCGTAGGCAATAAATACCGAGTTGAACAGTCCATCTCCGCGTTCCGGCGTGCCGGTCTTGGACGCGACCTGGATCGGATAGTTCGCAAAAGTACCGCTCGCAGTGCCGCCCACACCGGACGCCGCGACCATCCCCTGCCGGACGGTCGCAAATGCTTCCGGCGCGTCGATCTCCTCCGCGATTTCGGCGGTGTGCTCATAGATCGTCTCGTCGAACGAATAGGAGCGCACGGACTTCAAAATGGTCGCCTTCATCCGCTTGCCGTTGTTGGCAAGCGCGGCGGTATAATTGGCCAGCTGCAGCGGTGAAACCGTTGTTGCCTGCTGGCCGATACCGGCCTGAATCACATCACCCGGCCACCAAGTCGGATCGTTCGCATAAGCCGGGGATTTCGCTTTGACCTCAGGAGAAGCCACCTGCCCGATATTTTCGGGCAGCTCGATGCCGGTCGGCACCCCAAAGCCCAGCCGCGCGGCGTATTCGTCCAGCGTCTCGATACCCATATAATAGGCGGTTTCATAATAAAAGATGTTGCAGGAGCCCTGGATTGCCCGCACCACGTCGATCTGTCCGTGCATCGATTCGCAGTAGGGGGTGTAGCCCGGCGCGAAACGGTTGTAGACATGGGTGCAGTTGAATCGGGTCGACGGGGTGATGGTGCCGCTCGCAAGGGCCGCCAGCGAAACCGCGGGCTTGAAGGACGAGCCGGGTGTATAGGCGGCGCTGAGCGCACGGTTGAAAAGCGGCTGGTTGGGCTGGGATACGATCTGCTCATAATCCCGCTGGAAATTCACAAGACTGTAAGAGGGGTGGGTGGCCAGCGCGAGGATCTCGCCGGTTTCGCATTCGACCACCGCCACAGCGCCGGCCTGCGCTTCTTTGCCCTTGCCTTCCTCTTTTGTCTCGTTGAGGCGTTTGATATTGCTGGCGAGGGAATCCTGCGCAACCTTTTGCAGCTGGCTGTCGATGGTGAGCACAACCGTGCTGCCCGGAACCTGCGCCTCCTCTTCGACAATATCGATCACGTCGCCGCGGGAATTCTGCACGATCTTGCGTTCGCCGTCGACCCCCTTGAGGTACTGCTCAAACGCAAGCTCAGCGCCGTCCTTGCCCATCACATCGTTCATCTGATAGGTGCGGCCCTCCCTGGTGGCATAGACCTGGCCGTCCACCGTTTCCTTTTTCATGCCGTCCCATACTTCTTTATAGATCGGGCCGACGCTGCCTATGATGTGCGGCGCGATATCGCCGCTTACATACTGGCGGATCGGGCTTTCCACCACGTCCACGCCCGGGATCTCAAAGCTGCGCTCCTTGATCTTCGGGACCGTTTCGATTTTGATGTCGGTTGCAAAGGTGTACGGCACCGACATCGAGAATCCCCGCTGGGTCATCTCGTAACGGACACCCGCAATCTTGCGAAATTCCTCGTCGGTGTAATGCTGCGGATTTTCCGGATCGCCATAGGTCTCCAGATTGTAGGTTTTCTTCAGGTGATAGATCACGTCGTCCACCGTGGCGAACTGTCCCAGGTCGAAAGCGTTCTTGAGACGTGCGATCTCGGTGGCATAGGTCTGCTGATCCTTGAAACGGAAAGGCGCTTCCTCGGTGATGGGGAGGTTGTCGATCCAGTCCTCATCCGCTTCCTCCATAATCCGGATGAGCCGCAGGATCACGGCATTGGTGTCCTTCGGCTCCAAAAACGCGCGGTTGATCACCACGTCGCGGCCAATCGCGTTCATGGCAAGCGGGCGGCCGTTGCGGTCGAGGATTTCGCCGCGCGCCGCCTTGATGACCTGGGTGGAGGACCAGCCGCGTTCAAGCAGCGCTTCGCTGTCCTCCCCTTCGACCACCTGCATCTGCATCAGCCGCAGGCAGTAAAGCAGCAGCACCAGCACAAACGCCGCGCCGAGGATTATCATGCGTACCGTCTGGGAATGTTTTTTCATGCGGTAATCTCCAAAATATCAGGACTGGATGCGCGCTTCAAAATAACCGCGCATCCGGGTAAAAAGCCAGTAACAAAGCGGCGCGGCGGCCGCCGAATAGATGACGCCGGGCAGGATGCGGTAGCAGAGCACCCGCCAGACTCCTTCATATCCCCACATGTAAAAATTGAGCAGGTAATCGAGCAGCCCGCGCGCGAGCAGCACCCCAGCGACCAAAAGGACAAAGTTGATGGCGCTCATCCGCAGAAGGTAGATCGAAAGCAGCCCCACAGCCACACAGCCGGCCATGATGAGGATGGCGTTGAAGCCGAACAGCGTAAATCCGCCCAAATCGCACAGTACCCCGGCGAACGCGCCATACAGCCCGCCGATGAATTCATCCTCCATCATCGCGATACAGACCGCCGCGGGGACGACAAAATTTGGCTTGACGCCGAAAATCGCGAGGAATCCGGGCGTTGTTTGCAAAACAAAAAGCAATATCATCGCAATAATATACGAAATGTATTTTTCTATGTGGATTCGGGCCTTGTTATTCATCCGGCTGTTCCTCCTGCCCGTCGTACGCCTTGATGATCATCACGTCGGTGAGGTTTGGGATATCGGCAGCCGGTTCGATTTCCGCGTAGAGCGAAATGCCGCCGGCCTCGTCCGCGATGCGGGTGATCCTGCCGATCACAAGGTCCTTCGGGAAGATGCCGCCGCCGGTCGTCACCACAAGATCCCCCGCCGCCGCTCCGCTTTCCCGCGGCAGGTAGCTCATTTTGCAGTATCCCTTGTCCACCAGGTCGATCGAGCCGCCGATGATGCCGATATCACGGGTGCGCACATCATAAGCGCCCGCATCGACCGCGACATCCAGGATTGTGAGCACCTTTGAATAGTTGAGGCCGACCTCCTTGACCCGCCCGACCAGCCCGTCGGCTGAAACCACCGGGTCGTGCAGGCTCACGCCGTTCAGCGAGCCCTTGTCGATCGTGAAGGAATAGAATCGGTCGTTCGGGTCGCGCGCGACCACCGAGGCCGGCTCCAGGACGAAGTCAGGGTTCTGTTCCTTGAGGTCAAGAAACTGCTTGAGCATCTCGTTTTCCTTCTTCGACTGCTCGTAATCAACCAGCTGGCGGCGCAGCTCATTCACCTCCGCGTGCAGTTGCTCATTCTCCAGCGCGATCTCGTCCGCTCTGGTATAGCGTTCAAAGTAGCCGCGCACCGTATCGGAAATCGAAGCCGAAACCCTCTGCAGCGGCGTGACAACAAACCCGACCGCCGAGGAGATGATCGGGGAAAGGCCGCCGGTCCACGCGGCCCGCAGCATGAAGGCGAGCAGCACGATGAACACACCGGCAAGTATTTTAAATTTTGCGCTTCTAAAAAAGTCTCCCAAAAGGCCACTCCTCTTCCGGCAAAATCCACGGATTGGTCAGAATGAAAGGCCGCCCGTCCAATCCTCCTTGTTTCACAGATTGAACGGGCGCCGCAACATGTTCGGATTAGTAACTTTTGTCGTCGTCTGCAAGCAGCTTGCGCAGATTATCGATGTCGTCAAGCACCTTGCCGGTGCCCATTGCGACGCAGTCGAGCGGGTTTTCCGCAATATGTACCGGCATGCCCGTTTCCCGCTCGATGAGCGAATCGAGCCCGCGCAGCAGGGCGCCGCCGCCGGTGAGGGTGATGCCGTGGTCGATAATGTCCGCGGAAAGTTCCGGCGGGGTTTTTTCAAGCGTGGTGCGGATCGCGTCGAGCACCATCGAAAGCGGGTCGGCAAGCGCCTCGCGGATCTCCTCCGAAGTGATCTGAATGTTCTTGGGCAGGCCGTCCATCAGATCGCGGCCCTTGATGTCCATGGTGGCTTCCTCCTCGAGCGGATAAGCCGAACCGATTCCGATCTTGATGTCCTCGGCGGTGCGTTCACCGATGAGGAGGTTGTATTTGCGTTTGATATACTGGATGATCGAAGCGTCCAGCTCATCGCCTCCCACGCGCACCGAACGCGCCGCCACAATGCCGCCGAGCGAAATCACCGCGACCTCGCTGGTGCCGCCGCCGATGTCGACCACCATGCTTCCCGTGGCCTCCGCCACAGGAAGCTGCGCGCCGATCGCGGCCGCCATGGGTTCCTCGATGATTGAAACGTGTTTCGCGCCGGCTTTGAAGGAGGCCTCCTTGACCGCGCGGCGCTCGACCGCCGTGACGCCGGAGGGGATGCAGATGATCACCCGCGGGCGCGCCAGGATCGAGTTGTTGAGCGCCCGCTTGATGAAATACTGGAGCATCGAGGCAGTGACGTCGAAATCGGCGATAACGCCGTCTTTCAAGGGCCGGACCGCCACAATACTGCCCGGTGTGCGCCCGATGACTTCCTTTGCCTGATTGCCCGCGTACAGCATGGTGTCGTTGCGGGTATCAACCGCCACGACCGAGGGCTCCCGCATGATGATTCCTTTTCCCTTCATAAAGATGAGGGTGTTTGCGGTGCCCAAATCTATTCCAATGTCTTTCGAAAACATACCCGGTTCCCCCTTATACTTTTACAAAAACAGCGTTGCGCTTTCATTATCCTACATATTATACCTGTTCCCGCCAAAATGCACAACAGGGTAAATGTTAATATTCTTCATTTTTCGGTCAAGTATTCTTTGGCGAATTCCCCAATTTCTGCATATAGGCGGTTGACCGGCAGCCCCATCACGGTGAAATAATCCCCGCGAACGCCTTTGATATACCGCGCGCCATACCCCTGGATGCCATAGGAGCCCGCTTTGTCGAACGGCTCGCCGGTTGAGAGATACCAGGCGATCTCCGCGTCGCTGAGCGGGCAGAATTCCACGCCGGTACAGACATGGAACACTGTTTCCCGTCCGCCAAGGCAAAGCGCCGCGCCGGTGTAAACTTCATGTACCCGCCCGGAGAGCCTGCGAAGCATCGCGGCGGCCTCTTCGGGATCATCCGGCTTGCCCAGGATCAGCCCATCGATCGCCACCACCGTATCCGAGCCAATCACCAGCGCGCCCGGACAGTCCGCCGCCACTGCCCGCGCCTTGCGCAAAGCGAGCGTTTCGACCGCCTTGGCGGGCGGAGTTGCGTCCGGCAGGCTTTCGTCCGCGTCTGATACCCGGACTTCAAAATCCTCGAACAGGAACTTCAAAAGTTCCTGCCTGCGCGGGGACTGGGAAGCCAGCACCACCCGCCTATTCTTCACCTTCGTGTTTTCCATTCAGATGCATCGCCTTTATCGTATATTTATATCCGAAAAATGCCCCAATGAACGCCAGGATATGCGCGACCGTCACACCGACCTCGAATCCGAATGCGACCTTCACAACCGATAGATCGAGCACCATCGGGGTGTCCACCGGCAGGCCGATGCTCTTGCCAAAGGCCAGCCAGCTGAGAAACGGCACGTTCGCCGCGATCGCCGCGGCCAGCGCGCCCACGATCACCGCCGCCACAGTATAAAAAATTCCTATCAGCGCCCTTCGCATTGCTGTCATTCCTCCCTGTCCGTCCGCCGGCGTGTATCGCTTCTCCCGGCTTATCGCCCGGTCGAACCAAAACCGCCCGCTCCGCGGCCGGTCTCGTCCAATTCTTCACAGACCTCGATCCCGGGAGTAAAAACCGGCAGGAGCACCAGCTGGGCGACCCGGTCTCCCGGGTTCACCGTGAAGGCCTCCTGTGACTGGTTGTGCAGCCCCACGATCACCTCTCCGCGGTAGTCGCTGTCGATCACGCCGACACAGTTGGCCGGCACAATCCCATGCTTGATCCCCAGCCCGCTGCGTGCAAACACAAAACCCGCATAGCCAGGTTCCACCGCCATCGCAAGACCGGTCGGGATTTTGACCGTCCTGCCCGCGGGGATCTCCACCGGCGCGTCAAGATCGGCGCAGAGGTCGTACCCGGCGCTTCCGGGTGTGGCATTCTTCGGGATCTGCGCCGACGGACGCAGGCGTTTCATTTTCAGCATAATGCCCTCCTACAGGATCGTTTTATAGAGCAGCCCGCGGGTGAACGCTCCGCGCGGTTCACCCCCATTTTCATAGTCCAGAAAAATCTGTTCGCATTCTTCCGGGCTTTCGACCGTAAACTGTAAAGAGACGAAATCGAACCCGGAAAGTTCCTCCAGCCGGTCTCCCATATAAAGTGGCACCGGATTGAGAATTTCACTGCACCCATAGGCGCAGGTTGTCCGCAATTTGTTGCCTTTGCGGTCGGTGAGCGCAGCTTCCCCCTTTTTGCAGCGGGCACACCCGGCGGAAAGCCGCACCGGGCAGTTGCGCACCGTCATCAGCGGCAGGAATCCATAGGCCGCAACCCCACAGGGGATCTCCTCCGGAAGATGTTTTGCCGCCGCAAGGCTCAGTTCAAAGGAAAGGGTCAGGTCACGGAGCCCCATCCCAGCGAGCGCCTGCACAGCTTCGGAATTGGCCGCGTTGAGGAAAGCTTCTCCATGCAGCGCAAATCCCATACCGGACACAAGCCCGATTGCGCCGAGATTCCCCACCTCGGCATGCCGCACGCCGTATTCCCACAGTTTTGCGAGCTGCGCTTTCGTCTCCTCCTGCCCGGAAAACTGGATGCGCGGCACGCCCGCGCAGAGACGGTCCATGCAGTCCTCCGCGCCGCTTTCGCAGAGCTTGAGCAGTTCCGGCGCCGGCAGAGTGATGAGCGCCGCGCGTTTTCGGATGGACGGGGTCAGCTGCGCCATCGCGGCAAGCCGCGCCCGCAGCGCAGGCCGCCGCGCACTTATACGCGGCGCGGGCGCTTCGCGCCCGGCGGCTTGCCACGGGATCGGGCGCAAAGTTCCGCGGGTTTCATCAAGCTGCGTAAGGGACTCACGGCGCATCGCGTTGAGCGCTGACGCGGGCAGCATCAGCCCCGGCGAAATGGAGCACCGGACATTTTCTACATGATAGGGCGTGCCTCCGGTCTTTTCAAGGCTCGCTTTCACGCGGGCCTCGTCAGTCGGCTTATTGACGGCATTTTCCGGCACCGGGCCTTCGGTACACACGCTGTTCCCGTCACAATCGTAAGCGGACAGGAACGCCTTCTGGCCGGGTTTCATCGCAAAAGCAAACTCCACGCCAACCTTCTGCACCTGCTTGCGCGGGTCGGTATAGCGATTCTCGAGCTGCTTTAGGACCCCCGCGGCGGCGGTGACGTCCTCCTTGCCGCGCACCCCGAACATATCAATGGTACGCTTGCCGGTAAAATAACCATCCGTAAATCCGCCCCTGGAAAATACCGCTTGTAAAGCATTGAGATCGACCGCTTCCCCTGCCAGCGCCGACCGGCAGGCGGTCACGGCCGCGGCAACATACTCCGGCCGCTTCATGCGGCCTTCAATCTTGAGCGAATGCACCCCAAGCGCCCGCACTTCGTCCATGCGGGAGATGAGGCTCATGTCCTTCAGAGAGAGCGCATATTCCCGCGCGGACGAGGAAAACGCCAGCCTGCACGGCTGGGCACAGAGTCCGCGGTTCCCGCTGCGCTGGCCGAGCACCGAGGACATGTAGCACTGGCCGGACACACACATGCACAGTGCGCCGTGCACAAACAGCTCGATTTCGAGCGGCGTGGCGGCGGCAATTCGGGCAATCTCGTCTTTGGAACACTCGCGCGCAAGTACCACACGCCGAAAGCCAAGGTCCTCGAGCATGCGGACGCCGTCGGGATTGTGCACAGCCATCTGGGTGGAGGCATGCATCCGCAGCGCCGGGCAATGTCTCTGCAAAAGCCTAGCCGCGCCCAAATCCTGCACGATCACCGCGTCTACCCCGGCCTCACAGGCCGCCTGCGCCGCCGCGAGGAACCGCGGGATCTCGTTTTCGAGTAAAACAATATTGAGCGTCAGGTAAACCCTGACACCCCGGATGTGGCAGTAACGGACCGTTTCCGCCAGATTTTCCATTGTAAAATTTTCCGCGTTGCGGCGGGCGTTGAACGCGCCGGCTCCAAGATAGACCGAATCCGCGCCGCAGAGCACCGCCGCCGCAAGCGCCTGTGGGCCGCCCGCGGGCGCCAGGATTTCAGGCTGGTTCACCGGCATCAAACTTTCATATCCTTTATCTGGCCCTTCAGCTCCTGGCCGTCAAGCTGGCGGCGCAGATGGGCGTTCTCCCGCTTGACCTCGTCGAGCTCGATGCGCGCCTTTGCTGCGTCTTCCAGATATTCGGTGATCTGAGAGCGCATCCGGTCGGCATTTTCCTCGCTGCGCTTGTAGGCGTCCATATAATTGATGGCGCACAGGACCATCACATCGTTGAATGAGATGGTCGGATTCTTTTCGAGGATCGCTTTGATCTGCTCATCCAGCTCCTGCGCGAGATTCTGTACATATTCTTCCGGTTCGACTGTGGCAATGGTATAATGCACCCCATTGATGAGCACGCGGACCCGGTTTGCTGCATTCATGGTATCGACTCCTCCAATGAGTAAAAATTCATTTCAACATTGATATCATTATAATACATTTTTCGCGCCTGTGAAAGGGGCCTGTCCAAATTTTCCACCCAAAGCAGGCGCTTTGTCATGCCGCGGTAATATTTGCCGGAAAACTTGCATGCAAGCAGCCGATCGGGTATAATAAAATGGAACATTTCTATTTACCTGCACGCCGGAAAACCGGCAATCTGTATGATTAGGAGACGACAGTCTGATGGATACAAATAAGCATTACAGCACCGAGGTCCTCAAGAACCTGATCCTCGACACGATCAAAAGCGATATGCTCATCGACCCGGAGCACGCTTCCGACGAGGCTTATTACGAGGCCTGCTGCCGTGTGGTGCGCGAAATTCTCGCGGAAAAACTCAAAATCTTCTCCGCGCATTACAACGCCCGCGCGGAAAAGAAAGTCTATTACATGAGCATGGAATTTCTCATGGGGCGTTCGCTCAAAAACAGCCTCTATAACCTCGATATCCAGGACGCCATGACCAAGGCGCTCGACGAACTCGACATCGATATTGACCGGATGTACGCGCTCGAACCGGACGCGGGACTCGGCAACGGCGGTCTCGGCCGGCTCGCGGCCTGCTACCTCGACGCGATGGCCACGCTGGAGCTGCCCGCCATGGGGTATTCGATCCTCTATGAATACGGTATCTTCAAGCAGCGGATCATCGACGGCTGGCAGACCGAAACCCCCGATTACTGGCTGCCCGGCGGCAGCGTCTGGCTCAAGGTGAAGCCCGACCGCACCGTTCCGGTTCACTTTGGCGGCCGGATTGAGGAGGGCTGGGAAAACGGCCACCACTGGGTCAATCATGTCGATTATCAGACGGTCTACGCCGTTCCGCACGATATGTACGTCCCCGGCTTTGAGAGCGACGGGGTGGGCGTCCTGCGGCTTTGGAAGGCCCAGAGCCCGGGCTTCGATATGGAGAGCTTCAACCGCGGCGACTATGTGAACGCGGTCGGCGGCGCGGCCGCGGCCGAGGCCATCTCCAAAGTGCTCTACCCGAACGACAACCACACCGAGGGCAAAATGCTGCGTTTAAAACAGCAGTATTTCCTCGTCGCGGCCTCGATTTCGGACATCGTGCGCCGCCACATCACCCTCTACGGCACCATCGACAACTTTGCCGAGAAGAACGCCGTTCAGATCAACGACACCCATCCGACCCTCGCCATTCCCGAGTTGATGCGGGTGCTGCTCGACGACTGCGGCTACGACTGGGACCGTTCCTGGGACATCGTGACCCGCACCTTTGCCTACACCAACCACACGGTCATGTCCGAGGCGCTCGAGAAGTGGGGAGAGGACATCTTCCGCAACCTTTTGCCGCGCATCTACCAGATCGTACAGGAGATCGACCGCCGTTTCTGCGACGACCTGCGGGAAAAATACCACTATGACCAGTATGATATCGACCGCATGCGGGTGATCTATGATTTCCAGGTGCGCATGGCGAACCTGGCGGTCATCGCTTCCCATAGTGTCAACGGCGTGTCCGCCCTGCACAGCCAGATCATCAAGGACAGCGTCTTCCACGATTTCTATCTGCTTACGCCGTATAAGTTTAAGAACGTGACCAACGGCATCGCCTCCCGGCGCTGGCTTTACCAGTCAAACCCGGGTCTGACCAGCCTGCTCAATGAGACCATCGGCGACGGATGGCTCAAAAACATGTCCGAACTGCACCGGTTCAGCAAGTTTGCAGACGATAAAAACCTGCTGAAAAAGCTGGCGGCCGTCAAGCTTGAAAACAAGGAACGGCTCGCCAAATATGTGCTGGAAACCTCCGGTGTGGCGGTCAACTGCAATTCGATCTTTGACGTGCAGGTCAAGCGTCTGCACGAATATAAGCGCCAGCATCTGAACGCGCTGCACATTCTCACCGAATACCTCTGGCTCAAGGAAAACCCCAATGCGGACTTTGCCCCCAAAACCTATATTTTCGGCGCGAAAGCGGCGCCCGGGTATTTCCTCGCCAAGCAGATCATCAAATTCATCTGCACTCTGCGCGACCTCATCGAAGCCGACCCCGTCATCCGTGAAAAGCTACGGATCGTGTTTCTTGAGAATTACAGCGTCACCATCTCGGAGATCCTGATGCCGGCTTCCGAAATTTCCGAGCAGATCTCGCTGGCGGGCACCGAGGCATCCGGCACCGGAAACATGAAGCTGATGTTAAACGGCGCGATCACCCTCGGAACGCTCGACGGCGCGAATGTTGAAATTAAAGAGCATGTCGGCGACGAGAACATCCTCATCTTTGGCATGACCACGCCTGAGGTGAACCACATAAAGACGGCCGGCTACAATCCGAACGATTACTATAACCGCAATCCCGCGCTGCGCCGGGCGATCGACCTGCTGCTCTCCGGCCTTGACGGACAGCAGTTCCCGGATATCGCCAATTCCCTGCGCTACAACGACCCGTATATGGTGCTTGCCGACTTCGCGTCCTACAGCGACATCCAACAGGAGGCCTCCCGCCGTTACCGCGACGCCATAGGCTGGCAGCGGATGAGCCTCATGAATATCGCGGCTTCCGGCTTCTTCTGCGCCGACCGTTCGATCCACGATTACAGCCGCGAAATCTGGAACCTGCGCAAATGATAAAACAGGAGCAAAAGCCGCGGGCGGGATGTGCAGTCCCGCCCGCGGCGCATTCCGGAGCGTCTGCCAAGACAGATGTCACGACAAACGCTCCTTGCCTTTGGAGTTGATATTTTGAGTATGTTTGACAGCCGCGACAGCCGCTGCAAATCCCCGTTCGGAGCGGTTCGCACCGATGAGGTCGTGACCTTCCGTGTCTACCTGCCGATCACCTACCAGCTCGAAAACCCGGTGCTTCTCATGTTCAAGGCCGACCGCTGGGATACCCCGGAACGCATCCCAATGGAGTTCGAGCAAAGCGATGGGGTCAATATCGCCTATCGGTGCATTTTTTATTCCCCCGACCCGCAGCTCTACTTTTATCTTTTTGAAGTTGAAGGCGTCAACGGCTGCACCCGGATTGTCCGGGATCACGAGGGGTTCGGCAAGCTCTCCGCCCAGGGGAGCGACATGTGGCAGCTGACCGTTTACGACAAAAATATGCAGACGCCGGATTTCCTCAAGAAGGGCGTCATGTATCAGATTTTTCCCGACCGGTTCTGCTGTTCCGGGGCGGAGAAATATGGTGTGCCCGCCGACCGCCGGATGCATGAAAACTGGTATGAGATGCCCGACTACCTGCCCGACCAGAACGGAAAGATCACCAATTCCGATTACTTTGGGGGCGACCTGCGCGGCATCGCCGAAAAGCTCCCCTACCTCAAGGGGCTCGGCGTGACCACCATCTATCTGAACCCGATCTTTGAAGCGCATTCAAACCATCGTTACAACACTGCCGACTACGAAAAGATTGACCCGCTGCTCGGCACCGAAGCGGATCTTTCCGCGCTGTGCCACAAGGCGAAACAGATGGGGATGCATATCATCCTCGACGGGGTCTTTAACCACACCGGCAGCGACAGCGTCTATTTCAACAAAGAGCGCCGCTATGGAAACGGCGGCGCCTATAACGACCCGCAGAGCCGCTACCGTTCCTGGTACGAGTTCATCAACTACCCTGCTGAGTACCAGTCCTGGTGGGGCTTTCAGGAACTGCCGAATCTCAATGAGAAAGATCCCGGCTACAGCGAATTCATCTGCGGGGAGCACGGCGTGCTCAAAAAATGGCTGCGTGCCGGCATTTCCGGCTACCGGCTCGATGTGGCGGACGAACTTCCGGACGAATTCCTCGATAAAATTTCCGCCTGCGTCAAAAGTTATGACCCGCAGGCCGCGGTGATCGGGGAAGTCTGGGAGGATGCAACCACCAAGATTGCCTACGGCGTGCGCCGCCGGTATTTTTTGGGCGGCCAGCTTGACAGCGTGATGAATTACCCCTTTAAAGACGCGATCCTCACCTGGGTGCGGGACGGTGACGCCAGCCGTCTTTACGGCACCATCCAAACCATCCTGGAGCATTACCCGAAGCCGGTGCTCGACGTGCTGATGAATTCCCTCTCGACCCACGATGTCGAGCGCGCCATTACCGCGCTGGCCGGACAGCCGGCCGGACAGAATGGGCGCGAATGGCAGGGGCAGAACAACACCCTCAGCCCGCAGCGGTACGAACTGGGCAAAAAACTCTTCCGGCTGGCCGCGGTTATCCAATATATGCTGCCCGGCATCCCCTGCCTCTATTACGGCGACGAAGCCGGGCTCTACGGCTACAAGGACCCCTTCAACCGAACCTGCTATCCCTGGGGACGGGAGGATCACGAGCTGCTCGAGGTGTTCCAGACGCTCGGGAAGATCCGCACCGACTACCCCCAGCTTTCGACCGGCAGCTTCTCGGCGGTCTCCTTCACGCCCGAAGCGGTCTCCTTCCTGCGCGACTGCAACGGGGATAGCTTTTTCGCGGCGGTCAACCGTACCAATTACGAGGTCAACCTGGTCATCCCGCCCGAATTCGCGGATGCGCGCACCCTGTTCGGCCGGCTGAACGGAAAAAATCTGCTCCCCTATGACTGCGTGATCCTTGCGCGCTGAAAACGCAAACCCGTTCCAACGCAAAGCGGCGTTCCAACCTTTCGGTTGAAACGCCGCTTTTGATGTTCGCCTTGTCAGAGAATTCCCTTTGCCGCCTCCCTGTCGAGAAAGAGCGCCGCGTGCGGATGCTGCCGCAGGATGGTGGCCGGACAGGCGGTGGAGATTTCGTCCCGCACCGCGCGGCGCACCGCCTCCACCTTGGTGGGGCCGGGCACCGTCACCACAAGCCAGGTCCGATCGTCCGTCAGCGCCGGAATGGTCAGCGAGAGCGCCTTTCGCGGCACCTCATCGAGCCGCGCGAAGCAGCCGTCATGCACCTGCTGGTTGCGGCAGATCTCGTCCATCGCCACCACCTTCACAACACGGGGGTCGGAAAAGTCCGCCACCGGCGGGTCGTTGAAGGCGAGATGCCCGTTCTCCCCGATCCCGTGAAAGATCACGTCGGGCGGGAACGCGGCGAGCAGCTCTGCATAGCGCTCGCACTCAGCCTGTGGGTCGCTGGTCTGGCCATTCAGGTAATGCACCGATTTGAACGGTTTTTTTGAAAAGAGATGGATTTTGAGCAGGTTCCCGAAGCCCTGCGGCGCGTCGGGTGCAAGGCCCAGGTATTCATCCATATGGAAGGCGTTCACTTTCGAAAAGTCGAGGTCCGAGGCGAGCAGACTCTCATACAGTTCAAACTGGGAGGGCGCCGCCGCGAAAATGATGTTGGCCTCGCCCTTTTCGGCAATCACCTCTTTGGCGCGCGCAACACCGCACCGCGCGGCCGCCTCGCCCATCGCCCGACGCGTTTCGCAGATCTCAATTTGCAGGTTGCCCGCCTGCATTTTAAGCGCAGCCGTCATAGCGGCCCCTCCTCACACGCCGGAATATGCCGAAAATCCGCCGTCCACCGGAATGACGATTCCGGTGACGAAGGATGCGGCCTCTTCCGAAATCAGGTAGAGCAGCGCCCCATTCAGTTCCTCGGGCTTGCCGAAGCGTTCCATCGGCGTGCCTGCCAGAATCTTGTCTGTACGGGGAGTGGGGGTGCCGTCATCGTTGAAAAGCAGCTTTTCATTCTGGATGGTGACGAAGAAGCCGGGCGCGATCGCGTTCACGCGGATACCCGCCTTCGAAAAGTGCACCGCAAGCCACTGGGTGAAGTTGCTGATAGCAGCCTTGGCCCCGGAATAGGCCGGAATCTTGGTGAGCGGCGTATAGGCGTTCATCGAGGAGATATTCACGATGCAGCAACTCTCACGGCCGAGCATATCCTGCGTGAAGACCTGCGTGGGGATAAGAGTCCCCAGAAAGTTGAGGTTAAAGACGAACTCCACCCCTTTGGGGTCGAGGTTGAAGAAGGTGGCGATGTCCTTGTCGAGGTCGCCTTCAAAATAATATTCGTTCGTGGTGGTCGCGCGCGGGTTGTTGCCGCCCGCGCCGTTTAAGAGGATGTCGCAGGGGCCGAAATCCGCCGCAATCTGCGCATGCGCCGCCTCGACGCTCGCGCGGTTGAGCACGTCGCATTCGTATGCTTTGGCGGTTCCGCCCGCCGCGGTGATCTCATCCGCGTATTTCTGCGCCGCGGCCTGGTTGATGTCGAGCAGCGCGACCCGCGCGCCGCAGGCGGCCAGCGCTTTGGAAAAGCCGCTGCAGAGCACCCCGCCCGCGCCGGTAACCACGGCGGTTTTCCTGGAGAGATCAATCTGGAATGGGAGATTCATGAAAAATACCTTCTTTCATCAGTCGCGCGGCGCAATAATCCCAAGAAAATTGTCCGCGAAGATTTTCTGTTTGTCCGCATGTGGGAGATCCGCCAGCAGCACCTTGCCGACCCCAAACGCCAGGTTCAGGAAGGGCGCGTCGCTGCCAAAGAGGATGTTGTCCGCGCCCGCCACCTCCACAAGGCTTTCGAGCGCGCCGTAGAAGATGGGACTCGCGCAGATGTCCACAAAGATGTTCTCATAGTCGCGCGCCAGCCGGAAATAATCGTCCTCCCGGTGGCCGTCCCAGTTGCCGCCCGAATGCGCCTGGGTGAAACGCACCTGCGGATACCGTTTCGCAAGCGCCTCCAGACGCGCGGGGGACTGCCAGTCGTGGTTCATGATCGCGAGCTTGCGCTCAGCGGCAAAACCGTAGATGAGGTCGTAGCATTTGCGCTCCATCGGGCAGTTCGCCTCGTCCGGGTGGAGCTTGATCATGGTCATGCCGAGTGTGTCGAAGCACCGCGTCAGTTCCGGCAGGATCTCCTCCGGGCGGTTGCCGCTCGCGAGCGCCATCCCATAAAAGCGATCGGGGTATTTTTTTAGCACCGCGGCGGTCATATCATTGGCGCGGCGGCTGTCAAGCCCAAGCCCCACCATCGGGGAGATGGCCAGCGCCTGCACGCCGACCCGATCCATCTGCGCGACCAGGTCGTCCTCGAAGCCGCCCTGGATGTCAAACTTGTGGTAAAGTCCCAGATGCGCATGGGAATCGACAATCCGGTATCCGCTGGTGTCGAGCTGTTCGGAAAGCGGTTTAAAGCGCATAGCGGATCCCTCCTATCAGCATTTTCAGGTTTTCGCCCGCAATCTTCTGTTTGTCAGCGTCGGAAAGGTCCGCGAAGTGGAGCATCGCGATCGGGCAGGCGGGATTGTAGGTCGGCATGCCGGTGGCAAACAGCATCCGGCATGCGCCAAACCGCTGCGCCACTGCTTCCAGACCGCGATTCGCGTCAAAGTAGCTGATTTCAAAGTGCAGGTTCGGGCATTTTTCGAGCAGCGGGAAGAGTGGCCGGTTCGAGCCGCAGCCGACCCGCACGAGCACGAACGGGATATCCGGGTAGGTTTTGCAAAGCCGGTAAATTTCGTCCCAAGGCATCGGCTCGCTCCAGTGTTCCACGCCATAGTCGAGAAAGACCGGCATGTGCATCTCATTCATCGCGCCGAACAGCTCTCCGCAGCACCAGTCTGAGGTCGGGTAGTTGTGCTGGCGCGGGAACAGGCGCAGCGCGCAGACACGATTTTCCGCGGCCTGTTTTTTGAGCGTCCCGGCGTCCGGAAATTCACCCGTATGCCCCGGCAGCCCCACCCACGCCGGGAAAAGGCACGGTTCGTCCGCGATCATCTCCGAGAGGAGCAGGTTGCCCTCCCGCGGGCAGCTATCCTTAGCGAGCGCGCCGTACACCAGCGCCCTGCCGATCTGCAGGCGCTCCATGACCGCACGCAGGTCTTTCAAATTGTCGAAGCTGCCGCCTTTGTCCATTTTCGACCGGCCCAGCATAACGCCTGCGTCAAACAGTTGCAATTCCATCAAAATCCCTCCCTGGTCAAAGGATATGGTACTTTGCGAATACGTCTTTCAGATAAGCCCCCGCGCGCAGCTCTTCGCGCACGCGGTTTTCCCCGCGCACCTTCTCGAGCGCACGCTCAAACACTTCCTGTGCGCAGCCGGCCGGTACCACGACGATCCCGTCCACATCGGCAAAGATGAGATCCCCGCTATGAACGAGGATGCCATCGCAGAGGATCGGACAGTCATAATCCGCCACCAGGCAGCGGCCCTTGGAATCCAGCGGGTTGCGGCCCGCCGCGAATACCTTGAAGGTGTCCCCCAGCGCCTTGAGCTGCCGGATATCGCGCACCGCCCCATCCACCACCACGCCGCGCGCGCCGCGCGCAATCGCGGCAGTCGCCATCAGTTCGCCCCAAAATCCGTTGCTGCTGGAATTGTTGGTGCTGCAAACCACGAGATCCCCTTCCTGCACCGAATCGACCGCGTCGATTTCGGTTTTGTAGGGTTCCTCCGGCATTTCATAAACGTCGTAGCTCAGGATCGTCTTTGCGACTCCTACGAGCTTATAACCGTCATCGAGCGGCTTGATCCGGCCGTTCATCGCCTGGTTGCGGTAGCCCAATTCATCCAGAATATCGCAGAGCACCGCCGTATTGAGTTCCTTTTGCAGGCGGTCCAGGAACTCCTTTGTGTATTTCCCCATATTGTCTTCCTCCTAAAAAATCGATCAGAACGCAAAGTATGCTTTGGCGTTTTCGTAACAGATGCCGCGGACAAGCGCTTCCAATAGGTTGTAATCTTTCGGGTATTCCCCGCGGTCCGCGAGCCCGCCAAGGTAATTGCAAAGGATTCGCCGGAAATAATCGTGCCGGGTATAGGAAAGAAAGCTGCGTGAATCGGTGAGCATCCCGATGAAGCTGCCGAGCGCGCTCAGGCTTGCAAGCGTCTGCAGGTGCGCTTCCATACCGATCTTCGTATCGTTGAACCACCAGGCGCAGCCGTGCTGGATCTTCCCGCGCGCCTCTCCGTTTTGAAAGCATCCGGCAAGCGTATCGATCACCGCGTTGTCATTCGGGTTGATGGAATAGAGGATCATTTTCGGCAGGGATTTTTGCCGTTCCAGATCGCTCATGATGCCCGCGAGCTTCTCCCCGCACAGGCAGTCGCCCATCGCGTCGCCGCCGGCGTCCACACCGATGGTTTCATATAGGCCGGGGTTCAGGTCGCGCAGCACCCCAAAATGGATCTGCATCACCCAGCCGCGCCGGGCATACTGCGACGCGAGCCAGCAAAGCAGGAAAGTTTCGTACTGTTCGGCCTCCAGCGCGCCCGTTTCCTCCCCGGCAAGCCGCCGGCCAAGGATCTCCGCCGCGCGTTTTTCGCCGCATGGCGCGTAGGGCAGCCGGGACAGCCCGTGGTCCGAAAGCCTGCACCCGAGCGCGCCAAAAGCGTCAAGACGCCCGGAAAGCGCGTCCAGCAGATCATCAAGGCATTCGATCCGCCTGCCTGCCGCGCTGGAGAGTTTCTCCAGATACGCGGGAAAGTCCGGTTTTCGGATATCGAGCGCCTTGTCCGGGCGGAAGGCGGGCAGCACCTTGATCTCAAAGCCGCTGCCGCGCAGCTGCGCGTGCCATTTGAGGTCGTCCGCCGGGTCGTCGGTTGTGCAGATGCACTCCACCTTCGCCTGGCGCATGAAGTCCCGTGCCCGAAGCCCCCCGGGGCCGAGCTTCGCGTTTGCCAATTCCCAGACCCTCGGCGCCGTCTCCCCAGTGAGGTGGCCGTCGTAGCCAAAATACTTTTTGAGCTCAAGGTGCGACCAATGATGCAGCGGATTGCCGATGCAGTCCGGCAGGGTTTTCGCATAGGCGAGGAACTTTTCATAGTCCGGCGCGTCACCGGTGATAAACCGTTCCGGCACGCCGTTCCAGCGCATCGCCGTCCATTTGTAGTGGTCGTCGTCAAGCCAAACGTTGGTCAGATTTCCGAAAGCCACGTCGTCCGCAATGTCTGAGGCGCTCACATGGCAGTGGTAATCGATGATCGGAAGGCCCGCGGCGGTTCCATGGTAGAGCTTTTTTGCTGTATCGCCGCAAAGCAGGAAATCTTCGGTGATAAAATTCATAACGGCAGACTCCTCTTACTGATAAATCATATTGGGAATCGCAAGGCTGATCGCCGGGATATAGGTGATCAGCAAAAGCGCCAGCACCATAACCGCGTAAAAGGGCAGCATACATTTTGTCAGCCGTTCAATTTTCAGCCCCGTGATTCCGCTGGTGACAAACAGCACGCCGCCCACCGGCGGAGTGATCAGGCCGATGCCAAGGTTGAGGATCATCATGACGCCGAACTGGATCGGGTCCATCCCAATACTGGTCGCAATTGGCAGCAGGATCGGCGTCGTGATAATGATGATCGAGGACATATCCATGATCATTCCGAGGAACAGCAGGATCAGGTTGATCATAATGAGGATCAGCACCTTGTTGCTGGTAAAGCCCATAATTCCGCTGATCACCATTTCCGGCACCTTCAGATACGCAAGCAGCCATCCAAACGCGGAAGAAATCCCCATGAGCACCATGATGATCGAAAGGGTTCCCAGAGCCCGGTCCAGGATCTTCCACAGCTCCTTGAACGGCAGCTCCCGGTAGAACAGAAAGGTGACCAGCACCGCCCACACCACCGCGATTGCCGCCGATTCAGTCGCAGTGAAAAGCCCGGTAAGCACACCCACCATAATAATGATGACCGTAAACATTCCGAAGATGGAATCGACAAACGCCTTGGTCATCACCTTGAAGCTGAACTTATCCCCCTTGGGATAGTTGCGTTTCACCGACATCGCATAGCAAAAGACCATCAGGCACAGCCCCAGCAGGACGCCTGGGATCATCCCCGCCAAAAACAGCTTCGCAATGGAGACCGAGCCGGCCGCCATCGAAAAAATGATCATATTGTGGCTTGGCGGAATGAGAAGCCCTTCAATCGAGCTGGCCATCGTGACACCAGCCGAAAAATCGAGATCATACCCATCCTTGACCATGATCGGGATTTCAATGACGCCCAATGACGACACATCGGCCACCGGGGAGCCGGAAATCCCGCCGAAAAACATGCTTCCCAGCACATTGACGTGCGCGAGTCCCCCTCTAAACTGCCCCACCAGCGATTTTGCCAGCTGGAACAGCCGTTCGGAAATGCTCCCCGCGCTCATGACCTCACCAGCGAGAATGAAAAACGGGATCGCCATCAGCGAGAAGGAATTGAGCCCTTTGACAATGTTGGTGACCACCATCATCATTGGAATGTCAAGATAGAGGAAGGTTGCGACAGTGGAAACGCCAACCGCAAAGGCAATCGGTACGCGCAGAACAATCAAAACCAGGAAACTGCCAATCAGCAGCCATGCGCCTATGGTTTCCGGAGTCATTGCGCATCCCCCTCCTTTTTCGCCATTTTTTTGAAAATCCTGTAGTATTTATCCGTTTGCGCGAGCAGGAAGAAAATCATTGACGTCGGCACAGCCGCGTAAAGGAATCCCTTGCTGATCCGGATTCCATGCAGAATCGTATTGGAAACCTGCTGTGTCATTGCCATCCCCGCGAAAAACATCACAACCGCAAACGCGACAATCAGCACATCCCCAAAAACGTCGATCCTGGCGAGCGTCTTGGGCTTCACCAGATAATCCAGCAGCGTCATGCGCAGATGCCCTCCCGTACGCATCGGCAGGGACGCGCCGAGCAGGCTCAGCCACACCAGGCAGAAAAGGGTGAGCTCTTCTCCCCAAGGCGGTGTGATATTGAAAAAATACCGGCCGATAAAAACGATCGTAACCGATACGACCTGAATGCAGAGCATCACTTTGCAAACACTTTTTACCACTTCAAATATAAAATCGAAAATTTTTTCTGCCATCGTTCCTCCCGTTCCCTTTGAAAAGGGGAAATCATTCCTAACCTTGCAACGCAATGCCAATCCTGATTTCCCCTGTAATTCAAGCCTTCAGGGCGTTATTACTTGATGTCCTGGATCCGTTTAAGCAGCTCGAGCACTTCCGGCGTGCCGAACTTTTCATAAACCGGCTGTACCGCATTGATCCACTCGGTTTTGTCAGGGACATCCACCACGGTAACGCCGAGATCCGCAAAATTCTTCATGATCTCGTCCTCTGCGGCCTGGATTGTCTCGCGGTTGTAGGCCTGGGTTTCCTTCGCGGCCTGCTGGATGATTTCTTTCTGTTCATCGGTGAGCTTATTCCAAGTCAGTTCAGAGATGACATATGCCTGAACCGGATAAACATGGCCGTCCAGGATCATGTTCGGGCAAACTTCATAGAATTTTTGGGATACAAATCCGGAAAGCGGCTGCTCCGCGCCGTCCACAACGCCCGACTGCAGCGCGGTGTAAAGCTCACTGAAGCTCATCGGTGTCGGAGAGGCGCCCAGAGCCTTGACAATCTCAAGCCACATCTCGGTGTTCTGGACGCGCAGTTTCATGCCCTTGAGGTCGGCCAGCGAATTCACGGGGTCCTTGGTGAAGAAATGGCGCGAGCCTTCCTCGATCATGCAAAGGGCCACCATCTGGGTCCCGTCCTCCTGAATGCTGGCGAGCAGCTCTTCGCCAACGTCAGAATTGACCATCTTCCAGAAGTGGTCGCGGTCCCGGATGACGTATGGCAGCGTGGTGACCGCCGCTTTCTTCGCGCCAAAGTTGACCAGTGTCGTGAATTCCGCGCGGATGACGTCGATCGTACCCATCTGGACGCCTTCCTGCATGGCGGTGTCGTCGCCAAGCTGGCCGCCCGCGTAACGTTCCACCTTGATCGAGCCATTTGAGAGTTCCTCCACCTTATCCGCAAAATGGAAAAGGGTGTCAGTCATGATGTGCCCCTCGGGCATCTGTTCAACGAATTTAAGAGTGATCGCCTCAGCTGGAGCCGCTTCGGAAGCAGCGGGCTCGGACGACGCGGCGGGAGCCGCAGACGGCGCTGGCGCCGAAGATGAAGGAGCGGAGTTTCCGCCACATGCGGCAAGTGTAGCTACCATTGCCAAAGCCGACAGGATCGAGATTGCTTTTCTCATAATTTTCCCTCCATAATTGATATTCTTTATTTGATTAAGGGATTTCCCCTTAACGGATACCCTGCGTTTTCTCAAGCGTTTCCCAAATGCCCGACAGGTACATCGCGCCGAGCGCCCGGTCATAGAGCCCATAGCCCGCGCCGCCGCGCTCGCCCCAGATCATCCGGCCATGGTCTGGCCTCAGGAAACCCTGGTAGCCCGCGTCGTGATAGGCCTTCATAATCGCGACCACATCGAGCGATCCGGCGCGGGAGAAATGCGCGGATTCCTCGAAGCCACCATCCGGCAGGCGTTTGATATTGCGCACATGCCCGAACGCAATCCGGTCCATCGAGGCGTATTTGTAGACAAGCCGCGGCAGGTCGTTTTCAGCCGAGCAGCCAAGTGATCCGGAACAGAGGGTGAGCGCGTTGAAGGGGCTGTCAACAATCGCCAGCAGACGGTCAATATTTTTTTCGCCGGTGATAATCCGCGGCAGGCCGAAAACAGGCCAACAGGGATCATCCGGATGCATCGCCATGCGCACGCCCGCTTTTTCAGCTTCCAGGACGACGGCTTTTAGAAAATATTCAAGGTTTTTCCAAAGCCCCTTTTCGCCGACCTCTTCATAGAGCGTAAACATCCGCGCGAGCTCGTCGTGGGAATAGACGGCTTCCCAGTCACAAAGCGCGAAATCCGCCTGAAGGGGATCGGTCCGCGAAATGGTCTCCGGGTCGTAGGCCAGCGTCGTGGAACCATCAGGCAGCCTGCGCGCGGTTTCTGTGCGCATCCAATCGAACACCGGCATAAAATCGTAGCAAACCGTCTTGATTCCGGCTTTTCCGAGGTTTTGAAGCGTTTCGATATAAGCCGCGATATAGGTGTCACGGCTTTTTAAGCCGAGTTTAATATCTTCATGTACCTTCACGCTTTCGATCACTTCCAGCGCAAGGCCGTGCTCCTCCACCCGGCGTTTGAGAGAAAGGATCTCATCGAGCGGCCAAACCGCTCCGACCGGCTTCGGCAGTTCCCCCACGATCCCGGTCACGCCTGGAATCTGCCGGATGTAATCGAGATCCACCGCGTGTGCGTCCGGATACCAGCGGAACGTCATCTTCATTACGAACCCTCCTGATCTGGCGGAATTTCAGAAAAATATCTAAATATTTTCTATAATTCCGTTCTTTTTTCTGCAACTTTATGATATCATTTTCTATTTCTATTTTCAATAAAAATGTGTTTTCCTATTACAATTTCTGCATTTTTCATTAATTTCGGGAATTTTCATTGTCTATTTGGCCTAATTTTTTAATATATATTGCTTTTTAAATAGAAAAATGATATTATTATTTCTAACGAAAAGGTGTACTTTATCAGAAGATAGGAAGGTTTTTCAATGACCCAAAAAGCAACGATCGCACAGGTCGCGCAGCGGGCGGGCTGTTCGCTGGCGACCGTATCGCGCGTGCTCAGCGGAAGCAATTATCCCGTGAAGGCTGATGTGCGTGAAAGAATCCTGCTCTGCGCGCGGGAACTCGGCTATGTTTCCCCCTCCGTGCGCAAACCCGCGAAAAGCCGTGTTGGAAAGGATATCGGCGTGCTCATCCCCACCCTGACCAACCCCTTCTACTCCCAGCTGCTGGTAGGGGTGGAAAATGTCTGCGAGGAGCATGGCTACACCCCCTTCTTCTGCAGCTCTCACCGGGACCCGGAAAAGGAGATTGAAAATCTCAAGTTTTTCCTTTCCAAATCAGTCTCAGGCATCATCCTCTCCTCCATCAACGAGAATCACGTATTTCTCTCCAGCCTCCTGCAGCAGGATATCCCGCTTGTGGTGTTTGACCAATCGCTGCGCGAGCTGGATGTGAGCTATGTGAAGTTCGATTACTTTGAAGCTGCCAAGCTCGCGGTCGAGCACCTCTACCTCAAGGGGCACCGCCGGATTGCCTTCGCTTCCCCGCCGATCAACCGCTCGGTCCGCCAGGAGGCGCTCAACGGCTATCTGTTTGGGCTGGAGGAATTTTCGGTGCCGCAGCGGCAGGAATACATCATCCTCTCCGAAGCGGAAAAGGAACGGGACGACGGGATGTACGACTTTGAAAACGGCAAATATTTTGCCGGACGGATTCTGCAGCTCGAAAAACGCCCAACCGCGGTCTTTACCCTGAACGATATGACCGCCTTTGGCCTCATTGACGAATTCCGCAGGCAGGATCTCCAGGTGCCGGAGGACATCTCTGTGGTCGGCTTTGATAACCTCGAGCAGAGCTCCTTTTTCTATCCGCCGCTCACCACCATCAACCAGCCCGCCTATGAAATCGGACGGCTGACCGCAAAAATCCTCATGGACAAGATCAGCGGAAAACGTGTGGAAAACGCCGCCATTAATCTGCGGCCCTCCATTGTGGAGCGCGCTTCGGTACGCGCGCTCTACTGAGCCGCCAAAAACGGGCCGTGCCCTGCTCTTCGCAGGGGCACGGCCCGTTTTCTTTCTGATTTTTAGTTCAGCACAGCCGCCGGTCCTCCACCACGTCCCCATCTATGATCCGCACCAGCCGCTGCGCACTGCGCGCGATCTCGTTGTCGTGGGTGATCAGAATCACCGTCCGGCCTTCCGCGTGCAGTTCGTGCAGGATCTTCATGACCTCCTCGCCCGACGCACGGTCGAGGTTCCCGGTCGGCTCGTCCGCCAGAATGATCGGCGGGCGGGCGGCGATCGCACGCGCAATGGCAACCCGCTGCTGCTGGCCTCCCGAGAGCTGCGCCGGCCGGTGATACATCCGGTTGCCCACGCCCACCCGTTCGAGCGCCGCGGCCGCGAGCGTCCCGCGTTCACGGCGCGGGATCCCCCGGTAGATAAGCGGCAGTTCAACATTTTCAAGTGCGCTCAGGCTTGGGATCAGGTTAAACCCCTGGAAGATAAACCCGATCCGCCGGTTACGGATCTGCGCAAGCGTTTCCTCCGGGATCTGCGCGACATTTTCCCCATCGAGGTAATATTCCCCCGCGTCCGGCAGATCGAGACAGCCCAGCATGTTCATCAGGGTCGATTTCCCGGAGCCCGACTGTCCCACGATCGCAACAAATTCCCCCGGCTCGATGCACAGCGTGATCCCGCGCAGCGCACGCACCTCATTTTCCCCGGCGTTATAGACCTTCTGCATCCCACGGATATCCAAAAGCGGCACCGCCATCCCTCCCCATCGTTTTTCCATTTTTATTGTGCGGCGCGCGCCTTCAAATATGCGGCGGGAAACGGCCGAAAAAAAGAAATCCGCCCGCGGCGACTGCCGCGGGCGGAGAAATACGCTTTTGCTTATTCGACGTCGTAAAGCTTGGAGAGACGGACCAGATGCGCATACTTGTCGGCAGCGGATTTGCTCGCTCTCTCGAACAGATCCTGCGCACGCTCCGGATTCTGGCGCTGGAGCGAGGAGTAGCGGACCTCGTTCTCGATGAAGGACTTGTAGTCCGCGGTCGGCGCCTTGGAGTCGAGCATGAACGGATTCTTGCCCGCTTCCACGTTGCGCGGATCAAAGCGGAAGTTGTGCCAGTATCCAGCCTCAACAGCACGTTTCATCTCGGTCTGCGCGATGGTCATACCGCCGCGGATGCCGTGGTTGATGCAGGGCGCGTACGCGATGATCAGGGACGGGCCGTGATAGCTCTCCGCCTCGATGAAGGCCTTGAGGCACTGGTTATAGTCAGCGCCCATCGCAACCTGCGCGACGTAGACGTAACCGTAGCTCATGGCGATCGCGGCGAGATCCTTCTGTTTGACCTCTTTGCCGGCCGCCGCGAACTGCGCGATCGCACCGGTCGGAGTCGCCTTGGAGGACTGGCCGCCCGTGTTGGAGTAAACCTCGGTGTTGAAGCAGAGGATGTTGACGTCCTCGCCGGAAGCGATCACATGGTCGAGTCCGCCGAAGCCGATATCGAACGCCCAGCCGTCGCCGCCGAGGACCCAGTTGGACTTCTTCGCAAGGAACTCTTTATCCTTGAGGATCTCCTTGCCGGCGTCACAGCCGCAGGCTTCGAGCGCTGCGATCAGGTTCTTGGTTGCAATGGCATTGGCCGCGCCGTCGTTGACGGTGGACAGATACGCTTCGCAAGCGGCTTTCACGTCTGCCGGAGCATCCTTGGACAGCTCCAGGACCTTGCCGATCAGGCGCTGGCGCAGCGTGGCCTGAGCCAGATACATGCCGTAACCATACTCGGCGTTGTCCTCGAAGAGGCTGTTCGCCCAAGCGGGGCCGTGGCCGTCCTTGTTGACGGTGTACGGGGTGGACGGAGCGGAACCGCCCCAGATGGAGGAGCATCCGGTCGCGTTCGCGATATACATTCTGTCACCGAACAGCTGGGTTGCGAGCTTCGCGTAAGGGGTCTCGCCGCAGCCCGCGCAGGCGCCGGAGAATTCAAGCAGCGGCTGTTTGAACTGGCTGCCCTTGACGGTGGTCTCTTTGAACTTCTCGGCAACTTCCGGCTTCACCGGCAGCGCGTGTCCATAGGCGAACACTTCCTGCTGCGCGAGCTGGGTGTCGAGTTTTTCCATAACAAGCGCCTTGGCGCCCTTCTTGCCCGGGCAGACGTTCGCGCAGGAGCCGCAGCCGGTGCAGTCGAGAACCGAAACGGTCATCGCGAACTTATAGCCCGGCATACCGGTCATGTCGACCATCTTGGTGCCGGCCGGAGCCTTGGCAGCTTCTTCGGCAGTCATGACCGCCGGGCGGATAACAGCGTGCGGGCAGACATAAGAGCAGAAGTTGCACTGGATGCAGTTTTCAGGCTGCCAGGACGGGACATCGACGGCGATGCCGCGTTTCTCGTAAGCAGCGGAGCCCTGCGGGAAGGTGCCGTCCTCGCGGCCCTTGAAGACGGAGACCGGCAGCTTGTCGCCGCGCTGTGCGTTCGCCGGGATGAGGATGTCGTTGACGAAATCAACCAGGTCCTTGCGGTCGCCGGTGGCAACCGCAACGGTGCTGTCGTCGGTGGCGTTCTTCCAGGAGGCCGGGACTTCGACCTTGACAACGGCTTTCGCGCCTTCGTCGATCGCGTCATGGTTCATCTTGACGATCTTTTCACCCTTGCGTCCGTAGGACTTGGTGGCCGCGTCTTTCATATACTGGATCGCATCCGCCTCGGGGATGATCTTCGCGAGCTTGAAGAACGCGGACTGCAGAACGGTGTTGATGCGGGTGCCGAGTCCCAGCTTGCGGCCGATGTCGATACCATCGATGGTGTAGAACTGGATATTGTGGTCGGCGATGAATTTCTTCACCTTGCCGGGGATATGCTGCTCGAGCTCATCGCCGCTCCACGGGCAGTTGAGCAGGAAGGTGCCGCCGTCTACCAGGTCTTCAACCATGTCGTACTTGTCGATATAGGAGGGGTTGTGGCAGGCGACAAAGTTCGCTTTGTTGATGAGGTAGGTCGAATGGATCGGGGTGTGGCCGAAACGCAGGTGCGAAACGGTGACGCCGCCGGATTTCTTCGAGTCGTATGCAAAGTAAGCCTGCGCATACATGTCGGTGTGGTCACCGATGATCTTGATCGAGTTTTTGTTCGCGCCGACGGTGCCGTCCGAACCGAGACCCCAGAATTTGCAGGCGGTGGTGCCTTCCGGAGCGGTGTTCGGGTTCTTCTTGGCTTCGAGCGAATAACCGGTCACATCGTCCTCAATGCCGATGGTGAACTGCATTTTTCCCATCGCGGCGGCATTGTCGTAGACGGCGATGATCTGGTCCGGAGTGGTGTCCTTGGAGCCGAGGCCGTAACGGCCGCGCAGAACCGGAACCTTTTCGAACTTGGTGTCCTTGATGGCCGCGACAACATCGAGATAGAGCGGCTCGCCGTTGGAGCCGGGCTCCTTGGTGCGGTCGAGAACCGAGATGGTCTTGACCGAATCCGGGATGGCGGCAACCAGTTTCTCATTGACAAACGGACGATACAGGCGGACTTTGATGAGACCGACCTTCTGGCCGTTCTTATTCAGGAAGTCGACCGTCTCATCGATGGTCTCGCAGACCGAACCCATTGCGATGATGACATGCTCCGCATCCGGGGCGCCGTAGTAGTTGAACAGGCCGTAGTTGGTGCCGATCTTGGCATTGACCTTGTCCATGTACTCCTCGACGATCGCCGGCAGCGCCAGATAGTAGGGGTTGCAAGCCTCGCGGGCCTGGAAGAAGATGTCAGGGTTCTGAGCGGAGCCGCGCAGGACGGGATGCTCCGGATTCAGAGCGCGTTTGCGGAAAGCGTCGATCGCGTCGTGATCAACCATCTCGTCGAGATCTTTATAATCCCAGACTTCGATCTTCTGCAGCTCGTGGGAGGTGCGGAAGCCATCAAAGAAATTGACAAACGGGACGCGGCCTTTGATCGCGGACATATGCGCGACGGCGGTCAGGTCCATAACCTCCTGCACGCTGCTTTCGCAGAGCATTGCGAAACCGGTCTGGCGGCAGGCATAGACGTCGGAATGGTCGCCGAAGATGTTCAGCGCGTGGGAAGCAACGCAGCGGGCGGAAACGTCGATGACACCCGGCAACAGCTCACCGGCCATTTTGTACATATTCGGGATCATCAGCAGCAGGCCCTGGGAAGCGGTGTAGGTGGTGGTCAGCGCGCCGGCTGCCAGCGAGCCGTGGACGGTGCCCGCGGCGCCCGCCTCGGACTGCATCTCGACTACCTTGACCGTCTGGCCGAAGATGTTCTTCTGGCCCTGGGTCGACCATTCATCGGTGACTTCCGCCATTACCGACGAAGGGGTAATCGGGTAGATGGCAGCCAGATCCGTAAACGCGTATGAGGCGTAAGCGGCGGCATTATTGCCATCCATGGTTTTCATTTTTCTTGCCATTTTATCTTCCTCCTAAGAAATTAGTGGTACTGATAAAGAGTACAAATGAGGTCCTCCAAAAAGGAAAATCCCCTGTGGAGCCTATCTTTATAGATTTTACCATCTTTAGCGGTGGTTGTAAATAAGTCTCCACATAAAAAATCCGTATAGTTTATGACTTTTCCCTGAACTTATGTGGAATTTTCTCGAAAAATTGACAGCAGCCCGAAAAATGATTATATTTATATCGATCATCCTTGTATTTATGCGGATGCGACCATATTTTTTGGAGGAATTATTTCATGGACCCTGACGGTAATACGACAACTTTTTTGATTGCAGTCCTGTTGCTTGTGCTGGCCAACGCCCTGCTCACCGCCGGACGCACCGCGCTCACTGTGCTGAAGGACTCGAGCATCAAAAAGCTGGCTGCTTCCGGTGACCGCAAGGCCACCTTCATCTCGAAGCTGCTTGAAAAGCCCGCCGCCTTCCTCGAAGGGCTCAAGCTCGCCGGTTTTTCCTGTACCGTTGTCAGCAGCGTGCTTGCGTTTTTCTATCTTGCCATGCCGTTCATTTTTGCCCTGGCCGCAAAGGGCGGGCCAGGCTTTTTCTATCCCGCGGCCGCCGCGGGCTGTATCCTGGTCATCTTCACGCTCAATGTCCTCTGTCTGCTGCTGCCCTACCGCATCGCCTGCCGCTATCCACAGCCTGTCGCGTTCGCGCTGGCAGGCTTCTGCCGCGCCGCCGCGCTGCTGATGCGTCCCTTTGTCGCGCTCAACAGCGCGATCGCTTCGGGGCTTGCCGCCCTGTTCGGCGTGCGCGCCGAGGAGGAGCCGGACGAGGTCACCGAGGAGGAAATCCGCCTGATGGTCGATGTCGGCAAGGAAAAGGGCGCGATCGAACAGAGTGAAAAGGATATGATCAATAACATTTTCGAGTTCGACGACCGCAGCATTTCGGAGGTGATGACCCACCGCACCGATATGGTCGCCGTACCAAAGACGGTTACGCTTGACGAGCTTTCCGCCATCGCGATCGACACCGGCTATTCGCGCATCCCGGTCTATGATGACGACATCGACGACATCATCGGCATTGTTTACGTCAAGGACCTGCTCTGTCTCATCGGCAAGCACGACACCGGCTTCGACGTGCAGAAGTATATGCGTTCCGCCTATTTTGTCCCGGAAAACATGGATTGCGTCAATCTGTTCACCCAGTTCAAACAGCAGAAGGTACAGGTCGCCGTCGCGGTGGATGAATACGGCGGCACAGCGGGCATCGTTTCGATGGAGGATCTGCTCGAATCGATCGTCGGCAACATCCAGGACGAATACGACGACGAGGAGGAGGAAATCTCCAAGCTTTCAGAAGGCTGCTATTCGATCGACGGGACCGTAGGCATTGACGAGGTGGAACGCCTCTTTGACACGACGCTCGAAGAGGAAGAATCCGAATATGATACGATCGGCGGCCTGCTCACCGAACAGCTCGAACGCATTCCCGCCCCGGATGAACATCCATCGGTCACCATCGGCGGCGTACAGTTCACCGTCCTGCTGGTCGAAGACCGGCGCATTGCACGCATCCGCGCCGAACGCATCCCCGCGCAGGAGGAATCCTCCGCGAAGGAAAAGGAGCAAAAGTAGTTTATGCAGCAAATCATGGGATATGTCCGGCGCGCCATAACAGAATATCAGATGATCGCCGACGGTGACGCAGTTGCCGTCGGCGTTTCCGGCGGCAAGGATTCGGTCGCGCTCCTGGCGGCGCTGGCTGGCGTGCGCCGGTTTATCGGCATCGATTTTACCCTCAAGGCCATCACCCTCGACAACAATTTCGACGGTGTGAACACCGATTATTCGCCTATCCAGGCGCTTTGCGATTCCCTTGGCGTGGAGTATGTGATCAAACGCACCCAGATTGGACAGATCATTTTTGACCAGCGGCAGGAGTCGAACCCATGCAGCCTGTGCGCCCGGATGCGCCGCGGCGTGCTGCATGACACGGTCAAGGAACTCTCCTGTCAGAAGCTCGCGCTCGGGCATCATTTCGACGACGCGGTCGAAACCTTTTTAATGAATCTTTTCAACGAAGGCCGGGTCGGCTGTTTTTCGCCGGTGACCTACCTTTCCCGCAAGGATATCACCATGATCCGTCCGCTGATTTTTGCGCCGGAGCGGGAAATCCGCAACGCGGTCAACCGGGCCGGGCTCCCGGTGGTCAAGAGCAAATGTCCGGTGGACGGCTGCACCGAGCGGCAATGGACCAAGGAATTTTTATCCCAAATGGAGAAAACTCACCCAGGTATTACAAAACGTATATACGGAGCGATCCGCCGCGGGCATGTGAGCGGATGGTAATTGCGCGTTTCGCCGCGCGCACGATTTGCGCTCTTTGCGCGCCTGGGATATTGCGCCCTCCGAGCGCCCGGGATATTGCGCCCTCCGAGCGCCTGGGATATTGCGCCCTCCGAGCGCCCGGGATATTGCGCCCTCCGAGCGCCCGGGATATTGCGCCCTCCGAGCGCCCGGGGTCCATTTCTTGCCTGTCCAAGAAATGGACGAAAGAAGACACGCGGGGAGTCCCCCGCGACCCCCTACGCGCGATTTCGTTGCCTACGGCAAAGATCGCGCGCAATCTGCTCAGGCAAGACGAAGTGCGCCGCGCGCGCTTCGCAATGACGCGCGGGACGGGCGGCCGCAACCGTTGCGGCCGCGCGCTTCGCGCAAAGCGGACAAGCCGATTAGAAAATACAGCAAACCCATAACCCGGCAGCAACCTGGGAGCGCGAAGCGTTACCATCAGTCTTGAGCTGACCGTGTGTTGGGAGCGCTTACGGCGCAAGTTTTGGCAAGGCGTCCGCGGGGTTTCTCAAGGGGCGGCTAGCCCCTTGAGCGCCTTCTTTTGTCCATTTCTTGGGCGAGCAAGAAATGGACTCGTGGGGCGCGGCGAAACGCGCCAGTGATTCTCAAGCGGCGAGGCCGCTTGATTCCCGTGCACGCGGCGAAACGCGCGAAAGCGGGCGCGACGCAACGCGCATTTCACCTGCCGAGCAGAACGGCGGAAGCAAGGGAAGCGCCCGCGCGCACGCCCGATTCAAAATAGATCATTTCCAGTGTGCCGATCTGTCCAAAGACGCTGTCAACAGCATCTTCGTCCCCGGTCGTGCGCAGCTTTTCCAAAAGCATCCGCAGGAGGCTTTCGATCTCCTCCTCGCGCGGGAGCGGCCCAACCGCTTCGCAGCCGGTCAGAAGGAACAAGCTGATTTCAGAAAGGTCGGTGCGGTTCAAAATTTTGTCCATTTTTTGCCCTCCGTGCTACATATTTGTTTCTTTCATCTCGCATTATGGCACAAATATGTTTCTTTGTCAATGCTACATTTGCGTTTCATGCTATGATCTGAGAGCAGAGGGGGAATTTTATGGAGTGTTTCGAACGTCTTCGCGCGCTGCGCGAAGACAGTGACAAAACGCAGGAAGATGTGGCAAACTATCTTGGCATCAAACGGCAGATGTATCGCCGCTACGAAACCGGAGAGGTGGACCTTCCGATGCGGCATGTGAAAAATCTGGTCCTGCTGTACCAAACCACAGCCGATTACATTCTTGGCCTCTCCGACGAAAGGAATCCATATAATGGAAAAAGAAAATAGCTGGCTCGCCCGCACCGGGCTGCTCGTCGGCGCGCAGGGCCTTGAAAAGCTCGCCGCCGCGCGGGTCGGCGCGCAGGGCCTTGAAAAGCTCGCCGCCGCGCGGGTCGCCGTCGTCGGGCTGGGTGGGGTCGGCTCGGCGGCGATGGAGGCGCTCTGCCGCACCGGGGTCGGCCACCTGCTGCTCGTCGACCACGACACAGTCGATCTCACAAACCTCAACCGTCAGCTCGTCGCCACCCGCGACGTGGTCGGCCTGCCCAAAGCGCAGGCCGCCGAAAAACGGCTGCGCGCCATCAACCCGGACGGCGACTTCACCTTCGCCGCCCAGTTTTACCTGCCCGAAAACAGCGCCTTCCTCTTCGACTGGCAGCCCGATTATGTGGTGGACGCGATCGACACGGTCACCGCCAAACTTCATCTCGCGCAGGAATGCGCCGCGCGCGGGGTGCCGCTCGTCTCCTGCCTGGGCACCGGCAACCGTCTCGATCCCGGCAAGCTCTGCATCGGCGACCTTGCTGAAACAGCCAACGGCTGCGGCTGCGGGCTTGCGCGGGTCATGCGCCGCGAGCTGCGAAAGCGCGGGATCACCAGCCTCACCGTCTGCTATTCGCGCGAGCAGCCGCTGGCCGCGGTCGCGCCCGGAGACAACAACGGCCGACATCCGCCCGGTAGCATCGCTTTTGTGCCTCCGGTGGCCGGATACCTCATCGCGGCGCATGTCGCGCGGGCGCTGCTGCAAATTTAGCCGAAAACGCAGAAGCGGCCTGCCCCATAAAGGGACAGGCCGCTTTCCATTTCTGTGTGACCCCGCCATATCGATGCCCCGCCGGCTGCAAACCCCGTCTTATGACAAGGTGGGTACGTCCGCTCCACAGGTTCCTGCTCCCTTCGTCCCGTTGCCGGGGAGGTCTGCAATCCGCTGCGGAATATGGACTCCCGTTATACAGTTATCGGAGTATAAAGGGCGAAGCTGTCGTGTACAGCAGGGAGTGGTAGTTTTTTTAAGAGGGCTCCTCGTCCTCGGTGAAGTCAAACTGATCTTCCAGACGCTCCATAAAGATTGCGGCGATTTCATCGAACTCGGCTTCGTCCTCAATCGCTTCCAGGAACTCTTCGTCCCCTTCATAGACCGATTTGAGAATCACCAGTTCCCCATCGTCCTGCAGTTCCGCGTCCGGATCGTCATAAGTGGCCACCAGCGCCACATACCGATCGTCGTCATGCTCCAGCGTATCCACAATCTGAAACTCATGCTCCTGACCGTCGTCATCGACCAGAGTCAACAGATCGTCCCCGAAATCCTGCGCCATATCATTGTGCTCCTTTTCACAGGCAATATGCCCTTTTGATGAGAAAAGCGTTCTTTACAGTATTATGATAATGCATCCCCGGCAAAATGTCAATCGATCTGGATCTTTATATGTTTTGTATGTATTTTCTGTAAATTGTTTAATTTTACTATTGACATTTTACAACGATTTGCATATAATAAAAACACAGAAGGAGAGATCCAGAAGAAAAGAAATTGACAGGAAAGGCGGTGGTTCCAATGTACGATGAAAATCACAGTTTCTCATTTGTATCGAGGGACTGTGCGCCGGTAAAACTGTTTTAGGCTGGAACATTATTTCGGACGATCAGATCACAGTTTCTGCCACTATCAGCGCAAGCTGTATATTGACTCGTTGAACGGCATTTCTTGTAATGCGTTTCTTGTTTTGTCCAATATTGGGATTGATGCACGTGACAGGTGCAATAAAAACCGAAAGGAAGATGATCCATCACTCAGATGGTTAACATTCCAGGCAAGGCAAACAATCTGTGATCGCAGTCTCCAATCATAAAACGAATTTTTCGATTATTTCCGCAAAACAGGCCGAGCCGGGCGGCATCCCACATACGGCGTATCAGGTCGCGTGAAGGATCTGGGAAACCGGATGGATACAAATGAACCGACCAGCACAATCGAATAGATAGATGGGGCGGCGGCTCAAACGGTCACCGCTCCCCAGTTCTCTCAAAACCATGCAAAAGGACGGACAAAACACATTGGGCGTAAAGAAGCCCAAAGCTGTGACAGTTACCGCAGCGAATGTATTTTTGGCTGTCACCTGCAAGATGAGACAGAGTCCTGGTAAACCCGAAACCGATTCGTTCCTTGAAAATCCAAGCGGAGCAACGTCCAAATGCGTGCAACCGGAAAACCCTGGCGAGAAACCAACCGACCCATGTTTTATTGGCTACCCGAAAGCGTTGTCCAGGACAGATCTTTTTCAGTCATCCCTAAAAGCGAAAATTCCTTGTTACGTTTCTGGTAATTCCAAAAGCATAGCTCGTGAAATAGTTTTTATGGCAGGCTCAAAAGCAAAGTCCCAGGCAAACCAAAGCGCAAATTCCGGTAAAACCTTTAAAGCAATGACCAGGTAAATTTTCAATAGGCAAAACCAAATGCAACTGTTCTGGACAACGCTTCATCCTCTAATGGAAACCATGTCCAAAAAAGGATTTTATACCGCTGGAACAAAAAGGATTGAATCAACAACCAGTCCAATGAATTGATTATCAAGCGGCGCCGGTAAAAACCGGCGCCGCTTTCCATTTTCCCACGCGCGCCCGAATTTTCGCACAAAACGTAAACTTACTATGAATTAGCAATTGGAAGATTGATTTTGCAGGATTTTGTGGTAGAATATGAAAAGTAAATAGTGTGAAATAATTTGCCCTTTTTTTTGCACTATGTCTTTGATAGATGTGCGGGACATCCCGTAAAGGCTGCCCTTCCCGCCGTTTTATCCCGGGATTTTTACGCCCGCAAATTATGTATATCATACATGGAGGTAACAACCTATGAAAAAAATTGCCCTGCTTTTGTGCGCAGTGCTTGTGATGTCGGCCATGCTTTTTGGCTGCGGACGCGGCAATGACGCTGAACCTGTTTCCAGCGCCGCTTCCGATGCGGAAGGCGGTTCCGAAGCCACCACGATGCCCACCACCCCGGAGGAGATCGTCGCCCACAATGTGAAGATTGATGAATCCGAAATCACCCTGGTGCAGTTCAATACCCCGGCGGCCGGAACCAAGACTGCCACCATCAAAACCAGCATGGGTGATATCAAGATGGTCCTCTTCCCTGACGAAGCCCCCAAAGCGGTCGAAAACTTCCTCGCTCTGGCTGAAAAGGGTTATTACAACGGCATGAGCTTCTATGAAGTCCTTCCGAGCATCCGTATCGCCACCGGTGATCCCGATGCGAACGGCTCCGGCGGCGAGAGCGCTGACGGAGAACTGTTCAAAGACGAATACAGCCTGAACCTGTGGCACTTTAACGGTGCGGTCGCTATGGATAACGGCGGCGTGCCCGACGCCAACGGCAGCCGGTTCTACATTGTCCAGAACAGCTCGATCACTAACGAACTGGCCGAAGAGATGCTCGACGGCGGTTTCCCGGAGAAGGTTGTCGACAAGTACCTCAAGGCCGGCGGCGTCCCGAACTATGACTTTAAGGACACCGTTTTCGGACAGGTCATCGAAGGCAAGGACGTGGTTGAAAAGATCGCTGCCGTCGCCCGCGACGAGCAGAACAAGCCGTCCGAGGACGTGACCATCACCTCCATCGAAATCGGCACCATCTGATTTTAAAAGCAAATCCCCGCGGTTATTCCGCGGGGATTTTTTTATGCGAAGCCGGCCCAGCTTGCATGTGGCGGCACTGACGCCGCGGGAGAATGGACACATCTTTCCCCGCAGCTTAAGCGCGGCCGCTTTTTGCGATGGTGTAGGATTGCAGGCTCCTTTTGCAGCCGTTCTTTTCATAAAACGCTTCCACACCCGGCTGTGCACCAAAATAGAGCATGGTGGGGGTGCTCTCTTTGGCAAGTTGGAGCAGCCTGGTACCGATCCCGTGTTTTTGATACTCCGGCAGGACAAGCAGTTCGGTGATCGTTCCGAAAAAATAGCCGTCTGAAAGGATGCGCAGGCAGCCCACGAGCCGCTCCCCCTCGTTCGCCGTGATGTTCAGGGTTTTTGACAGCGCCGCCTGTGTTTTTTGCGCGTCATACTCCCCGGGCCATATCCGATTGACAAACGGAAGAAATTTTGCAGCATCCAGCTCCCGATCATTTACTTTATATTCCATGATTTTTACCTCCTCTTACGCGTTTCTCCTGATCGCTTCTTTTTCCCTCTATCATAGAGCATTTTCCTGATCCGCGCAAGAACGCCAAAAGGGGCCGGCCTGTTTTCACAGGCCGGCCCCTTTTATATTTTGTCAGCCAAACAGGATCTGCAGGAAGGTGCCGACCAGCGCCGCGGCAAATGGCAGCAGAAAGAGCAGAATCCCGATCCGCATTACATTGCGGCGGAAGCAAAATGACCGCAGGCTTGGGGCGCGCAGCGGCTTTCCCGACTCCTGCTCCGGCGGTTCCGTGTCCGGCTCCTGCCACGCGGCGTCCGGCCTCGCGAGATATGCCTCCATCAGGCCTCTCGCCTCCTCGAGCTGCGAAGTGTCCACATAGACCTGCTGTCCATAGGTCAGTGCGCCCATATAGCTGCGCAGGTAGCTTCCAGCGGGATGGTGGTCCCGCACAGCCGCCGGAATACCCGCGTCCTCGAGCAGCCCCAGCAGCATGCCCAGTTCCACATGGTCCGCAACGGTCGCCAGCAGGCAGGGCTGCGGGATCTCCAAAAGCGCCTTTTGGGGGAGGCCGGCAGGCGGAGCTTCCTCCACCAGCTTCGCACCGCAGTCGCCGCAGACGGTGAAACCCGCTCGGTATTCGGTTTTGCAGTTCGGACACCAGGGCATTCCATTCGCCTCCCGTATGCTTCATTTATCGCGTGAAACATTCCCTGTTCCATCTCCTCCGCCAAGCCGGCGGACTGTCATTTCTGATTGCGGTAGTAATTGATCAGACAGCCCGAGAGGATGATCTCGCGCTCGTCGTCGGTGAGCTGGCCCAGCGTCATGGAAAACGGCTTCACGCCGTCCTTCGTGAGCGCATAAGCTTTGATCTCATCCCATTTCTCCTCCACCGCGCGGCGGATGTTCGGGATAAAGATCGAATCGTATTTCGCAAAGACCGGGTCGCCGTCGATCAAAAACGGCAGCATGCCCCAGTTGATGAGGTTCGAACGGTAACGCTTGGTGGCGTATTCCTTTGCAATATTGGCCCAGCCGCCAAGCACCTTCTGGCAGGACGCCGCCTGTTCACGCGCCGAACCGTCGCCGGGCTTTACCGCATAGACAAGCGATCCTGAGCCGATCTTCGAGCTGTCAACATCTTTGAATCCCTCGATCGTCCGGATCACCCGGATCGGGCAGGTTGGAGAATTGTCATTGAAGGCATTGCCGGTCTCGAGGCGCAGCTTCTCCCATTTCTGGGACTCCTTGGCCTTTTCGACATAGGCCGGGTCCTTGCGCGAAAGGGTGAATTCCGCGAGCTTCATCGGGTTGGAGCGGTAGGAGGAGGTCTCGCCGGACGGGATCAGCTCGTCGGTCGTGGTGACCGGATCGGTGATGAAGGCCGCCACATCGAGGAAAAGATGCTCGGTGAGCGGGGACATCTCCGGCCAGTCGGCGATGTTCGGGCCGAATTTGAGCGGCAGCTCTGTCTGAGGCTTGCCCCATCCGTCGTAAACACGGTTTTTGTAGATTCCGGCGTCAAAGAAATATTTCGGCTTGCCAAAATTGCAGTCGAGGTCGGTTGCCGGGGTAAGCGCGCCGCCATTGCGGGCGGTCGCGGCAATCGAGCGCGCGTCCATCAGCGCCACCGACGCGATCTGCCCCGCGCCGGGCTTCGACCCCTCACGGTTCGGGAAATTGCGGGTGGAATGGCGGATCGAGAAGCCGTTGTTGGCCGGGACGTCGCCCGCGCCGAAGCAGGGGCCGCAGAAAGCGGTGCGGATGGTCGCGCCTGCCTGCATAAGTGTGGCGATCGCGCCGTTTTGAACAAGGCCCATCATGACCGGCTGGCTGGACGGGTAGACCGAGAGGGCAAATTCGTCCGCGCCAATCGAATGGCCGGTGAGGATATCGGCCGCGTCGCAGAGATTGTCGTAGGTACCGCCCGCGCAGCCTGCGATCACGCCCTGGTCGACCATGAGGCGGCCGTTCTTCACCTTGTCGCGCAGACTGAAGTTGATGCCGGGCGCGTCGAGCTGGAGATTGCCGGCCAATTCAACCTCATGCAGGATGTCATCAAGATTTGCGTTGAGCATTTCGATCTCATAGGTGTTCGAGGGATGGAACGGCATGGCGATCATCGGTTTGATGGTCGAGAGGTCCACATAGACCACGCCGTCGTAATAGGCGCCGTCCTCCGGGGAAATTTCCTTGAACGCTTCCGGGCGGCCATGCAGCTCAAAATAGTCCTTTACCTGCCCGTCGGTCTTCCAGATGGAGGAAAGGCAGGTGGTCTCGGTGGTCATGACGTCGATGCCGATACGGTAATCGACGTTCAGGTTGGCCACGCCGTCGCCGATAAATTCCATGACCTTGTTCTTGACATAACCCTTTTTGAACACCGCGCCAATGATGGCGAGCGCCACATCCTGCGGGCCCACGCCGGGCTGGGGCTTTCCAGTAAGCCAGACCGCCACCACCTGCGGGCGGCTGATGTCGTAGGTGCGGCAGAGCAACTGTTTGACCAGTTCCGGGCCGCCCTCGCCGATCGCCATGGTGCCGAGCGCACCGTAACGGGTGTGGCTGTCCGATCCAAGGATCATTTTGCCGCCGCCGCTCATCATTTCACGCATATACTGGTGGATGACCGCCTGGTGCGGCGGGACAAAGATTCCGCCGTATTTCTTCGCGGCGGAAAGGCCGAACATGTGGTCGTCCTCGTTGATGGTGCCGCCGACCGCGCACAGGCTGTTGTGGCAGTTGGTGAGCACATATGGGAGCGGGAACTTCTCAAGGCCCGACGCGCGGGCGGTCTGGATGATGCCAACATAGGTGATGTCGTGGGACGCCATCGCATCGAACTTGATTTTGAGCGCGTCCATATTCCCACTTGTGTTGTGCGCTTCCAGGATCGAGTACGCCATGGTTTTGGCGGCCGCCGCGTTCTTATCGGCGGATTTTCCCGCCGCCTGCAGTGCGGCGGCGGCATGCGCATCGTCCGGGACCAGCTTGCCGCCGACCAGATACGCGCCGGTGTCGTACAATTTTATCATATAAAAACCTCCCAGTGTTTCATTTGCTCTTGGCTGGTCCTATTTTAGCACAGGAAAGCTTTCGATGCAATGATGCCGGACTGAATAAACCGCCTGCAAACCGGCCAAAACTACTGGAAACGAAAGGAATGGAGGCCGTGGGATGGATAAGGAACGGCAAAACAAATGGCGCAGCTTCCTGCTGGCATTCACGCTGACGCTGGTTCTGCTCTCCGCGATCATGATCGCAACGGTGATGGCGGTGCAGCCTTCGATGCCGCAGACCGACCGGACGCGCAGCGGCGACGAGTTCACCTTCCGGCCGCAGGCCGCCGATACGCTCACAATGGCAGTGATCGGGCTGGGAGCGGATGGGCCGGGGGAATTTCTACTGATCCGCTTCAATCCGCAGTACGGTCAGGTTCCGCTCACCCTGCTGCCGCCTGAAGCGATCGTAACGCTCGAAGGCGCGAATATGACTCTGCGCGAAGCCTACCAAAAAGGCGGCGGCAACACGGTGAAGGCTGCGCTTTCCGAGCGGCTTGGCGTGGCTGTGGACAAATATGCCGTCCTGAAGCGTGATGCTTTCATTCGCATCGCGGACACTGCGGGTTCGGTTGTCTATGAACTGCCCTATGATATCATCTATCAAAAGGACGGCTTCGATATCAATCTTGGCGCGGGTAAACGCCGGCTCGACGGGCAGGATATTGCGAACATGTTTGCCTACCCCGGTTATGAAAGCCCGCAGGAAAAAAGCAAGGTGCTTGGCGGACTGGTGGCGGAGATCGTCAATCAGAATCTCAGCGCGGCCGGAGAGGAAATTTCCTCTGGACTGTTCAAGCTCGCGGTCAACCTGATCGACACCGATATTACCTATGCCGACTACGAATACCGGCGCAGCGCAGCGGACTTCGTGGCCAAACTTGACACCCAGGTGGCCGGCAATCTGCCGCTGCAGGGTACCTTCCTGGAGGATGGCGTCAACTTTGAGCTTGCGGAAAAATATGTGCAACTGATCCGGCAGTATTTCCAGGCCGTCGGATGACGGCCTGGAAATCGATCGAAATTTCGGATTATGGAGGTTTTTGTTGGAAAAACCTGTTGACATTCCGCGCTGATCGTGATAGAATAAGTTCCGTCGCTATGAGGGTTTTTAGAATCTGCTGGTGTAGCTCAGTTGGTAGAGCAGCTGATTTGTAATCAGCAGGTCGGGGGTTCGAGTCCGTCCACCAGCTCCACCAACCCTGAAAACCCTGCATGTGCTTCAACTGAATATGGAGGAGTTCCCGAGTGGCCAAAGGGGGCAGACTGTAAATCTGTTGTCAGTGACTTCGATGGTTCGAATCCATCCTCCTCCACCAAAACAGGCTCTGTAAGCAATCCGCTTGCAGAGCCTGTTTTTATGCGTAAATCAGCCTACGATGCGGGTTTGCGCGGCATTATGCTTGCGTTTACTTTTGGACTAAAAACGGATGAAACAGCACTAAAAAGGAGCATAAAATGCACAGTAAATGCACAGTAAGCAAACGCTAACAGATGGGTAATTTTATTAATATCATTTCTTAAATTAATAATGCTAATATATGGTAAGCTTTAAGCATGCCTAATGCCCGCAGCGTGCGGGTCTTTTTGCGTAAAGGAAAGCCGCCCCGAAGGCGGCTCTTTTATTGACCTCTCATTTATCTATTCGCCATGCAGTCCCCGCAGCAATAGGTGTGGCAGATGGGGCAAAGACCGTCTGTGTGGATGTGCTTATGAGTGGTAACAGTTTCGGCGGTTTTGATTTCTGCCAGCTTGTAGCAGCGAGTGAGGTACTCTTTATATTCTTCGATCGTCTCGGCCAGCTTGTCGGAGCGCCAAACTTTATTTGCAGCATCCCATTTCGCGTAAAGATCGGATTTAATGACATCGCGCATTTCGTAAGTTTTCCCCGAGATCGTTCCGGCTTCGGTATCGATGATGATGGTATTTCTGCCTCTGCTCATTTCGTATTTCATTGTGTTACCTCCGTTTTTTTCGTTTTCCCCTTACCTCTTGTCTATATTATAATATAATTGTACAATTATTTCAAGTGGTAAAATAACCATAGTTGTACAATTATATTTGTGCAAGTTTTATAGTTGTACAATTATTTTATTGTGCTATAATAAGATTGAGGTGATAACATGGGAAAAGCTCAAACAAGGGCCAGCAATAAATATGCAGGCAAAACATATGATCAAATCCGATTGCTCGTTAAAAAGGAAAACGGCGGAAAGGAGCGTATCAAGGCGCGAGCCGATGAGTTGGGAATGTCTATCAATTCGTACATCAATTTGTTAATTGACCGTGACATTCCGATTGAATAGTTATAATTGTACAATTATAACTAAAACATTCTTTCGATTTGTGCATTTTACCGCTTGATATACTTGTACAATTATATTATAATATAGATACAAGGTAAGGGAAAACAAAGTCAAGCGAGCGAAGGGAGATCACGACATGACTAACATCGACATCCGCAAATATCTTAAAGACGAGACTATGCAAGCCCGGATCGAATACAAGGTGGCCGAACTGGGACTGTCTGAGCGCGTGGATTCTGTGACCGAGGAAATCGCATTAGATTACGACGCGGGTAAAATGCAGGACACCGACCCGTTTGGATTCCCGCGAAATGAGCGCGAGCCGCACGTTGTAGCCCTCGACGAGCTCATCTTTAATATCCAGTATATGGCACGACAAGAATACTTTAAGCAAATGAATAAAGATGACGCTCTCGCAATCGCCCGTGGTCTGTACGCCCTCCAATACGTCAAAGGTGCGAGCTGGACTGTGCGGGCAAGCATCGTTGGCGGCGAGCAAATGGACCTCAGCTCGTTTTTGATTGCCTACAACAATGAGCATTCGGACGACCCTATCAGGTATAGTCTCCCAGGCGTTGAAATTTAAAAAAGGAGGGCAAATCATGAAGATCCAAGTCGGAGTCGGGTACGTTGCGGTCGATCGCGGGCACAATCCCCCGACCTATCATTTTAAGGCGGATGCAATCATCAATATTGTCGGGTCATACGGAGTAACCGGATCTGGTAACTGCCAGCGCCGTACCATCGATGTGGCAGTCCCAGACTGGGTGTCCACGAGCGAAAAATATCCACCGGAAATGGGCATCCCTGGTCGCAACTCCAAGACCGGAACATCTGATATGTGCTTTGTGGTCTGCGCGCATCCACAAGAGGCCGAATCCAAATATTTCGGCGCAGTCGATCAGGACGCGCTGATTGATAAAGCGATTGCTGGCGGTATGCTCCTCATCTACCCGGACATAAACGGAGATATGCGCTCCATCCCTGTAGCGATCTGTCGAGATTAATTTATTAGGTCTTGCATTTTTACAAAAATCATGTATACTGTAATTGTCAAATCCAACTTTAAAATTGGATTTGTGGATTGAAATTGAGAAAGTATCCTATATCCTAAGGAAAAGGGCGGGCGCTAAAACGCCCGCCCTCTGTCTTTTTTATTGCAGTGAGGGAGGTCAGAGCATGTACCAACCCGCACACAAACGGCTTGCAAAACTGACCGCCATTGAGCTTGACCGCGAAAAGGCTGATGAGCTGCGGGATTACTTTTGGAGTCATAAGCCCCCGGAGATCCTTCCGCCGCTTTTTGACGAGTACGTGATCCGTATCACCTACTCGGCAGAGTGGATTCAAAAAAATTTTGGAGGTCAGCTCCCGCTCGGATCAACGAGTCAGGAAATATATGTCTGCCATGACACACCAACCAAAACCTATCTGCTCTCTTATATGGAGGGTAAAAAACAGGTACAGGTAACGTTTGATTATAATGACACAGTGGAGGATGATAAAGGCCGCCTATCCTTGCGGTACAATGTCGAGACATTGATGCCTATCACTGCATGGGCCAGCGATGACGAACTCCACCAGGAGGCTAACGATATTATTAACCTCTATCGCTATGTGACCTTTTATTTGCTCTATTACCGCCCGGATGTTGAGTATGCGGATCGCCCCGTGAGCCGCTCGTCCCGGCCCCGTACCAACCGGGGAACCGGCAAGCAGGCAAACACGTTTGTACTGCGGTCAAAAGTCCGGAGATACTCCATCGACCGGCACGAGATCCCAACCGAGCGAAACTACCGCAAATTTGCATGGTCAGTGCGCGGCCATTATCGCCGTGGTAAAAACGGCAAGCTGATTTATGTTACCCCGCACCAGGCAAGGCGGCGGAGCTCCGGGGAGCGGGCCGCGCCCCGCAAGTACGTTATCAAGACATAAGATAAGACGTACCAGCCGAAATAATCGGCTGGTACGTCTTTTTTATTTGATAAATGTATTTGCCGCCAGCAGGCCGACGATCGCCCATTGCAGGATGATCCCCACAACCTGATCCCAGCGTTTTGCAGGCTTGTCCTTTAGCTCCTTAACGTCGCTCTTGACCTCTGCCAGCGTCGCCATAATCGTCTGGTAGTCCTTTCGGCTGCCCGCCGCATCGATTTTTAGCTCCTCAAAACGATTATAAAACTCTCTATGTGTGTTTTGATTGCGCAAGCTGTCCTTTTCCAACGCATCCACCCGTTTCTCAAGCTGGCAGTTTTCGCACGACATCGGCTCACCCCTTATACTTATTCATAAGCATCTGTAAATCAGATATCAGGCCGTTATAATCGGCCTGGATCGCGTCCCGCTCGGCCACTACGGATTCGTATAGCGCCGCATAGTCCGGCCCGTCCTGCGGCATCTCCGGGGCCTCAACATCATCGGGATTGTACCAGCCTCCAGAATAGCCCTTGATGGTCTGGCCCTCTCCCACAAACCACACGTCGTCCGGGTCTATCGTGCTGTCCGCCAATCCTCCCGCGCGTTTGTATTCCGCCAGCGTGTTGATGATCCGGTTGTTGGCCGTTACCGATACCCCATAGGCCAGCGTTGGGAATTTGGTATCTGTGTCAAACTCAATGTGCAGGTGTGGGCCGGTCGTGTTCGCGCCGGTGTTGCCATACTGCGCGATAACCTGTCCGCGTTTGACTTTATCCCCGGCCTTGACCTGCACTTTTGCGTGGTGATAGGTCCGGGCCACCAGATCGCACACCTTGCCGTTATTGCAGAGCACATCCCGGTAGATGATAACCGCCACAAGCCCCAGCCGCGAGAGTTTGCCGGTGGTGGCCGGTCCGTCCTGACCGGCTGCAATCACTTCGCCATCACCCAGCGCAAGCACATCATGGGTGTTGGGATCGTAACAATCCACGCCGTAATGGTGGAATCTCCAGTAGGCGTAATAATCCGGGTGCTTGTACCCCGCTGTGACAAGCAGCGTTTTAAACGGGAGTGTAAGACGCTGACTCATTTGACCACCCTGTCCTTGTACGGCTGCACATACCCCATTGCGCGATTGCTGTCGCTCACGCCTGCGGTTGTCGGGTCGGTCAGGGCGTTAAACACCGAGACGAGCACCGCCACCACCACAACGGGATTCTGCACGGCTGCGACAAAGATATCTCCCAGCGCTGCCCAGGAGGTCATGTCCTCCCACGCAAGCCCAAAGTATGCGAGGATCGGCAGGACAACGGCACATGCCATCTGCGCCCACCAGAGCGGGTTTTTAATGCGTACTTCCCAATTGATTTTCATTATGTAATCCTCCCTTAATTTTCGGTGTATTCCGTCCAGCCCGACACGCCCGGCTCCCAGACATTCGCGTCAAGGTCGCTAATCCAGCGCTTGCCGTTGTGGCTGACCTTTGCGCCCTTTGCATAAGCGTCTGTACTGCCCTGCGGCTGCCTCCATTCCGGCCACTCGATTGCAGGATCATCTATCCGTACCCACAAAGACGGGGCCGCGTCAGGTGTCCAGCTCGCTTGTGAGGTATGTGCAGTCAGACACTTATAGAGCAGATCCCCGTACCGCACCCGGTCTCCCACGGCATAGGCGACGCTTTCGGCGCTCCAGCGGTCAAACAGTTCCGGCGCAAGGATCGCCTTTTCGTCGGTGGTGCCGGATGCTGCCGCCCGATAATTTGCCATCTTTACCCGCGCTCTGTCCTCATACATGCCCATATCATTCGCCTCCCTCATAGATGTTGATAGCCGCCAGCATGTCCGCCGTTTCGGGATCAACCGCTCCCGCTCGGATCGCATTGGCCTGCTCTTGGGTGATCCACTGGACGGCAACGCAGTTTTCGGTAAATTCAGGATCTCCCTCAACCGCTCCTGTCCCGTCGAGCTGCTTGTCCGTCAGGAATTTGCTTATGTACCGTGCAAGGATCTCATCATAGGTCATGTGGTTGTCCCTCCTTCGAGCGCCGCCGCGTGAAGCATTGCGGCGGTATAATTTTGTTCTGCGGTCGCGCGGGCCAGTTCCAATGCCGTCACCTGCCGCTCGGCCTCTGTATGCAGCGCCTGATAATACGCTGGGTTGTCCCCGGTGCTGCGGCTGCGTAAACGGATTTTGGCCCACGTCCTGCTGTCCATGTCCGCGATGTCATAGCAGATGCGCGGGATGTACCGGCTGATGGTGGTTTCCTGCTCGTCGCGGATCTCTTGCGCCGGGTCGAGCAGGGCGCGGATTGCGTCGTGGCCCGTGGCCGGGAATGCAAGGATGAGTATCTCCTCGCTTTGGTCATTGATTCGCGCCATTGTGACAGACGCGATTGTGTCGGGGGATTGCGTGTTGTCTATGTAGATCATGTTGCCTCCTTAAAGTGGGCTATAAGAGCCATCGGGATTGGGAGCGGGGTTAAAGAGCATGTCCGCAGGCAGGGTAAACGCGGGGCGGACGCCGCCAGAGTTGGAACACTTGGAGTTTTGCCAGTCGCCATAGCCGACGTACGAGGCGTACGTGGAGTCGATGATGGCCGGGGAGCGGAGCCACCAGTGCATTGTGGAACCGTTCAGTGTTGCAATACGCTTGCTGTCGGAACTGTTGTCTGCACAACCTGCGAAGTAGGACAGCTCTGCGCCTTCACGGGTAGGCATATAGCTGTGGTTAAAGCTGACTTCCGTAGAACTCAGCAAAAAAATTTTAGCGGATAATCCATCAGCCCCGCTGTTTACTGTTTTGCTGGTTCCACTTCCCGGCCGATATGGAATCTTAACTTGCTTAATAGCAGCTGCAATATTACTGTCAAATAGACTAAGATAGGTGCTATTCAGATAGCTGTGAATTGTGCTGTTGGCATAGTCGTTGATATTGGCGCTATGCCATTGCCGCATTTCGTATATATCTTTTATTAATAGCCAAGCTCCGTCGCAGCTTGTATCATACATCGTCGCATCTGGATTTCCCTGATGCACGATCAAATGATTGTAAGCCACACCGCCAAGATTTAATTTGACTTCGCCTCCAACGGCCAAGGTGCTAATCGCAATCCCCGCCATAGGTGTTGCCACCCCATAGGCCACAGGGCTTGTCTGCCATCCATAGGTACAGCGGATAAATACCCGCACATGATGGACTACGCCGTTTGTAAGCCCCGACAGGACACATGAGAGCGTCCCCGTCCCCGGCAGTACCATGACCGACACGCCATCCGATGGGCCGTTTGGCATGTGGGTGTTGGCGGTCACGACGTAGTATTTGACCAGTGAGGCGTATGCCGCGTCCACCGCGCTAAAGGTTGCGTCTATTTTGCCGTCCCCGCCTTTGAGCGTGAGGTTTTCCACCTGCGACGCAAGGTCGCGGGTGTTAATCCCGCCAAAGGATAGGGCCTTGCCTTTTATGTCTGACATGAGATCACCTCCTAAGCTGCGAGCGGGCTGTAAGAGCCGTCGGGGTTAGGTTCGGGGGCGAGTAAGAGATCGGAGGGGAATATTATGATAGGTCTTATTCCAAGTTTTCCATCCCTGCTCGAGTTTCCGTAACCGCCACTTGCGCTTGGATCAAATATTTTTGAATTGCTCGCATTTGAGCTTCTCGACCACCAAAGGCTTGCTATCCCGTCATAATAGGCAATTCTTTTTTTGTTAGCAGCATCATCACGCCCTAAGATAAAATAGTCTAGCTTCTTCCCGTCCGAAGCTATAACCCAGCTATCAACATTTACATATCCCAGCTCAGATGCAGCTGGCAAAAAAACCTTTGTAGATAATCCGTTTTCCCCTGAATAAACCGATGTCGAAGAAAGACTTGTTAAATATGGAATTTTAACCTGTTTTATAGCGTTCTGAATCCCACTATCAAACAGCCCCAAATAGGTACCATCAAGATATTCATGGATCGTACTGTTTGCATAGCTGGTGGTGCTGAGCGTTCCCCATGCTCTTTTTTCATAAATATTTTTGATCATGCACCACGAACCGTTACAGCTCGCATCGTATTTGACCGTATCTGGATTTCCCTGATGCACAACCAAATGATTATATGGCACGCCACCGAGATTTAGCTTGACCTCTGACCCCACCGCCAAGGTGCTAATCGCTATCCCCGCCACCGGCGTAGCCGTCCCCACCGCGTCCACGCTGGTCTGCCATCCATTATCCCCCCGGACATAGAGCCGCACATAATACTGCACCCCATTGGTAAGCCCCTCGATGCTCGCGGAGATAACCGCATCCCCGATTGCCCCGACCTGCACGTCCTTAATCTGTACCCCGTCCATTGGGGAGGATGGCGCACTGCCGGGCTTTGCAATGAGCCGGTAATACTGCCCGAGATATAGCCACTGCGAGGCGATCCCGGTAAAGGTGCAGTCGATCTTGCCGTTGCCGCCCTTGAGCGTCAGGTTAAGCCCCTGCGGTGGGATTGTCTTTGTACTGATCCCGCCCCCGCCTAGCTCCTCGCCGTAGATCACGCTACCACCTCCACCGGCGTTAAGGTCAGCTGCACCGTGATGTTACTCTCTGGGATCGCTCCAAATGCTTTTGCCGTAGCTGTGCCATTGTTATTGTCAATCCGTAAGGTTACGCCCGCGTCCATAAGGGCAAGCTGTGTGTCGTCGTCCACGCTGATCCCAATGCGCACATCGTCCACAATGGAGCTATGCGTTACCGCCTGCGTCCACATCTCGCGGGTGCTGTCCTTGACCCATGAGGCCACGGGGAGGGTTACGGTGATGAGGTCGGATGGATCGGCCTTGCCCGCAATTGCTGCCTCTGCCGCATCCAGGTTCGCCTCCAGCTTTCCCAACGCCTCATTGACTGTATCCGTTGGCGTGAGCGCTCCGCCCGTTGATGGTTTTGTGTAACCAGTTAGGATTTTGTCGGCTTTGCTCGTTTCCAGATCGGTAATATCCGTTTCATTTTGTGTGATTCTCTGTGTGTGGCCTGCCAGCGCGGATTCTAACGCTGCTTTCCCATCCGCATGCTCTTTCAGTTTGGAATCAATGATATCGGCATTCCCGTTGAAATCTTCTACATCATAATTTTCATTTGGTGCCGGTTTTTTCAGCTTATAGTTTGTGGTTTCGGTCAAGACAGATTTCCCTCCCTCAGTTCCAAATGCGTCCACACCGACAACTCGCTATGTGTAAAACGTGACAGATCCGAATGAGTATTATAGGTATACTCAAAATCAAAGTTTAAATGTGCAGGCTTGCAATCCTCCAAAGCCGCGCGAAGATCCTCCATGTTGGGCGGTATGCCTATCATCCCGACGAATTTGACAGTAAAGCGATATTCCGCAGGATGCTCGATGATCTCGCACTCAGCATTTGAAAAGCTTTCGGCCACACTCTTTACCAATTTAACCGTTACGGTCCCAGTCCCGCGCAGTTTTGAAATAATACGGCTGCGTCGGTATTCAATATCGTAGTTTTCGTTGACTTCCAGCCCGAGTTCTTCTTCCCATCTGGAGAGTGAAAAATCCGCCGTGTTCACAAAGAATTGATCCAGAACATCGTCAAAGCGTTTTTCAATTCGGTTTAACTCATCCGCATTTGCGCCATTGATCGCCGCCGTCAATTTTGAGGTTTGATAATAGACGGGCATTTTTTCGGTAAGTGTTCGATCATCCAAAGATCACACCTCCAAGAACTGCGGCCTGCGTATCTTCAATCGGAATATTTGCAGTTCCGCCGTTAAGTGTCAAATTGTTATAATCAAGCACACCAGCGCAGTTAAGAACTGTGTTTCCGATCTTGGCATAGCTTACATAGGTTTCTTGAAAAGCGATATCCTTTAGGTATTCAATCAGCGAATTTTTGATGTTTTCATGTACTGTCTCCATCGTATAATTTTCACTGTCTATTTGCAGGGTAAGAGATACGTTTACCGGTAGCTCCTCCGCACTCCTGACCGTAACGGCGGCCCCGATTGGCCGTACTTCTTCAATGTGCGCCAGCGTGGACGCGATCAACGCATCATCGGCTCCACGCATGTTGGCGTCTATAATTATAACCGTGACCGTTCCTGGACCATTGTCAAGCGGAAAAACCCTTGCGTCTCCAACTCCGGTAACTTCCTTCGCCCATCCGAGATAATGCCACTTATTTCCCGATGTCGCAGGCGTGCGGGCTTTGATGTAATACCGTTCCCGAAGGCTGTCATCGCTTTCCTGATCGTATCCGTTGATAAATGGTTTTGCATTTGTAACTGTTCTCAATCCTTCAAGTGTTTTCGGAAAGCTTTTAATCGCGCCCGCCGGAACATTACCGGCCGCGCCGGCGGTTTGGCATATCACTTCTATATCAATCTGGCCGGATGCAGGAAGTGATGCGTCGCGTGTAAAGGCAAAGCTCACGGTATCGCTCGCTACCAATTCGCCTGCGGTGATCGCTGCCCCCGCAACACCAGCAATGGTCACCACCCCGCTTGCATAGGTCGCCTGTCTGCGGATGACATTTTTCTCGGCGCATTTTCGGTCTAAGTTATCTCCTGTGGCGGTATCCACGAACCCCTGATCCAACATATAATCTGACTTTTCATCCAATCTTGCCGTTTCTATCGCTGTTGGCATTGTAAGGTCATATACGAACTCGCCCTTATTTTTGTCGAATTCGTCGTCAATGTTTCCCAGCATCCTTTCATGAATCGTTGCTACACTGTCAGCCATTGGTATTGAACCTCCTGTTCGCCATATATGCTTTCCACAGCGAAGGACGTCTCCAAGGTTCTCCCGTCCCGCTTAAAAGTAAATTCGCTCACGGCAAGAATCTCAGAATCCCGCAAAAGCGCTTCGGTCACTTCGCGTTCCACCTCAGCGCAAAGAAAAGCAAACGGATATTGCCGGTTCGTTAAATCGAAGGTATTCACTCCGTAAGGCTCCGAATCCTGCCTGTAGATCTCGTACTTATTCAAGATCGTTCGCAGGCACTTTTCAATGCGGATTTTTACAGCATCCGCACCAGCCAATTGGATGATCCTCCCGTCCTTCAGGACGAAATCACCCGATACAAAATCAAAGTCCAGCGTCTTTCCGCGCTCTCGACGCTCCGTCAAAACGTCGTCGCTGATTTTTACTTCATACTCCGGAAATATCATTGCACCACCCGATCAATCACAATAAATTTCTGTGCTTTTCCCGGCGTGACAGCGGTCGGAATACAGGCTACCAGATCACCCGACTTTAATGGCTGCGTAAAGGTTATACTTCCCTGCCCGGTAACACTCCCGTTTTCGTCTATGGTTTGGAGCGCCGCGTGTGCTGGCACAATCTCTATCTGCGCGGTTCGCTTCTGCCCTTCCGCAAGGGCAGAGCAGACATAAAGTTGCGATGGTTCCAAAATAACCGCATCAGCCAAAAGCGCAATGCGCAATGGGGAATGCGATATCACTTCGCCAATCTGCGGCCGAATCTCTGCCTTGTTGTCTCTTTGACGAAACTGCGCTGCCATTTCGTCGGCCCATCCCACAGCTACCACTCCAATCCGATTGATATTTGGTGTTTCCCATCCACAAGAGAATGCTCCGCCGACCTGATCCGATACCATCCGTTTAGAGGTCCCGCTTTTATTTGGACCATTCGGTTTGCCTTTACCTGCATACCGCCCGCAAGGGCCAAAACCGGAACGGTACAAGTATGTACGACACGGTTTCCTTCGGATAGTCTGTTCTTTGCAATGGAAGCGGCTCGCGCCACATCCTTGTCATCCACATTCTCGATAATCTGATGCAACCCATATTTGGCAATACTGGTGGCATCCTCCGCAACCGATTGAACCGCCGTGTTTTCTTCTCCGCCACTGACCACAATCACACGGTTCACAAGTTCTTTGATGCTGCTTACAATGGAGAGACTTTCTCCGACCAGCAGAACTGGTGAAATTTTTTTATTCGTCAGGCGGTCAACTACTAATTTATCTGCCTGCATTTCCCGCACGTATTGAACCCCCTGATCCGCTTCTCCCTGGCTGAGAATATCGTCCAGGATTGAATTCAAGCTGTCCTTGTAAATCTGTGTAATGAGGGTCGGGATAGAACAGCAGGAGCATTTCACACCGTATTCGCCTAAAATGGAAGTAATGGCGGCGTTTGCGGGCATTTGATTGAATTGTTTTGTCACTTCATTTTTCAGAAGATGGGCATAGTCGAACGCCACATAGCTGAATGTGTATTTGTTCGCCGTTTTTTCACATACGATTGCTCGGATATCCTCTTTTCCATCAAAGAAGGTGCTTATTACCGTCCCCTCTGGAATGTTATACAGACTGTCAAAGGTGATTTGCGCGCCCAGCGTTGCGGCGTCTGTTCCCCATGAAATGTTATTTGATTTGTCGGTGATGCTCCTGCCGTTCGCCGTAAGTTTAAACATTGCGGTACTCCTTGAAGGTTACGCTGTATACGATGTTTCCCGTCTGGTTTTCATGGTAAGCCAAGCTTTCAACGGACGCCAAAAGATTGATCGTATTCCTTCCGCTTATAACAAGCCGCACCGTTCGTTTTCTGCGCATGGCCACATCCAGCATATTGATAATTTCTTTTCCGCGCACACTGCTTTTTGCAAAGTCATAGGATCGCCCTGGCAGAACTCCTTCAAGCGATATCTCACGCAACCCAGCGCCGCCCATAATATTGTAAACACCGCTTTGATAGGTTGGAAATTCTTCATTGCGTGCGGAAACTGATACTTCCGGCATTTCGGCAGGGATGAAAGGAAGTCGATACATCCGGCCACCAGAGCTTAAATAGATATCAGCCACACAATCACCTCCTAGCTGTTGATGAGTGCGGTTTGAACTTTCCGCATAATCACGCCACCTAGATAATCGGCATACTCTCGATTTCCGATAAGGTTCCCCTGGATCGTCACATTGACCGTCACGTTACCACCTACGCGAGATTTGTCGGCAGGTATCACTTTTGAACCGTTCGGCAGATTTACAATCTCGCCGCCGCGCTCATTGATTTTGGCAAGTCCTCCTCCGAAGAACTGTGTGCCGAGTGCGAAATGCGGGATCTCTGGGATTGCAAGGCCTACTGTTTTTCCGCCACCAAGTCCCTCCGGGACCCATTCCGGCATTTTAAAGTTTGCGAACTCGTTGAAGCCCCTAATCAGATAATTTAGACCATCTATAATCAGATTGATAGGGGCTTTTACCATGCCCCCCAGTGCTGTCCACGCACCGGAAAAGATCTCCTTGATCCCTTCCCAGGCTTTTGTCCAATCCCCTTCAAATACGCCGGTTAAGAAAGTGATAAGTCCATTAAACATGGACATCATACCTTCGATGTACGTTTTCATGCCGCTGAAGAAGTCAGACGCATAGGTTTTCATTCTTCCAAAAATTCTTTCAAATACCGGACCCAGCTTTTCGGCCAACCATGCGACGAACGGTTGCAACGCTGTCCATGCAGTTTTTATCAGATTGATAAAGTTACCCACAACCGGAAGAATGTGTTGTTGAAACCACCCGTACAGCTCCTTCAGCTTCGGCACAACCTGCGCCTTTAGGCCCGCCGCGAATTCCTTAAACTTTGCCCACAGTGCATTCACCTTATCGCGGAAGGTTTCACTTTTACGGTATGCCGTGACAAACACTGTGACAAGCGCCGTAATCCCAAGAATGATCCATCCGGCGGGAGAAAATGCAAGTGCGCCTTTTGATGTGACGAAAAGAATATTTTTCAAGGTGTTGAACCCGCTGACAATTGACTTGATACCGGCAGCGATTTTCGACCCGGCCATAAATCCGCCGAATGCCGCCACAATCCCCAGAATCGTATCTTTGTTTTCAGCCGCGAATTTTGCCACCTTGGAAAGCGATTCCACGACCTTTTGGAATCCCGCTGCCGCACCGTTGGCGATTTTGTCAAGGGTCCCATCATTCTGCCATTTCTGCAAAAGGTCTGCGAAAACGGTCGCCTTTTCACGAATATAGTCAAGCAAAGACCCGGATTTAACTGTGCCATCATTCTGCATTCCTACAATCCGCGCAAGGGAATTCTTTGTAACGCCGGTAATTGTGCTCCATACCCCGCGCGTAGTCTTGGCGAGTTTTTCCATGCCTCCGGCATAGCGGTCGTTAAGCAGTGCCTCAAGTGCATCTTGAAGTTTTGCCGCGTCGGTAATCTGCCCCTTGCTGTTTAGAAAACTGCCCCCAAGGTTTGCCTTTGCGTATTCATCGACCATTTCCTTTGTAACGCCCAGAGTATCCCGCAATGAGGCGAAGTCGCCGGTTGTCGCGGCTTTGATAAATCCGCTCTGGATATCTGCCATGCTCCGATTGACGCCTGCTGCGGCGTCTCCAAGTACCGGAAGCCAACGTTCGGATTTCAAACCAAACATTTCCAACGAACTCGCCGCAGAAACAAGCTCTCCACCCTCAAACGGCGTTTTGTTTGCAAGGTCAATAGCATATTTCATAACCTCTGCGGCCCGCCTTGTGTCCTTTGTAGCGGTTTCTAGCTGTGTCCTGAATCCTTCCAGATCCATTGCTTCGGAAAGTCCGGTCTTGAGGGCGAACGCTCCCGCAATCCCAGCGCCCGCCTTAATGAGTTTACTTGCGCTGGACACCATACCATTTATCTTTTTCTGAAAATTGTCAGCCATATGCTTAACCTGCAAGGTCGCTGCCTTTGCTTCCTTCGACATACCCTTCAGGTCTTTATTGACCTTGAGCAATCCTTGGCTCATATTGTTTTTCAGATTCAAAATGGTACTGATCGTTTTCGCCAAGCGTTACGCCCCCTTTTTGCCAAACAGTCCTGTTATGATTTCTCCTATTTCCTTGTAATAGAGGTCGCGCGCGCATCCCAGAAATACTTTTTCGGAACTGTCCAGAGCTGCAAGATCCTTTAATCTCCAGCCCCGAACTACATAAAAAGCCATCAAATTCAACTCCGGGTCGCGCGCTACAAGTTTTTTACCTTGTCCTCAACGCCATTCATGCCAAACAGCTCCGCAATCTGCTCGGAAATTGATCCGATATCCGCGAGATCGAAAATTGCGTCGACCGCGTCAAAAGGGTCTGTAATGTCAAGCCCTTTATGTAGTTCAGGACTTTGCAGCAGATCGCAGGTCTGATAAATCAGCTTTTTCATGGCATCCATCTGCTGCCGTGTGCTTGTACCATCGCCCATTTCGTCAATTGTATCCATGAGGAGAACGTCGCTTGGCTTCTTGAAAACAAGCGTCGCATTCATTGAGGGCACGAACACATCAACTGTTTTAAATTTATCGGCTTCACGCTGCGTCTTGCGGGCAATCAGATCCTTTATTGTGGCTCGTTTTACATCTTCCCTTGCCATCTTTTATTCCTCCGCAATCTTTTCAAGGATACGGTACTTCGCGAATTTAAGCGGTATCTCTTCCTCCACAAGCGCTTTCTGTTCAAAATTTGCAAGGTGAAATTCGGTAAACACCACATTTTCTACAGATGAACGCTCTGACTGTCCTGTTGCCCGATCAGTCAGTTTGGTAATAATTTTGATATCCGGCATCACGCCGCTTGAATACGCATCAGACAACAGGGATAGGACCATGCTGTCCACCTTTTGCAGCGTAATGGAGCCATCACCTGAATACCCGGTAAAGATGCTGTATGTTGCTGGATCACCGCAAAAGCCGACATCTTCAAACGATCCTGTCAATTTTAGTTCGATTTTTTTTATCAGTGCGAGCCGTTTTCCATTCAGCCAGACATTTCCACTTGTACCAGTTAAAACTCTGTTTTCATTTGGCATTTTTACCCCTCCTTAAAACATCGAAATCGGGAATCTGAGGTTTTCCATAGCACCAAGAATTTTGATATTTCCATCCAGAAAAACATCACGCTTGTATGTAGTGATTCGGACCGTTGCATCATCCCAATATTCCGCCTCCGGTTTTTCGGCAATCCACGCGGCACGCTGCGCGGTGATGTCAATGTCCGCATTGTTGGCATAATTATTGTCGAGAACTTCGTTTCTCTCGAGTGTGTCAAAGTAGGTATTAACTGCGGATACGAAAAGCATCTGATTATCCAGGTTGTTTTTATAACGTCCCTGGTATTGATTCTTGAAGGTATCTCGAATATCGTCCTCAATCAGATCCATCGTTTCCACAATGTCAATATACTTCATGTCCTCCGTGTCATTTCCGGTCAGCGTGGTCATACTGTTGATTCCAAGCCCGATTCGCACGTCGTCAAAATCGTTAATCAGAATCATCTTTCCAGCGGTTAGTGCGTCATTAACATCCGCAGGTTCTTCCGCCGCTTTCAGATTGGCGCAGATATAGTTTGTCGCGCCTCTGCTGATATTGCAGGCGGCAAGAATCCCAAGCAAGGAAGGAATGTATTTATCCCCGGTCTGCTCTCCACGGCTGTCCAAAAACGTCACCTTCTCATTTGCAAGGTTTACAATATACTTGCTATCTGCTGCGCTTTTGAAAACGATCCCTTTATAGGTCCTGTGATTCAAAACACGCTGCGACTTAATCCATTCGGCCAATGCAGTATAGTCCTCTGCGGTTCCAACATGGGCAATCCAACCGGTTTTTACCGTCTTTGCGATAATTGCAAGTGCATCGGCTAAAGTGTCGGTTGTGCCAATTCTGACAGCATAGAGCTTCGACGGCAAGAATGTCATTGCATCCGCAAGCTGCTGATAGTTTTCAGCTGTATATTTTTCCTTGTCGATGAACAGCTCTCGCTCGTTCTGGTACATCCGTGTGCTGAACGTTTCGTCGGTGTCGTCCTTCAAAATCAGGAGCGCGATTCCGCGTTCAGACCTTGACACAAAGGTGCTCGCAAGCTGTTTAAATATAATTTCAATGGTTGGCAGTTTCAATTAACTCACCCTTTCGTGAATGTTGAGTGTATCCATGAGCGGCCTGTCGTCAGTATCCGGGAGAAGTTCCACGCGGTAAAGGTCAAATGAGCAGATCAGCACGCCATCAGTCACGACGCTTTGTACTTCGTCAATCGGGATTGCCCCGCTTCCAACAAAGAGATCGTCCATAAATGCATTTTCGAGCAGTTCCCGCATTTCTGTATTCTCTGGCTTCGGGCGTTGCCTATTCTTTGCAAAGAAATAGATTCTGACGGTTACGGTTCGTTCCAAGCAACACCCGTTAAATTTCCCCCCGTTCCCATCCCCGGTCTCCACCTTGATGGAAGGTCGTTCGATTGGTTCTTCCACATCCTGATCGATCAGTGGGACGTTCTCAAAAGCCCCTCCCTTTTTTGCGGACTTAATCCGCTCATTGACAGCGAGATTGATGTCAAAAAGCGTCACTTGCTGATCCCTCCCAAAGCCTCGTCGAGAAAATCTTCAATATCGGAATTGAATTCTGATTCGAATTGCTTCGCTGCATCCTCGAACACATACTTTCCTTTTACAGTTCCAGTTTCGTTTCCGTTCTCATCGACAATGCGGTGCCCATATTCGATCAGGTGTGCATGCGGCGCTTTTGACGAGTGGACGCGCACCGCCGTCCCGCCGTTTCCTTTATAGATGTAGACTTTCCCTCGCTTGATGTTTTTGTGATATCGGGAATCTTCACCGCCTTTGTGGTTGGGGGATTTTTTAACGCGTTGATTAGCGAGACTTAAAGTCTTTTTGCGGAGCTTATTTCCTTCCTGTTGAACAAATTTCTTGCTTTCTTTTGGGAGATCCCGCTGTGCAATTTCCAGTAGCAAATCCGCATAAGCATCAACTTCGCTCGTGTCGAATCCATCTGCCATTACTCCACCACCAGTCTGCAATAGATTTCCACTCGATCGCGCTGCCGATAGTTCGGCATAAAGTATTTCACGTCATACCGCTGCCCGCGAAACAGGAAATACATGTCATTTGTCAATTCAGTTGCAGATTCGGCTCTGATTGTGATTTTATGGGTTATTTCAGCATATAACATACCGCCAGAAATCGGATATTGACTTCCCGATACAGGCCTGACTTCTGCCCAAAGCGTTTTAATTTTTACATAGTCGTATGTCTTTTCCTCTAAATTGTTTTTCGCTTCCTTTTTTCCATAAAGATCCACGCGACAATTTAGCCGTGACGCAAGATTCATGAGCACCACCTCACAGCAGGTTCACCGAATGCAGGCCCAGGATTGTTTCCACCACCCGGTTCACCTTATCATTTTCCACCGTTGATTGTCGGTTATCATACATGTCCGCGCAGAGCGCCAGAATCGCAATCGAAATTTCCTCGTGCTTGTCCAGTTCTTCATCGGTCAGCCCGGTATAGCTCTTGACAAACGCCTTTGCCGCTGCAAGCAGCGCCTCCGGGGACAGATCCGCGTCCATGTCGTCCATGCGCGCATACTTTATGACTTCATCCGGGGTAATTTCACTTGGTTTCATTCGTCTTTCCCCTCTTTTTCGGCTGCTTTTCCTCCATTGGCTCCACGTACCCGGCGGCAAGAAGGTCGTTTAAGACCTCCCCCGCCGGGATATCTCTGGTTTCCCCTGCATACATGGATATAAGCCCGGAAAAGCTCACCTGTGCCTTAACAATCATCAGGACGCTTTCATAACCAGGGCCGCAAGCTTCTGGTTGTCGGTGACCTTGCTGTCAAACTCAAACCAGGCGACAACGCCGATTGCGTGCTGGGTCGCGTATTTCTCCCGCAGCACCTCGATAGAGATGTTTTCCCGCATATTGACTGAAAGGCCGCTGCAATCCCCATACAGGATCGCCTTTGCACTCGCGGCAATGGCGGGCATGTTGTCGCTGAGGTAGACCGGTTTTCCAAGCAGGCGGTACGGGAATTCCCCGGTTACGTCATCCTGGAGCAGATATCGGTTGTTGCCGTCCTTGAGTTTCTTGATCGCGGTGAACGTGCTGGGGTTCATGATCCAGCAGGCATTCCCCTGATAGACCTGTTTGACCTTTGCCTGCAGATCGATCAGCTCGTCGGCGGTGATCGCTGCGGCGGATGCTGCAGTCAGGGTGGTGGTGGTCGAAAGCGCGCCAGTCGCCTTGCTGGAAGTGCCAATGAGCAGTTCCCTTTCCAAAAACAGCGCGATTTCCTCCGCCATCTGGCTGACGATGAAGTTGACAACACTGAACGTTCCGTTGTTTTCGACGCTGCGCCCAATCAGGGTCAGCGCACCGGCCAGATAACCGGAAAGGTCAACCGAAGTGAACGCGCCGGAATCCGCTGTGATTTCGGTGAATTCAGTCTGATAACCGACCGTAATGTCATGGGTGGAATCCGCCTTACCCCACACCGGGACTTTAAGCGTACCCTTCACGTTGTAGATGGTCGCTTTTGCCAAGATCGGGCAGCGGTCTTTGACCTCCTTGATGATCCGGTTTGCAATGCTGGTTGGGATAATGGCCCCATTGTTTCCCATGTCCATGTTCTGCTCTCCCGCGCGCAGCTCCGGCACCTTGCCCATGACATAGTCGGCAAAGGCGCGTTCCTCATCAGCCGCGCGTTCCTCCGCCTCACTTGGGACGGCTTTCTTTTCCACTTTGCGGGCGCGTTCCTCGCGGGCAATGGTTTCGTCGATCGCCCGGATTTCCTTCTCCGCCGCGTCAAACTGCGCGGCTTCCTCTTCGGACATCGCGCGGGTTTCGGTATCTGCGGTATGCAGCAGGTTTTCCATGATCTGCTGCTGTTCCGCACGTTTTTCCATCAGTGCTTTCAGATTAATCATTTTCAAATTCCCTCCAATAATCAGTGTTTGATCGCGTTTATTCTTTCATGGTATCCAGAGTTATCGAACGCCGGTTTCGGCGGCGGTTCTTCGGTGACTTTGGGAACATCTTCAAACGCCCTGGTTTCAATTTCCACCTCCGCATCTGCGCGTATTTCCACAGAGGTTGCGGAATAGACAGGGGTTTTCTTGACAACCAAGGTCAAATGTTCCAGATCAAGCGCCTTAATCCGTCGCAATGGCAGCTGATCCGCACGCTGTTCAAGCTCATCCTGCACATTATACATTCCAAACGACCAGCCCCTGATCTTGCCTTTCTTCGCAAGTTCAATAAGCGTCTCATCCGTTATGAGTACATCCGCATGCAGGCCGATATTGTCCTCGTACAGCTTCAATGTGCCTTCGTCTGTGCTGGCATACACATGACTATTATCGTGATCCACCGTAACTGTGATATTGCCCGCCCGGTCAATCGCCTTTTCAAATGCGCGCGGCTCAATCTCTTCGATCACCCTGCCGTGCGGCGTAATGACCGGACGGCTCTTCTTTTCGGTGACATTGACATAGCCACTGATGTGCGCCCCGTCAGCTCGAAGTTCAATTTTCATTTTCCCCACCACCTTTTTCGATTGTTTTGATCTCCCGCTGCTCCATCCGGTTGAGTTGATTGGTGTTCGGCGTGTAAAGCAGCTTTGTTTTCGGATCATACAGAACGTCCTGTAATCCCAGCTTCACCCACGAAAGCCCCAGCGGTTCCAGATCCTCCGCATAGCGAACTTCATCGATCTGCATGAAGTTCGCGTCCAGCGCGACCTTGTAAGCGTCGAACCGCTCCTTCATGTCGCCTTTCAGCAGTTCCTTCGTATCAAACGCCCAATAATATTTTCCTTTCTCTTTCTCCAGCAGGAAATCCTTATTGAGCGCGCATTGGATGGTGATCATCAGCGGGATTGCCGCCAGCTTTGCAAGGCTTGCCGTATCTTCTTCGGTCGCCTTCCCGGACATCACCTCCGGGGAGATGTGGAATATTTTTGAAAACTCCCCGGCGTTGGTCAGCTTGTTTTCATTGAGCTGCATTTCAACCGAAGTGTTTGACGCCTCCTGGAAATCAATATCCGCATTCAGCACGATCATGTTTTCTCCGTCGTCGTTGCTGTACAGCCGCCGGAATGCTTCCCTTATCTGCGACAGGACGCCCGCTTCCACTCTTTTTTGCGCTTTCAGGTATCCCCGCTTGTTCCCTCCGCGCTTCACAAGGTTTCGTTCGAAGCACAAGGTCTGATATGCAATTTCAATCAGTTTTGAGCTTTCCTGCGTGATCGGAACGCCCTGTGCCCCGTCCTTGGTGTTGCGCAGAATTTTGAGAAAGTCATAGGGCTTGTATGTATGACCCCGTACCAGGATATCGAAATCTTTAAAAATCGGGTCCGGATTCTTAACGATTGAGATTTCCGTCTCGTCCACATAATGCAGACTTTTGAAACTCCCCTTTTCCCGGTTGATATAGGCGTACCCGCCCTTTCCGGTATAGTAGTCCCGCACAATGGCTTTCCAGAATTCGTTTGCATTCAGGGTGTCCCCTGTCTCATCCCCCAACAGCCGCAGGCGCGGATCGTCCTTAATTTCCTCCGCTTTGCCGCCATTGTCCTGATACAGCTTGATTGGTGTGCTCGCCACGATATTTGCAATCAGGTCGATACCCCCGCCCACAGCGGGCACCTGCAGGGCAATATCCTTCGTGACATTTCCGCCGCCGAGCAGTGCTTTTAACAGCGGATCGTCCATCTGCACTTCACTGGTATCCGCTCGTATTTCCTGCCCTTTGCGTTTAAACAGCCCCATAGAATCCTCCTTCACGTCTGAATCACAAAATCTGTTTCTCCGTTAATCAGTTCGACCTGCAGCGGGTGAAGCGCATTGATGATCGCCACTACCATGTCCACTTTTCCGGCGGACTTTTTCTTGTTGACATATTTATTAAGGTTGGTGTCCTCTGTGCACCGCGCGTTCTGGAAGTTAATTTCAAGCAACCGGTTTTCATCGTAAGTGAACTTCTTTTTAAGCACACATTCTTTGAGCAGCTTGGTTGCCGGGTGCAGAACCGAAGAATGCTGCTTAATTTCCAGGCATTCGATCCCGGCCTCTTCCAGCTTCTGCACCGAAGATAGCGCATTATAACGGTCGAAGCCCAATCCGACGATCTCGACACCGTATTTCTTCGGCAAGTCGACAATAAAGCGTTCCACAAACCCATAATCTATGACCCCTTCGCCGCAGGCAAAGCAGCAGCCCTCCCGAATCAGGCGCGGATAATCCACCTGTTCCTTTTTGGTTTTGAGCTCCACCCGGTCCTTTGGCAGAAATCCCCACACTTTTGCATAGATGGTCCCGTCCTCTTCGGCCAGCATCGCAACAGCGGTATTGTCGTCCGTCTGTGCCAGATCCAGCCCCAGCCAGACCCGCCGCCCGTTCCACCAGGCCGCTTTGTCCTTCCTTGCGCACTGCTTCACCTTCTGAATATCGATGTAACCTTCGACACCAAGGCCCTTGTACATGATGTTGCAGTGCTTACAGAGGAAGTTCTCGCGCTTGTTTTCATACAAAACGGCCATTGTACGCAAGTCTTTGATCGATTTGAAAATTTCGGCATTGCTGACCGCCGCCGGATTGCTTTGGAAAATAACCAGATCATTCTTTTCCCACTCCTTGGTCAGCTCTTCGTCCGGCTCATAGAGCAGGGAAAACACATCCTCCCGGTCAAGCAGCCCATCCAATACCTTTTTAGCTATGTCAACTTCGTCTATCATGACATTGTTATCGTTTGGGTACTGGGTGGAAATGATGATACCCAGTTTATTGCGGATGGTGATCTGTGACGAGCGCATTGCCTCCACCGGATAGCTGTCCAACGCCCCCGCTTCATCCGCAAGAAAGATATTTGCAAGCCTGCCGTCCATGCCGTCGTTAGAGTAGGCCAGCGGCGTGTATTCGATATCGTTTAACAGGCAGGTGATCATGTCGCGGTTGATTTTAAAGTGATCCGCCAGCGCAGGGCTGACCTTGATAATCTTTCGCACCGCCAGCCGCAGCTCGCTCGACAGCTTGTAGTCCGGCGCAACCGAAAAGAAGCGGGAAAACTGCGGTTCGGTCAGCATTCCCAGGATAAAGATAACCGCCGCATTGAATGTCTTAAAGTTCTTTCGAGCGATTTCCAGCAATGCCGTTGTGTAGAATCTCCGGTTGTCGTCCCTCGTCCTCGTGCAGAACACGGCGATAATGAGAAAATGCGCGTAATCTTCCAGCCCCTCATCCATTGGAATTTGCAGGTCCGGGTGAACCATCAGGCGCAGCAGCCGCAGGACTTTCCCGACTGACTGTTCATTAACGTATGCTTTCTTATGCTTGCCGTCCGCAATTTTCAACCACGCCTTTGCCTGCTTCTTGATGTACTTTCCTACCTTGCGGTTTCCCGACAGGCCGCACCACTTTGCATATTGATAGGCGCGGGTTTCTTTAATCATCTTCCCTCAGCGCCTTTAACAGCGGATCTTCCCTCTGCTTTGCCGCCTGCGCCGCCAGTGACCCGATTTTTGCCCGTGCCTGCGGAGATAAGCAAAGCTCATTACAGCACCGGTAAAGGTCTTTCGTATACTTGTCCTTGGTGGCCATCAGCACTGAATCGCTCATTAGGCTTTCGTCCTCATTCACGCGCCGTTCGATGCTTTCCAAGCGGTCAATGGCAATCGTGCATGTAGTCAAAATGTAGATGTCCAGCGATCCCAATATTCCGCAGTCGTTCAGCTGGTTCACAATATATTGAAAGATCGATTTTTGTCCGTCCGTAAAATATCCCGGTGGTTCAAGCGTTCCTTTTTTGCCCTTCACTGCATTTTCCAGAAAGGTCCGCGCTTCTTTTTCCGCATTTGTAAGATTTTTGGATTGTACGTTTACCGCTTTTGCGGGTCTCGCCATTGCTTCACCGGCTTTCGTTTTGGGATTTTATCATAAAAAGAGGGCCGCTGTTGGTGTTGACACTTTTTGCGTTCAAATTTTCACATGCCCCGGGGGAGGTCTCATCCTGCTCTTGCACTATCCTCAATAACTCTGCCCTTGGGATCTCTCCCGCCTCTGCCATCTCATGGTGATATGCACAGACGGTCAGCAGGTTGCCCGCATCAAGCCTCCGGTCCCAATCCTCCGCAATTGGGATGATATGATGTACATGCGTCTCTCTATATGTCAGCTTTGGCCCTCTGTCGATATAGAGGCCGCGTATACAAATCTGGCACAGATATTTGTCACGCTGCTTGATCTCTTCTCTTTTACGTTGCCATGCCCCTGTCGAACGGAACTTAAATGCTGCTGTCTGTGCGTTTTTCCGTTTCGGTTTCTTTGGACACTCGTATCCTCTTGGATGGAAACCGCCGCAATATTTACAGCTAACCTTCATCGCCTTTTATCAGAAATCGCTAAGGCCCGGATGATATTGCGTTGGGGCCTTGTAAGCGTTCTTCCAGAAATCTCTTCAATATATTCTTCAAGTAGCGTTGCGTCCTTGGCTTTCAGAGCCCACACTAGTTCCTCCGGCCTTGGCTCTCCCGGTGTCGCTTGTCTCATTTTGCGCCTCCTTTATCTTTCGGCACACCGCCTCATACTGTGCATTAAGATCCCTCAACTCCGCTTTTGCCTCCCTGCGCTTCTTCCCGGTCTTGTGGATTAAGCGCTCATTGATCTCTATGCGCTCGCGTAAGATACGCACCCGCT
>NZ_FKLA01000006.1 GCF_900078395.1 Anaerotruncus rubiinfantis | reverse complement strand
CCGCACCTTGAAAATTGAACAATGAAAACAAATATCTGCAGAAGTTTTATGAAAAGATTTTTTACTTTAGGGTAAAGAAACTACAATAAAGCCGAGCGATTATAGAAATCGCAAGAAAACAGCGAGAACCAAGATTCAAGCATGGTCAAGCTACAAAGGGCACAGAGTGAATGCCTTGGCACCAGGAGCCGAAGAAAGACGTGATAAGCTGCGAAAAGCCACGGGGAGCCGCAAATAGGCTTTGATCCGTGGATGTCTGAATGGAGCAATCCGGCGGATGTAACGATCCGTCATGGTATGGTGAATCCATAGCCATATCAGGGGAACCGCCTGAACTGAAACATCTAAGTAGGGCGAGGAAGAGAAATCAACCGAGATACCGCAAGTAGTGGCGAGCGAACGCGGCAGAGGCCAAACCGGGGGCAGCAATGTCTCCGGGGTTGTGGACTGCATTTAGCATTGCTGAGCGTTAGGAGAACTGCATGGGAAGGCAGACCGGAGAAGGTGAGAGTCCTGTATCCGAAAACACGAGGCAGCGAGCAGTATCCAGAGTACCGCAGGACACGTGAAACCCTGTGGGAAGCCGGGGGGACCACCCTCCAAGCCTAAATACTCCCTGGTGACCGATAGTGTATAGTACTGTGAAGGAAAGGTGAAAAGCACCCCGGGAGGGGAGTGAAATAGTACCTGAAACTTTGCGCCTACAAGCACATAGAGCGCGTCAACGCGTGATATGGTACCTTTTGTAGAATGGTCCGGCGAGCGTATGCATGTAGCAAGGTTAAGTCCTTAAGGGATGGAGCCGAAGGGAAACCGAGTCTGAATAGGGCGAAGAGTTTCATGCATAGGGCCCGAAACCGGGTGACCTATCCATGTCCAGGTTGAAGTGGGAGTAAAATCCCATGGAGGACCGAACCGACCTCCGTTGAAAAGGCGGCGGATGAGGTGTGGATAGCGGAGAAATTCCAATCGAACCCGGAGATAGCTGGTTCTCCCCGAAATAGCTTTAGGGCTAGCGTCACGTTAGATTACCGGAGGTAAAGCACTGAATAGGCTAGGGGCCGAGAGGTTACTGAACCTTATCAAACTCAGAATGCCGGAGAATTGATGCGTGGCAGTCAGACTACGTGAGATAAGTCTCGTGGTCGAAAGGGAAAAAGCCCAGACCCACAGCTAAGGTCCCGAATACACGTTAAGTGGAGAAGGATGTGGAGTTGCACAGACAACCAGGATGTTGGCTTAGAAGCAGCCACTCATTTAAAGAGTGCGTAATAGCTCACTGGTCGAGTGACTCTGCGCCGAAAATGTAACGGGGCTAAACGTGTAACCGAAGCTTGGGATGATGTAAATCATGGTAGGGGAGCGTCGTATAAGGGGTGAAGTCGTAGCGAAAGCGGCGGTGGACTTTATACGAGTGAGAATGCCGGAATGAGTAGCGAGAATTATGTGAGAATCATAATGGCCGAAAGTCTAAGGTTTTTGGAGGAAGGTTCGTCCGCTCCAAGTAAGCCGGGAGCTAAGGTGAGGCCGAAAGGCGTAGCCGATGCACATACGGTAGAAATTCCGTAGCTGTCGAAAGATTTAAGCAAGGGGACACTGTCAAAGGGCATAACCCAGGCGTTGGTAGACCTGGGCGAAAGGGACCGAAATTTAGTAGGGAAGTATGCTTAGCGGCAGGCGAGAAAAGCCTTGTGTATATCTGAGATACCCGTACCGCAAACCGACACAGGTAGACAGGAAGAGAATTCTAAGGCCAACGGGAGAAGGGTTGTTAAGGAACTCGGCAAGTTGACCCCGTAACTTAGGGAGAAGGGGTGCTCCTGAAAGGGAGCCGCAGAGAATAGGTCCAGGCGACTGTTTAGCAAAAACACAGCTCTATGCTAAATCGAAAGATGACGTATATGGGGTGACACCTGCCCGGTGCCGGAAGGTTAAGAGGAGGAGTGAGAGCTCTGAATTGAAGCCCCGGTAAACGGCGGCCGTAACTATAACGGTCCTAAGGTAGCGAAATTCCTTGTCAGGTAAGTTCTGACCCGCACGAATGGTGTAACGATCTGGACACTGTCTCAACAGCCCGCCCGGCGAAATTGTAGTACCGGTGAAGATGCCGGTTACCCGCGACAAGACGGAAAGACCCCATGGAGCTTTACTGTAGCTTAATATTGGATTTCGGTATTTCATGTACAGGATAGGTGGGAGACTGAGAAACCTGGACGCCAGTTCAGGTGGAGTCACCGTTGGGATACCACTCTTGAGGTACTGAAATTCTAACCTGCGGCCGTGAATCCGGTCGGGGGACATTGTTAGGTGGGCAGTTTGACTGGGGCGGTCGCCTCCTAAAGAGTAACGGAGGCGCTCAAAGGTTGGCTCAGCATGGACGGAAACCATGCTTTTGAGTGTAAACGCGTAAGCCAGCCTAACTGCGAGAGAGACATCTCGAGCAGTAACGAAAGTTGGAGTTAGTGATCCGGTGGTATGTGAGTGGAAATGCCATCGCTCAACGGATAAAAGCTACCCTGGGGATAACAGGCTGATCTCCCCCAAGAGTCCACATCGTCGGGGAGGTTTGGCACCTCGATGTCGGCTCATCGCATCCTGGGGCTGTATTCGGTCCCAAGGGTTTGGCTGTTCGCCAATTAAAGCGGTACGCGAGCTGGGTTCAGAACGTCGTGAGACAGTTCGGTCCCTATCTGTCGTGGGCGCAGGATATTTGAAAGGAGCTGTCCCTAGTACGAGAGGACCGGGATGGACGCACCTCTGGTGCACCAGTTGTCGTGCCAACGGCACAGCTGGGCAGCTAAGTGCGGATCGGATAAACGCTGAAGGCATCTAAGCGTGAAGCCGGCCTTAAGATAAGATATCCCACTGGATAACCAGGTAAGACCCCTTGAAGACTACAAGGTTGATAGGTCACATGTGGAAGCGTGGCGACACGTGCAGCAAGGTGATACTAATCGGTCGAGGGCTTGACCAAGCGAATTTTGGTCTCGCAGGGTATGAAGTTTTCATTGTTCGATTTTGAGGGTGCGGGGCGCACGAAGGATGTGCGCAGCACACCGAATTCCAAATCCATGACCAAAGGCCATGGGTCGTCGCAGACGACACAAGCCAGGATCCAAAGGGTGGAACCCTTTGAGCGGCCGTCGGCGAAGCCGCTCCGGACAGAGTCTGGGAAGGCCGCCAATATGCGCCATTAGCTCAGTTGGTAGAGCAGCTGACTCTTAATCAGCGGGTCCCGGGTTCGAGTCCCTGATGGCGCACCAGAAAGTGAGAGGTGTGACCGGAGGGCAGAAAGCCCGGAAGGGGAAAGCACCGCATAGATAGAGGAAGCTTTTAGAAGGCATTCTGTGCCGCAGGCACACCTTATCCCGAATCCGCGGCCGAAGGCGGCGGGTCGTCGCAGACGACACCCAACGGGGGATCCAAAGGGGGGTATGTAACCCCTTTTGAACAGCCGTCGCCCGAAGGGCGCTCCGGTCCAGCAGGGCTGGGAAGGCTGTCCATGGCCCGTTGGTCAAGCGGTTAAGACACCGGCCTCTCACGCCGGTAACGCGGGTTCGATTCCCGCACGGGTCACCATTTTAATTGCATATTGGCTGGTGTTTATGACGCTGAGGTCCCACCTGTTCCCATTCCGAACACAGTAGTTAAGCTCAGCGGTGCCGAAGATACTTGGGTGGTGACGCCCTGGAAAAATAGGTCGATGCCAGCTCTTAAAAAACCGCTATTTAGCGGTTTTTTTCTTTTGTTGCAGCAATTTTCGGGTAAAATGACACAAATTGTATGGGTTGGGACAAAACTTGAAGCCATACATTGCAATCAGTCGTTTGATATGGTAGACTGAAATTGTTGATTTTATCCCGGCGCTGCCGGAGATTGGAGTTACTTATGTACATACAAAACAAAAGCATCCCCATGGTTATCATCCTGTCGATTGTCACCTGCGGCATCTATTATCTGATTTGGATGTATCAGACCTCGGAAGAAGTCAACAACACGCTTGGAGATACCAGAGACGGCCCTGGACTGGAAGTTCTGCTTACGATTGTAACTTGCGGCATTTATGGGCTTTATTGGCTCTATAAATATAATCAGAAGTTGGTGCGGCTTGGAAACAATATGGGCGTCTCCATGAGCGATAACAGTATCATCTGTCTGGTGCTGGCAATCTTTGGCCTCACGGTCGTTGCGCTTGGTATCATGCAGTCGCAAATCAATGAACTTGCGGATAAGGGCGCGGGCGGCCCTTCGAATCCGAATGGCTATTACACACAGGGCGCGCCAAAGGCACCGGAAGAGCCAACTCCGCCGGATGCCCCGTCGGCAGAATAATTTGAAAATTAGTCACCTTAAACAACCTTGCTGGAAAAGATTCGGCAAGGTTGTTTGTTTTATATGTTGTTTCCATAGATGGAAAGTGATACAATATATAGTATTACGAAATTTATATGATACATAATATAGAGATTAAGGATGGATTGACCGATGAAAATTGGAAAAAACGCAATGACGGTTCTGGAACGGCGTTACCTGATGAAGGACGAGGAAGGCAAAAATATCGAAACAGTGGAGCAGCTGTTTTGGCGTGTGGCGCGTGCCATCGCGGAAGCGGACAGGCATTTCGACTCCGCTGCCGATACCGAAGCATTGGCCGGGCGGTTCTACGAGATGATGACCAATCTCGAATTTTTGCCGAATTCCCCCACCCTGATGAACGCCGGCCGCGAGCTGGGACAGCTTTCCGCCTGCTTTGTGCTGCCCGTGGGCGATTCGATGGAAGAGATCTTTGAGGCGATCAAACAGGCCGCGCTGATTCATAAGTCCGGCGGCGGCACCGGCTTTTCCTTCTCCCGGCTGCGTCCGTCCGGATCGACGGTGCGCACCACCGGAGGCGTGGCCAGCGGCCCGATCAGCTTTATGCGGGTTTTCAACATGGCCACCGAAGCGGTCAAGCAGGGCGGCACCCGCCGTGGGGCAAATATGGGCATCCTGCGGATCGACCATCCGGATATTCTGAATTTCATCGACTGCAAAAAAGACAACGCTGATATCACCAATTTTAATATATCGGTGGGCATCACTGAAGAATTTATGCATGCGGTGCAGCATAACAACACCTTCAAGCTGGTCGACCCCAAAACCAAACAGCCGGCCGGTGAGCTGGATGCGCGTGAGGTTTTTACTAAGATTGTGGAAAGCGCATGGCGCAATGGCGAGCCGGGCATCATCTTCCTCGACCGCCTCAACCGCGACAATGTCGTCCCGAGCCAGGGGGAAATCGAAAGCACCAATCCCTGCGGGGAACAGCCGCTGCTGCCATACGAGAGCTGCAATCTCGGTTCGATCAACTTGGTCAATATGCTCAAAAAGACCGGAAAAGGCTATGCCATCGACTACAAAAAACTTGAAAAAACCGCAAGGGACGCGGTTCACTTTCTTGATAATGTGATCGATGTGAATAAGTATCCGCTCGAGGAAATCGACTTCACCACCAAGCAGACCCGCAAGATCGGCCTCGGCGTGATGGGCTGGTCGGATATGCTCGCCTATATGGGCATCCCTTATAATTCGGAAGAGGCGGTGGAATTGGCCGGAAAGGTCATGAAATTCATCACCGAAACCGGCCGCGCCGAATCGATTGAGCTGGCCAAGACACGCGGACCGTTCCCGCTCTTTAACGAAAGCATCTTTGCCGGCGGCCCGCCGCTTCGCAACGCCACCATCACCACCATCGCCCCGACTGGTACCCTTTCGATCATCGCGGGATGTTCTTCCGGGGTGGAGCCGGTATTCGCTTATGTTTTCATCCGCAACGTTATGGACGGCACCGAAATGATCGAAGTCAACCCGGTGCTTCGGGAGATGCTGGAAGAACGCGGACTCTACAGCGACGAACTGATGAAAAAGATTGCGGCGGAAGGTACGCTCGCGCATATTGAAGAAATCCCGGAGGATATCAAACGGGTATTCGTTTCGTCGCACGATGTCAGCCCGCTTTATCATGTCAAGATGCAGGCCGCGTTCCAGAAATATACCGACAACGCGGTCTCCAAAACGGTCAACTTCAAGCATGACGCGACGGTCGAGGATGTGCAGGAGGTCTATATGCTGGCCTATGAGCTCGACTGCAAGGGCGTGACCATCTACCGTGACGGCAGCCGTGACAGCCAGGTGTTGAATATCGGGTCGGTTAAGAAGGAAGGGGAAACCCCAGTTGAAACGGACCCGGAAGGCTACCCCACCAATATCCGTCCGCGTCCGCGTCCGGAGATCACCTGTGGGCTGACCGAACGGATGAAGATTGGGTGCGGCAATCTTTATGTGACGGTCAACTATGATGAAACCGGCATTTGTGAAGTATTTACCTCGACCGGCAAGGCGGGCGGCTGTCCGAGCCAATCGGAAGCGACCGCGCGGCTTGTTTCGATCGCGCTGCGGTCGGGCATCTCGATTGATGAAATCCTCGACCAGCTGCGCGGCATCCGCTGCCCGTCGACCATCCGGCATACGGGGATGAAATGCACCTCCTGTCCGGATGCGATCGCCCGCGTGATCAAAAAGACAGCGGACATGATCGCGGCGCAAAAGCCGGCTTCGAGTGCAATTCTGGAACCGAAGAAGGCTCCGGAACAGCCGGTCATTGTGACCAAGCATTCCAAATTTTGTCCGGACTGCGGCAGTGAGCTGGAACACGAAGGCGGCTGCGTAAGCTGTAGATCCTGTGGATATTCGAAGTGCAACTAAAGGGATGGAATAAAAGGGCTCCGCGCTTAAGCGCGGAGCCGGGGGAACGCCGGGGGAAAACTTCTTGAAAGAAGTTTTTCCCCGGACCCTTTTTCAAGAATTTTTGATTCGGTTGCGCCGCGAAAAAACAAAAGTTTCGTCAACCTTTTCAAAGGTTGCGGGGAACGCGGGGGCGGCGCCCCCACGCCGGTGCGCGCACGCACCGGAATCCCGCCTGGGCCCGCAGGCCCTGCTTCGGGCGCATTTGGGGGTATGGGAGGATTTGCAAGAGAAATCCCCCCATGTGCGTCCGTAAGCCCTTTCAACCAGCGGTTAAAGCTCGAGGACGAGGGAAGAGCGGATAGATTTGAAACGGACGCCGCGGACAAAGGCACGGGCGGAGGCGCGGTCGATGAGTTCGTCGTGCACGTCGCGCAGATCGAGCAGGAGACGCATTTGCTGTTCGGTGAGGGTATGGGCGAGGAGATCCTGGGCCTGCTGGAAGCGGGCGAGGATTTCATGCGCTTCGGAGGCTTCCTCGTAGGTGGCGAAGGTTTTGAGTTCAGAAAGGAAGAATTCTTCAAGGGCGGTTGGCATAAACATGATTCCTCATATAATATTCTTTACAAGAATATTATATGAGGAATGATTATAATTATCAAGCATATTTTATGAGATAATAGCATAAGAGGTGAGCGCATGAAGAACCTGAAGAAAATTCGTGTCCTGCGGGATTTGACGCAAATACAGTTGCAAATGGAAACCGGTATTAATCAGAGTATCCTTTCCAAGTATGAGACAGGGGAGTACACGCCCACAACTGAAAACCTGCTAACCTTGGCGGCATTTTACAAGACAAGCGTGGACTTCCTTTTGGATCTTACGGACGAGGAAAAACCCTATCCAAGAAAGAAGAGAACCGATGGCGGAACTTGAACAAATTGTCCGCGATGCCGGGATTGATCAGTGGGGCGTGTGCGCCTTTGCCGATGCGCTCCCGCTGTTGGAAGTCCGCGCAAAGGCCCGTATCCCGGAAAATGCGAAATCAATAATTGTATTTTTATTTGGATATTATACAAATAGTTATGAATTGCGCAACATCTCCCGATATGCAATCGTAGACGATTATCACACCGTAATTCGGGGAATTTTGGAAAATTTGGCGAAAAACATAAACAAAAAGTATATAAATAATATATTTATACCATTTGTGGACGCTTCGCCGCTTGTGGAGGTGCGCGCCGCATATCTTTCCGGCCTTGGCGACGTGGGCCGAAATGGACAGCTGCTCAACCCCGTCTATGGGAGCTATTGTTTCATCGGGGAGATCGTCACCGACCTTGTTTTGCCGCCCGGCCAGCCGCAAAGCAAAAAAATGTGCGTCAATTGCGGACAGTGCCTTGCTGCCTGCCCGACCGGCGCACTCTCGGAAGACGGCTTTGACAAGACGAAATGCCGTTCCTTTCTCACGCAGAAAAAAGGCGCGCTGAGCGAATGGGAACGCGGACAGATCCAAGCGGGCGGATTCGTTTGGGGCTGTGACAGGTGCACCGATGCTTGCCCGGTCAACCGGCAGGCTGCCAAGAGCAGAGTCGAAGCCTTTTACCGGGATAACCAGCCGGTGCTCGGGTATGATACAATTGGAAAACTCTGTGAGACGAAAGCTTATGGCTGGCGTGGAGAAAAAGTGCTGCGCCGCAATCTGGATATCATTTCCGGCAAGGATGTGGTATAATAGCCGCAAAGCGGCTATTATAGCTTTTTATGCGCAGGACGATTCGCGCCTTTGGCGCTTCCGTCCCAATGCGCCATTATCCCACTGCGTGCTTCGCACTTGTGGTACAATAGCCGCAGAGCGGTGGATTGCGCTTTTCAGGCGCTCGGAGACTCTGCGCCTTCCCGGCACCCCGGCCCTATTTCTTGCTCGTGCAAGAAATAGGGAAAAGAACACGCCAAAGTGGCTAGCCGCCCCTTTGGAAACCCCGCGGACGCCTTGCCAAACCCCGCGGACGCCTTTGCCCCCAGCAAAACGGTCAGCTCAGGACTGATGGTAACGTTTTATGCTCCCTGCACTGCGGTGGGGCTGGGGTGGATTCAGGGCTTACGAAAACGCTTGGACGGTGTTCTTTGGAGTCACGCAATCAGGACAAAAGGACTGAAAAGGAGATACAGATCTTGGAAATTATTACGCCCGATCAATATGGAGAATATGAGGCATTTGTCTCAAACCATCCGCAGGGATGCTTTACGCAGAGCGTCAACTGGCAGAAGGTAAAAAATAACTGGGGCTTCGAAGCGGTTGTTTCGCGCGGCGGTGCGGGCGAAATCGTCGGCGCCATGTCGGTGCTGATCCAAAAGATCCCGCTGATCGGCACCTCGTTTTTGTATGCGCCGCGCGGCCCGGTCTGCGACCTGCACGACCAGGCCGTGCTCGCCGACCTCAAGGCCGGCGTCGACGCGCTCGCTAAAAAATACAACGCCCATACCTTCAAAATGGACCCGGATGTTCTGATGAGCGACGCGCAGTTTTTAAAACTCGCAAAAGGTATGGGCTTTACCCAAAGCTACGGCCCCGATGGATTTGAAGGCATTCAGGCCCGATTCAATTACCGGCTTTACCTGAACGAACGCACCGAGGAGGAAGTTTTCGCGGCGCTCACCCAAAAGACCCGTTACAACTGCCGCGTGGCAATGAAGCACGGTGTGGAAATACGGGTGGTGGGACAGGAATATCTGGACGATTTTGTGCGGATCATGCAGACTACCGGCGAGCGCGACGGCTTCAACGTCCGTCCGAAGGCCTATTTTGCCCGGATGCTCGACGCGCTTGGCGAGCATGTGCGGATGTATATGGCCTTTTATCAGGACCAGCCGATTTCCGGCGCGATCACCACCAACTATGCGGGCAAGACCTGCTATGTCTATGGAGCGTCGGATAATGTCTACCGCAATGTGATGCCAAATTACCTCATCCAGTGGGAGATGATCAAATGGGCGATCGAAACTGGATGCGCGGTTTACGACTTCCAGGGCGTTTCCGGCAATATGGATGAAAATGGGCATATGTACGGCCTTTACCGCTTTAAGCGCGGGTTTAACGGCACGCTTGACGAGCTGGCCGGAGAATTTGACTATGTCTACCAGCCGCTCAAAGCGAAGATGGTGGACAAAGCGATTGCCCTCAACGGGACGATCGGCGCGGTGAAGCGCAAACTGAAAAAATCATGAGGCAGGCGGGCAAAACACCGCTTCATGACGCGGTGGAAGCATATCTCCAAAAGGACATGGCCCGGTTCCATATGCCGGGGCATAAGGGCCGTGGGACAGGGGAATTCGCAGAAATCCTGCCGTGGGACATCACCGAAGTGGAGGGGGCGGACAGCCTTTTTCACGCGGATGGGCCGATTTTGGAGTTGGAGCGGCAGTTCGCGGAGGTTTACGGCGCGTATCGGACGCTCGTTTCGGCGGGTGGGGCGACGCTGTGCATCCAAACAATGCTGGCGCTCGCATGCGGCAATGGCGGCAAGGTGATCATGAGCCGCAACATCCACCGGGCCGCGATCAACACGGCAGCGCTGCTCGATCTTTCGCCGGTGTGGATCTATCCGGAAAACGACGCGGGGGAATGGTTCCTTGGGCGGTATACACCCGCCTCGGTCGCGGCGGCGATCGAGACGAACCCGGATGCAAAAGCGGTCTACATCACCTCGCCCGACTACTTTGGGGTGATGAGCGACCTTGCCGGGATCGCCGCGGTCTGCCGGGAACATGGCGTGCCGCTGCTGGTTGACAACGCGCACGGCGCGCACCTCCGGTTTCTCCCGGAGAAATACGGGAAGCCGCATCCGATCGACTGCGGCGCGGCGCTCTGCTGCGACAGCCTACATAAGACGATGCCCGCCATGACCGGCGCGGCGCTTTTACATATTGGAGACGGGCAGTTCGCGGCGGATGCGAAACGGATGATGTCGCTGTTTGGCTCGACCAGCCCAAGCTATCCGATGATGCTTTCCTGTGAGATTGCGCTCCAGTATGCGCGCGGCGGCGCCCGGGAGGGCTTTGCCCGCACCGCCCGGCAGATGGACCGGCTGCGGGGACTTTCCCTTGCGCATGGCTTCGCGCTGCCGCAGGGGCTTTCCGATCCGGCAAAGCTTTCGCTCGGCTTTGGGCCGCTTGGGATGGATAGGGAAACATTTGGCGCGCACCTGCGCGGTTTCGGCGTTGAGCCGGAATACGTGAGCGGTACCGCCTGTGTGCTGATGGCCAACGCCTATAACCGCGAAAGCGACTACGAACGGCTCGCGCGGGCAATCGGGGCGCTCTCGCCAGGCGCCGCGCTCCCGCGCCCCCAGTCGGCAATGCCGTTGCGCGCCGCGGTTTTTTCCACACAGGAAATTGTTTTGGTGGAAAACGCGATTGGACGGATCGCGGCCGGAGAAGTTTCCCCCTGCCCGCCGGGCATCCCGGTTGTGATGGGCGGCGAAAGGATTGACGAGGAGGCCGCCGCCGCGCTCAAGGCTTATGGAATTACAGCGGTATGCGTTGTAAAAGATTAAAACTGCGGGAGAGGAATTGCCGATGCTGCTTGGACTGATGAAGGGGATTGCAATCTTTTATTATTGGACCTGGTTCATTTGGCCGTTTGTGTTCGTTTTTTCGCTGGCGGCCGGGATCGCGGAGATCGTGAAGGACGAGAAGGCTTCGGGCAAAAGCCTGATCATCTCGGCGGTTTCGCTGCTCATCATTCTGGCGGGACTGCTTTCTCCGGCGTTTGGCTGACCTTTTTCCAAAGGGCAGCGGAAAGTAGCGGGTTCTCTGCGGAGCGCAGCGGACAAGTCATGCGGTTTCTGATATGCTTTCTTTGCATTCTGCCAACAAAAAACTATGGCATTTTACACCCGGATATGGTAAAATAGCAATACAGAAAGGGACTTCCCTTTCGGGCGCTAATTTTCATGCGTGAAAGCTCTGGCAATGGGGCCGGGGCAAGGGCAACAAGGAGGGTGACCTTATGAAACTGATCTTTGCGATTGTGTCCAATGACGACAGCGCCAAGGTTTCCAAGGAGCTGACCAAAAACAAGTTTTCGGTAACCAAGCTGGCGACGACCGGCGGGTTCCTCATGGCGGGGAACACCACCTTCATCATCGGAATCGACGACGATAAGGTCGACGAGGTCATTTCGATCATTGGCAAGCATTCCAAAAAGCGCACCCAGATGGTGCCGTCCTCCGCGTCTTACGGCGTGGGCATGTACACCTCCTTCCCGGTGGAAGTGCAGGTCGGCGGCGCGACGATCTTTGTAACCAACGTGGAGAGATTTGAGAAACTTTGAAAACATTACTCTATCATAATCAGAAAGCTACCGGTACGCTCGCCAACCTCAGTGCTGGCGGGCGTTTGCCGCATGCGTTGTTGGTCGAAGGCCCCGAGGGTTCCGGTAAAAAGACGCTGGCCCGCCTTTTTGCGGAGCTTTCGCTCTGCGAGGAGGCGGAAAAGCCCTGTGGGATCTGTCCGCACTGTTTCAAAGTGCAAAAGGGGATCCATCCGGACGTGCGGTATTACACTGTGCCGGAAGGGAAGAAGGAATTTCCCATCGACCTGGTGCGCGAGATCCGGCAGGACGCCTACATTGCGCCGAATGAAGGTCCGTGCAAGGTTTATGTCATCGATAAGGCCCATGCGATGAATACGGCGGCGCAGAACGCGCTGCTCAAGATCATCGAGGAGCCGCCCGCCTTTGTGCGGTTTGTGCTGCTCTGCGAAAACCGATCCCGCATGCTGCCCACCATCCTCTCACGGGTTTTGCCGCTGGAGCTGGAGATTCCCACCGTGGAAGAGTGTGAGCAGGCGCTGGCCGCGCTTTCTCCCGAAACGGACGAAACCCAGCGCCGCGCGGCCGCCGCGGGTGCCGGCGGAAACATTGGGCGGGCGCTTTCGCTCATCGGGTCGGCCAAGCCTTCCAAAGCGGCCGCGGATACCCGCTCGCTCTGTGAGGCGCTGCTTTTTGGCGAACGGTATAAGGCGCTGCAGATCCTGGCCGCTTACGACCGGGACCGCGAGGGGCTTTTACAGCTTTTTACCCTGCTGCGTGAGGCGTTCGCCCAGTATGCGGTCGAACGGTACCGCCCGGAGGGGAACCCGGACATGCGGGTGGTGAACCGGCTGACGCCGATGCAGGCGCTCGGCGCGGCCCAGGCGGTTGAAACGGCCGCGCGGCGCGCCAACCAGAATGTGAGCATCGCGCTTTTATCGGCGTGTATGGTGGAACAGATCAAAGCTACACTCAGATAGATGGAGGACGTTATGGCGGAAATTATCGGTGTCAGATTTAAAAGCGTGGGCAAGGTTTATTATTTTGATCCCGGCCCGCTCCAGGTGGAGAAGGGTGCGAAGGTGATTGTTGAGACAGCCCGCGGCGTGGAATGCGGCGAGGTTGCGATGGCAAACCGACAGGTGAGCGACACAGCGATTGTCAAGCCGCTCAAGAAGGTGATGCGCCTTGCAAACGAGGAGGACCTCAAAAAGGTGTCGGACAACGCGGCGCGGGAAAAACAGGCCTTTTCGGTCTGCAATGAGAAGATCGCCAAGCATAAGCTCAATATGAAACTGGTGGATGTGGAATTCACCTTTGATAATAACAAGATCCTGTTTTACTTCACAGCCGACGGACGGGTTGACTTCCGCGAGCTGGTCAAGGATCTGGCGTCGGTGTTCCGCACCCGCATCGAGCTGAGGCAGATCGGCGTGCGCGACGAAGCGAAGATGCTGGGGGGGCTCGGCATCTGCGGCCGTCCATTCTGCTGTTCTTCCTTCCTGGGGGAGTTCCAGCCGGTCTCGATCAAGATGGCCAAGGAACAGGGGCTTTCGCTCAACCCGACCAAGATTTCAGGCACCTGCGGCCGGCTGATGTGCTGCCTCAAATATGAGCAGGAAGCTTATGAGGACCTTCTGCGCACCACGCCGAAGGCGGGTTCCTGGGTGCGTACCAAGGAGGGCCGCGGCGTCGTGACCGAGGTGAACCTGCTGACCGGTATGCTCAAGGTCGCGCCGGAGAAGGATCAGGCCGCGGCCAAGTACATCCATAAGAGCGAAGTGCGTCTCATCCGAAACAATAACCAGGGCGGCGGGGAACCGGCCTCGGACGATGGCGAAAAATAACGAATTTTACAGGCGGAAAATGGTTTAAGTCTTGCATTTTTGCAAACCTGTGGTAGAATAAGCTTGTGAATATCATATCGATTGTGCATCGTTGCATAGTCTATGGTATCGCTGTTGCGCGGAAATTTGCGCGGCGGCCAAAATCACAAATTTTTTTGGAGGTGTTCCCCATGGCATATGTAATTCATGACGATTGCATCTCTTGCGGTAACTGCAAGGAGACCTGCCCGGTTGGCGCGATTTCCGAGGGCGATGGAAAATACGAGATCGACGCCGGTACCTGCATTGAATGCGGCGCCTGCGCGGCGGATTGCCCGGTCGAAGCCATTAAGCCGGAATAAGCAATCATCATAAGCGTACATAAAGAAAAGCCTTCGCTTTGTGTGAAGGCTTTTCTTTTACCTGCGCGCGGCCCGGGATTTTTCTGTAAGGAGCGGATGCTTTTGTTCAAGGACACCTTTGAGCCGCTTGGGGAGCGGATAAAGCTGTGCGTTACGCCGCAGCATAAATTCGGGACCGATGCGTTTCTGCTTTCGGATTTCGCCGCGCCGCGCAGAAAGGATCTGGCCTGCGATCTCGGCGCGGGCTGCGGGATTGTGGGAGCCTTGTGGTTCCGGGACGAAAAAACCGCCCCGCGGAAGGTCTGCGCGGTGGAGGTGCAGGAGCAGGCGGTTGCGCAGATGCAAAGAAGTGTCGCTGTGGGGGGGCTTCCGGCGGACCGTTTTTTTCCGGTACGTGCCGACTTGCGTGATCTTTCCGGCGTGCTGGACGCCGGTATGTTCGACCTGGTCACCTGCAACCCGCCGTACAAAACCGCTGGGACCGGAATTTTGAGCGAAAGCGAAAGCGACCGGATCGCGCGGCACGAAACCCTCTGTGAAATTGGGGATATCTGCGCCGCTGCGGCAAGGCTTCTGCGCTTTGGAGGACGGCTCTGCCTCTGCCACCGGCCGGAGCGGCTGGTGGACGTGGCCTGCGCGATGCGAAAGGCTGGGATTGAGCCGAAGCGGCTGCGGATGGTGCACCAGCGGCCGGGATGCGCGCCATGGCTGCTGCTCATCGAGGGAAAGCGCGGCGCCAAGCCGTTTTTGCAGGTGGAAGCGCCGCTTATAATTGAGGGACCGGGCGGCTTTTCCCAAGAAGTCCTGCGCATCTATCAAAAGGAGGCGAACCTGTGAGCAGGTTATATGTGGTGGGCACGCCGATCGGCAACCTGGGGGATCTGTCGCCGCGCGCGGTAAAGACACTTAACGAATGCGATTTTATTGCGGCGGAGGACACCCGCGTCACCCTCAAGCTTTTAAACCATTTCGGCATCAAAAAGCCGATGGTCAGCTACTATGAGCACAATCTGCGCGAACGCGGGCAGATGATTGTCGGCCGGATTCTGGCGGGCGAAAGCTGCTGTGTTGTGACCGACGCGGGCATGCCGTGTATCTCCGACCCGGGCGAGGACCTGGTGAAGCTCTGTGCCGAAGCGGGGATTGCCACCGTCGTGGTCCCGGGTCCGAGCGCCGCTATTTCCGCGCTGGCCGTGTCCGGTCTTGCGACTTCCCGGTTTGCGTTCGAAGGATTTTTAAGCGTCAAGCGCGCCAGTCGTTTTTCCCATCTCGAAGCGGTGCGGGACGACACGCGCACACTTATCTTCTATGAAGCGCCGCATAAGCTGCTGAGCACCCTGCAGGACATGCTTTCTGTGCTGGGTGACCGCAGGGTCACGCTTGCGCGGGAACTGACAAAGATCCACGAGGAAATTCGCCGCACAACGCTGCTGCAGGCGGTGGAATATTATACCGTAAACAACCCCAAAGGAGAATTTGTGCTGGTGCTGGAAGGCGCGCAGCCCAAAACGGAGGAAGTGCCGGAATTGCCGGAGGCGGTTGGAATGGTGCGGGCGCTCACCGATGGCGGGATGTCCCTTTCGGACGCGGCCAGGGAGGTTGCCCGGCAAACCGGTTATAAAAAGGGTGTGCTCTATAAAGAGGCATTGCAGGAAGCGCTGAAGGAAACCTGAAAGAGAAAGGCCGCCGGAATTTTTCCGGCGGCCTTTCAGGAAATGAGGTTCCCAATGAAAACGGGAGAAAACAGGGAGAGGCTCAGAGAAGCAGGTAGGCGAGCGCAATGAGCAGGACGTTATCCGCCTTTTCGTTATAAAGCAGGAAGATAAGCCCGAGAATCAGCAGGGTTTCGCCGTCAAGATCGAGCTTTTCGAGCAGCCCGTGGATCGGATCGGTGGGCTGTGGGGGCGCGGGCGGCGCAGGCGGTGCCGCCTGCTGCGGCTCGGGATCGTTTTCCTGCGGCAGCACGCGGGACTGCGCTTCGATCACCGGCTGTGGGACGGGGTAAGGCTCGTGGTATTCCCCGATGGTGGGTGTGTCGTAGAAAGAGGCCGCCTCCTGCGCGCGGGACTGGAATTCATGCACGCGGTTGACCGCTTCCTGTTGCATGCGCAGGATATCGTCTTCGGTATAGGTTTTGGTGCTGTTCCAACGCATCATCGGTTGTTGCCACCTCCGCCGAACAGGTTGCCAAGGCTGCCCAACAGGCCGCTGTCGCGCAGAGCGGGCCACATGCGGATAATCTGCATGATCCGTACCGCGTCGTCGATCTTGCTTGCGCGCGTGGGGGAGAAGTGTGGTTTGAGCGAACGTAGCAGCTCTACATTTTTGTCGCTTTGGTTATAGGCGCTCATGAGGCCGGCGATCTTTGAAAACGCGCCGAGATCCGGTCCCGAACCCGCACCGGCATTCTGCGCGGCGCTCGCGGTATTGGCCGCGTTTGCGGCGTTTGTACCGCCCATGTTCTGAAAATTCTGCAAGATGGATGCAATGGCGGCGGGATCGATCCCGCCGCCGGAAGGCGCCGCTTGGTTGCCAGGGCTGCCGGAAGGGGGAGGAGGCGTGTTCTGCGCGGGCTGCCCGCCGGGCGCGCCGGCGGCGCCGGTGTCGATCCCCAGCGACTGTGCGACCGCACGCAGCTGCTCCATCTTTTGCGGATCGCCCAGTATTGAGCTGATTGTTGAATTCAGATCATCCATAGTTTGCGCTTCACGCCCTTTCTGTGTAAACGGGAGCTATTTGCCCATGAGCCCTTTCAGCAGCATCTGTACTTTCGGGCTGTTCATCAGCTGTTCAATGGCAGCTGGGTTGTTCATCAGGTTCTGAATCTGCGCCTGCTGGTTCGGGTTCAGGTTCTTCAATATGCCGTCCATCTGACCGCTCTGCATCTGTTCCTTGAGTTTCTGCGGATCAGTACCCATCTTCTTGCCCGCCATCTGCATCAGGGAATCCATCTGGTCCTGCGAAAGGTTTAGATTGTTACTCAACTTTGTCACCGCCTGTTTCATTTCAATTAATAGTATGATATATTAATAGCAGATATTCTCTGGAATGTTCCTGTCCGCAAGTCCAATTGCAAGGAGTTTGTGTTATGCGAATCATTGTCATGTCCGATACCCACCGTGATTTCCATGCGCTGATGGAGCTGGTGGAGAAGCACCGCGAGGCGGATATCTTTATCCATCTTGGAGATGGCGCGCGGGAACTTGCGCAGGTGGTTGAGATTTTTCCCGAACACAAATTTTTGAGCGCGCGCGGAAACTGCGATTTCGGATCGGAATCGGCGCTGGCCGGATGTTTTTCCTGCGGACAGGCAAAGATTTTTTACACGCATGGGCATATGTATAACGTCAAATACGGCCTGGCGGACCTTGTGCGCGCCGGGCAGGAAATGCAGGCGAACGTTGTCCTGTTCGGGCATACCCACATCCCGATGGTCGATTACCGGGAGGGGATGCACCTGATGAATCCCGGCAGCCTGGGTATGCCGCGCGGCTCGAACGGAACCTACGGCGTGCTCGATGTAACCGAACAGGGGATCGTCTGTTTTATCAATGAGCTTTGAACAGATCACAAAAAATGGGCGGGACGCAAAAAGCGTCCCGCCCATTTTTTTATCCTTTACGTCTCCTTTTTGAGCGAAAGCCGTTCGGAAAGCTCCCGCAGGGCGGTGTTCGCACAGACCACCAGGAGTTTGTCGCCTGAAAGGATCTGCGAATTGCCGCGTGGGATGATCAGGCGTCCGCCGCGGGAGATCGAAACAATAACCGACTCCTCCGGCAGGTGCAGATCCACGAGACGGATGCCGTCAAGGTCATATTTCTCCGGGATCTGCAGCTCGGACAGGGAGGCTTCCCCGCGGTTTAACGGCATAAGCTGCTTGATGGCCGCGGTGTCCACCTCACGTTCGAGCAGCCGGGCGATGTTGTCGGTGGAGGAGATCGGGATATCCACCCCCAGCTGTTTCATGGCGGCGGCATTTTTCGGATTGTTGATGCGGGCGACGGTACGCCCGACATGGAAAATTTCCTTTGCCAGCTGGCAGGCGACCAGATTGTCCTGGTCGCGCCCCGTCACTGCGATGAGCGCGTCGGCGCCGTCCGCCTCGGAAGCCTCGAGAATATCGATAATGGTGCCATCGCCGCAGACGACCGGTACGTCGAGATCGTTGGCAAGACGGGTACAAAGGGTTCGGTCACGTTCGATCAGGCGGGGGGAATGCCCGTGTTCCAGCAGCGTCTTGGTCAGGTAGTAACCGACCTTTCCGCCGCCAACAACAATGATTTTCATAGAAAAAGCCTCGTTTCTTCTTTTTTGCGCCTGCCCAGCGCGGGGGTGCGCCCTTCACACGCCCGGAGATCCTTTCTCACTTGTCCAAGAAAGGAAGCAAAGAGGGACACGCGGGGACACCCCGCAGCCCCGATCTACGGCCTAAGAGCCGCCGCTTTGCGGCAAAGATCGCGCGCAATCTGCGGAGACAAAACGGTGTGTGCCACGTTTGGAAGCCTGCTCGCCTGACGGCGAAGCGCGCTCCGGCCCATAGGCCGGGAAGCGAGTCCCTAGCCCCTTTGGCGTGTTCTTTCCCCATTTCTTGCACCGAATAGCAAAGGCACAGGCAAAAATGCCGCGTACCACCCAGACTCCAAAGGAGCCGCCGCTCTACCGGGAGCATAAAACCAGTGCAGCATCGGAAGGCTCAGCGCAGCGAATACCAGGGCCTCGCGGCGCGCGGCGAAACGCACCAGTAATTCTCAAGCGGCAGAGCCGCTTGATTCCGATGGACGCCTGGAAGGCGCAAATCAGTCGATCACCTTGGCATAGAGGAGCCGGTCGTTTTGGCCGACCAGCTCCTCAGCGTTCGCATGCGCGAGAGTGAGATTGCCGTCGGCATGCAGAAGGCCGAACAGCACCTGCCTGCCGGAATCCTCCGCGCAGAGCTCGCGCAGCCGCATACCGACCTGTCTGGGCTGCGGCTCAGCGGCGTCGAATGAAACGGTGGCCGAATCGAGATAGACATTTTTGACCTTGTCGTGGTCGGTGAGCATCGAATAGATCGCGTCGACCGAAAGGTTGTTTGGGCAGATGGTGTGCAGCCCGAAATGGGAAAAGACGCTGCCGCGCGGCGGGTCGTAGATGCGGGCGAGCACCCGTGGGACCTTGAAAATTTCGCGGGCAAGCTGGCAGACCATGACGTTCATGTTGTCGTCGTTGGTGACCGCAACCAGTGCGTCGCAGCCTTCTATGCCGGCGCGTCGCAGGACATCCTGGTCGATTGGCACGCCGCTCACCGTATAGCCGGAAAAGTCATCCGAAAGCCCATCGAAATGTTCGGGAAAGTTATCGATAACAGCGACATCATGCCCCATTTTGGAAAGCACGCTCGAAAGTTGTGAACCGAGCTTTCCGCAGCCCACTACCAGTACGTTCATCTGCAAAACTCCTTTGAAGGGGAAGCCTTCGTATTTCGTACTCACAAGTATACACATTTTGCTCGGATTTGCAAGGGGAAGCGCGCCGGAAGGCCCGAATTTCGCGGCTTTTCCGGGCAAAAACGGTTGACGAAAGCCGAAACTATGTTATACTGAAAAAGTGACAAATTGGACAGGAAAATTTTGTGTTATCTGTTAGTGGAGGATCTATGATTACCGTTTCGAATGTCAGTTTAATGTTTGGCGGCACCAAGCTGTTTGCAGGCGCCGACCTCAAGTTCACGCCAGGAAACTGCTATGGCATCATCGGCGCGAACGGCGCGGGCAAGTCTACCTTCCTGCGCATCCTCTCCGGCGACCTTGACCCGACCACCGGCGAGGTGGTGATCCCCAAGGAATGCCGCGTTTCGGTTTTAAAGCAGGACCAGTTCCAGTATGACCAGTATCCGGTCATCGATACCGTCATCATGGGCAATCCCCGGCTTTATGAGGTGATGAAGGAAAAGGACGCGCTCTATGAAAAGCCGGACTTTTCGGACGCCGACGGAGAGCGCGCCGCCGAGCTCGAAGGGGAATTCGCCGAAATGAACGGCTGGGACGCCGAGACCGACTCCGGAAGGCTCCTGCAGGGGCTTGGAATCGGGCCGGAGCTTTATGGAACCCCGATGGGTGAGCTCAAGGGCGGCGAGAAGGTTAAGGTGCTTTTGGCGCAGGCGCTTTTCGGCCAGCCGGATATCCTGCTGCTCGACGAGCCGACCAACAACCTGGACGTCAAATCGATTGAATGGCTGGAGGATTTCCTGCTCGATTTCCCCGGCACGGTCATCGTCGTTTCGCATGACCGGCATTTCCTCAACACCATCTGTACCCATACGGTGGATATCGACTTCAACCAGGTGCGCATGTACGTGGGAAATTACGATTTCTGGTATGAGGCCAGCAAGGCGATGCAGTCGATCCTGAAGGACCAGAACAAAAAGCGCGAGGATCAGATCAAGGACCTGCAGGCGTTCATCTCCCGGTTCTCCGCCAATAAATCGAAGTCCAAACAGGCGACCTCCCGCCGCAAGCTGCTCGATAAGCTCACTGTGGATGAAATCCCGGTTTCCTCCCGGCGCTATCCGTGGGTCGGCTTTAAGCCGGATCGTGAGGCCGGCAAAGACATCCTCGAAGTTAAGGGGATCAGTAAATCGATCGATGGGGTCAAGGTGCTTGACGATGTGAGCTTTCTGGTGAACAAAGGCGATAAAATCGCCTTTGTGGGGGAAAATGAACAGGGGCAGACCGCGCTGTTCCGGATTCTCGCTGAGGAGCTTGAACCGGATGAAGGCAGCTTCAAATGGGGCCAGACCGTATCGACTTCCTATTTCCCAAAGGACAATTCCCCTTACTTCAATAACAGTGAGCTTACCATGCTGCAGTGGTTTGCACAGTATTCGCCGGACGACACAGAGACCTTTATGCGCGGCTTTTTGGGGAAGATGCTCTTTTCGGGCGACGATGTGTATAAGCAGGTGAAGGTGCTTTCGGGCGGGGAGAAGGTGCGCTGCATGCTCTCGCGCATGATGCTCACCGGCGCAAACCTGCTGATGCTCGATCAGCCTACCAACCACCTCGACCTCGAGTCGATCACCGCGGTCAACAACGGCCTGATCGATTTTCCGGGGACGGTGCTCTTCTCGTCGCAGGACCACCAGTTTATCCAGACGATCGCCAACCGGATTATTGAGATCCATATGGATGGAACCATCACCGACCGGATGATGAGCTATGACGATTATCTGGAATTTCGCAAGACACAGCAGGCGCACTGAATCTGAAAAGGCCCCCGCAAAAATTGCGGGGGCCTTTTTGGGTGGCATTTATGGCTGTGCGCTTCATGCCGCCAGGAACCGTAAACCCACATGCCGGCGCTCTGCCGTATGGGAATATTTTTGCTGCTTTTACCAATGCTAAAACATCAGAAAAAACAGGAGCGTGGTAAAATGAAAGCGATTGCCAGCCGGCGTGTGAAAAGTACCGGTCCGCGCGAAGCGGCAGGCCAGAAACTGAAAAACCGGGAAACCGTTGCGGCAGGGGGATGGAAGCATTGAGCGAATCGATTTGGAGCAAAACTGTAAAATTTCCGGAACGCGCACCGCTGCGGGGCGACCTTGCGGTGGATGCCGCTGTGATCGGCGGCGGTCTGGCAGGGATTCTCACCGCGCATTTTCTCAGGGAAGCGGGGCTGCGGGCGGTCGTTTTGGAAGCCGCCCGCGTGGGAAGCGGACAGACGAAGAACACCACTGCAAAGATCACCTCGCAGCACAGCCTGGTTTACCACCGGCTGACCGAGCGGTTCGGTGAAGAGAAGGCCCGGCAATATGCCCAGGCCAATCAACAAGCCATCGCCGAATACCGGCATTTGATCGGATCGCAGCGGATTGCGTGCGAATGGGCCGACTGTCCCGCCTATCTCTATTCCACTGCTGAACGGGAACCGCTGGCCCGGGAATTCGAAACGGCAAAAAAACTGGGGATAGACGCGTCTTACTGCAGCGAAACCGAACTTCCCTTTCCAGTGGCCGCTGCCCTGCGCTTTGATCATCAGGCGCGGTTTCATCCGCTGAAGTTTCTGCGCGCGGTCGCGGACCCGCTTGAAGTTTATGAACTGACCAGGGTCACCGCGGCCGAGGAAAACCGTGTGGTCACAGACCGGGGGACGGTGACAGCCGGGCATATTATTTTTGCCTGCCACTATCCGTTTCAAAATTTCCCCGGCTATTATTTCATGCGGATGCATCAGGAGCGCAGCTATGTGATCGCGCTGGAAAATACCGCCCGCCTGGAGGGGATGTATCTTGGCGTGGATCAGGATGGCCTTTCTCTGCGCCCGGATGGCGGGCTGCTGCTTCTTGGCGGCGGCAGCCACCGCACTGGGGAAAATTCGGCAGGCGGGCAGTACCAAAAATTGCGGGAGGCGGCCGGGCGGTATTGGCCCGGGAGCCGGGAGGCCGCCCATTGGAGCGCACAGGACTGCATGACGCTGGACGGCATCCCGTATATCGGCCGGTTTTCCGCGTCCACCCCCAGCTGGTATGTGGCGACGGGCTTCCAAAAGTGGGGGATGACTTCCGCAATGGTGTCCGCCCAAATGATCTCTGACCTGATCGTTAAAGGGGAAACCCCTTGGGAACCGGTGTTTTCTCCGCAGCGTTTTACCCCATCCGCCTCGGCGAGAACATTGATGCAGGAGACGGCTCAGGCCGCCAAGGGACTGACGCGCAGGATCTTCACACCGCCCCAGGCGGATATTGAGGCGCTGCCGTGCGGCCATGGCGGCGTGGTGGAATGCGGCGGGGAAAAGCTGGGCGTCTACAAGGACGGGCAGGGCGAGACATTTGTTGTTTCGATCCGCTGTCCGCATTTGGGCTGCCAGTTGGAATGGAATCCGGACGAGAGAAGCTGGGATTGCCCCTGCCATGGCTCCCGCTTCGACTATCGGGGAAATCTCATTGATAACCCGGCACAGGAGGATTTGGAACATGAGTGAAAACCGCTTGATCCACGAGAAGTCGCCCTATCTTTTACAGCACGCCCATAATCCAGTGGAGTGGTATCCCTGGGGCGCCGAGGCTTTTGAGGCGGCCTTGCGGGAGGATAAACCGATTTTTCTTTCCATCGGGTATTCCACCTGCCACTGGTGTCACGTGATGGAACGGGAATCCTTTGAGGACGCGCAGGCGGCGGAGCTGCTGAACCGGGCATTTATTGCCATCAAGGTGGATCGGGAGGAGCGGCCGGACATCGATGCGGTATATATGGCGGTTTGTCAGGCCCTGACCGGCGCGGGAGGCTGGCCGTTAACCATCCTGATGGGACCGGATCAGAAGCCTTTCTGGGCGGGGACATACCTGCCGAAACGCAGCCGTTACGGGCAGCTGGGCCTGGTGGAGTTGCTGGAACAGGTATCGTCTCTGTGGAGGACCGGCCGCGAGCAGCTTTTGCAGGCTGGGGACGAGATCGCAGCGCATATCGCCAGCCAGAAGCCGGCGCGCGCAGCCGAACCGGACAAAGCGCTGCCGCGCGCGGCGGCAGCGCTTTTCCGGCGCGGGTTTGATCCCAGGAACGGCGGTTTTGGAAATGCGCCCAAATTTCCAGCTGCCCATAACCTGCTGTTTTTGATGGAATACAGCCGCCTGAATAAGGACGCGGACGCCATGAGCATGGCGGAAACCACACTCATCCAGATGGCCCGGGGCGGCCTGTTCGACCAGGTTGGCGGTGGGTTCTCCCGTTATTCCACCGACGAAAAATGGCTGGCGCCCCACTTTGAAAAGATGCTCTATGACAATGCTCTGCTGACTTACGCCTATCTGGAAGCGTTCGCAAGGACCGGACGGGAGTTCTACCGCGGAATTGTCAGGCGGACGCTGGACTACGTCCTGCGGGAACTGACCGGCCCGGAGGGGGAATTCTACTGTGGACAGGATGCGGACAGCGGCGGCGAGGAGGGCAGATACTACCTGTTCACCCCTGATGAGGTGAAGAACGTGCTGGGCCAGGAGGACGGAGATCGGTTCTGCCGGTGGTATGACGTCACTGCCCGGGGAAATTTCGAGGGGAAAAACATCCCGAACCTGCTCGGCAACGATTCTTTTGAACAGGATTCTCTGGAATTGGCGGACATGCGGGAAAGACTCAGCCGGTACCGCCGCAGCCGCGAAGAACTCCACCGGGACGACAAAGTGCTCACCGCTTGGAACGCCCTGATGATTGCCGCTTTGGCCAAGGCATACCGGGTGCTGGGGGAGGTGCGGTACCTGGAAGCGGCAAACCGGGCGGCGGCCTTTTTGCGGGAAAACCTCACCCGCCCGGATGGGCGGCTTTGGCTGCGCTGGCGGGAGGGGGAAGCCGCCCACGACGGGCAGCTGGATGATTACGCCTTTTATGCCTGGGCGCTGCTGGAGCTCTATGCCGCCGGAGCCGATATTTCTCACCTGCGGGAGGCCATCCGGCTTTCGGGTGAACTGGAAACCCATTTCTGGGATGCCCGGCGCGGTGGTTTCCATCTCACCGCCGCCGATGCGGAGCAGCTGATCACCCGGCCAAAGGAAGTTTATGACGGCGCGATGCCCTCTGGAAATTCCGCCGCAGGGCTGGTGCTGATCCGGCTCTGGAAACTGACCGGTGAAAGCCGCTGGCAGGCGCTTGCCGACCGGCAGCTCGCCTTTTTGGCGGGAAGCGCCGGGGATTATCCGTCGGGGCATTGCTTTGCCTTGCTGGCGTTGATGGAAGCGCTTTATCCTTCCCGCGAGCTGGTATGCGCTTCGGCGGACACCCCTCCGGAAGGGCTGCGGGAGATCGCGGAGCAGTATCGGCTGTATACGCTGGTCAAGACGCGGGAAAACGCAGAACAACTGGCGATCTGCGCGCCGTTCACCGGGTCCTATCCGCTGCCGCAGGCGGGAACCGCTTTTTACCTTTGCCAAAACGGGAGCTGCGCCGCGCCGGTAACGAGCCTCAGCCAACTGGAGAAACTGCTTTAAGACCGCCCTCGGCGAACAGCCGATGGCTTGCAGGGACATGGTGGGTTTATGGCGGACATCGGCCCCGCCGCCCATATCGGGCAAATGATCAAACGGATTTACAATTTTCAGGCAGGGAAAGATGTGCGAAAATTCCGAAGCGGCCAGCGGTGCACAGACACCCGGGAGATATGCGGCAGGGCGTGCAAAAAACAAAAAAGAGCGCCCTGCCGTTTTTTGCAGGGCGCTCCTTCTGCTGAGAAGCCTGAACAGAGGCCTTAGCTTTTGGGAGTAAGGGTGACGCTTTGCGCCATGACGCGCTGCTGCTCGGGGGTGATGCGCCCCGCGTCGAACGAGGCCGCGATGTAGACCAGCAGTTCCTTATCATAGGCAAGGATGGCGGGCAGATAGGTGACCGGGGCGGAGGGCATCCGTCCTCCCCACTCCGGCCCCGTGTCCTTCGTGTAAACATAACAGGTGGCATTGCAGGTGGTTTCGGTTTCCTTGACCGGGGTATATTCACAGTCCCAGCTCACCATTGAGCCAAGCATCAGCCCGCTGTATACCGAACGGTAGAAGTTTTCCGGCGTGGTATCCGGATAGAGCTCGAAGGTGCAGTAGCCCACACTGCCCATGACGGTTTCCCCGCTGTCGCGGATATCCATTGGTGTGAATGGGATGGAGTGCGCCTGATCTTCCGGAAAAGATATCGTCCAGCCGTATGGGACCAGCATTTTCATTGTGAACGGCGGAATTTCATAGATTTCGGCGTTATAGTCCTCCTTGCCGTCCTGATAGGCGGGGAAGGTGACCTCTGCCCATTCGTAATTCTCCAAAAGGGCATCATCCTCTGGGGATACGCTAGGAGCGTTTTCCGGTGCGGACGACGCCGGCTCAGGAGATTCTGCGGGCGAAGAAGCCGGGCTTATCAGCTCCGGCACAGGCGGCGGAGCGGCGGGTTTTTCTCCCGGGGCGCCGCAGGCGCAGAGCGAAAGAGCCAGCAATAGGCAAAGCAAGCGCGGAAAACATCGGTTCATAGCATTCACCTCATCATTTTATTTGCGGATACAGCCAAAGCTTAGACCGGGTGGATGCTCCCGTCGTCCGCGATCCCGTAAATGGCATAGAGGCGGGAAGAGCCAAGCGCGGCAAGCTCCTCACGGACCACGCCGAGGTCATCCGGAAAAAATCGGATCGAAATGCCGCAGGAGGCCGTAATTTGGCGCGGCGTGGGCATCATGGAAACTTTGCAGCGGGCTTTCAGCCGCTTTTCAGCATGGATGGCCGCATGGGTCGAATCGAAAGCGATTACGCCGTACCGCATCAGAGGGTGACCACCTTGTCCGCCTGCCGCATGCGCTCGGTGATGTCGTACATGTTGCTGGCCGTACCGATCCGCAGCTGCCCGGCGATGCCGTAAAAATTGAGACAGGTGCCGCAGACCAGGATGTCCACGCCTTTTTCCACAAGGGCCTGGAGATGTTCCACAATCTGATCATCAAAGACCGGAAGCTTGACGCCCGCGTTCATGAACAGGATCGAAGCGGGCGGATCGTCCGATTGGGCGATGGTGTAAAAATACATTTTTATGAGAGAAGTCCCAAGCTCCGGGTCACCGTCCCCGATGGTGTCACGGGGGACAAAAACCGACCAGCTGCCGTTTTTCGGTCGGAGGATTGGCTGTGCCTCACAGACGGGGCCTCCGGCTATCGAAAAAGAAACCGTGTAAACGCCATCCGCTTCGGCGGCGTCAATGGCGTAGCCCTGGCTGTCGGCCAGACGGGTGAGGTTCTCCACTGCGGCCGGGTTGTCCACCAGGACGGTGAACGCCCGCGCGCCCGCATCGATCTCCTTTTTTGCCAGAATGACCGGAATCGGACAATTTTTGCCTTTAGCATCGACTGTGATCATAGCAGATACTCCTTGAAAATTTTATATTTTGATTTTGGTCCAACGGCCGCCGGCAAAACGCAGGCCGTTTAGAAGAGAACGCAGCGCCTGATCCACGGTGAGACCGAGCCACGCGCCCATCAGGCCCATTTGCAGCGGATAACAGAAGAGCCAGCCGGAAAACGGGCGGATAAAGGTGACGCTGATGAGCGAAACAACCGCGACGAAAACGGTATCTCCGGCGGCGCGCAGGCAGCCGGAAAAAGTGACGTTTGCAATCTGCATGAAAACGATGAGGATCATGGGAGTGATGATGACCGGTGCGAAAGCAAGGATTTGCGCTTCCTGCGAAAAAAGCATAAAGATATATTTCCCTACAGAAAGGTAAATAACAGCCAGGACACAGGAGAAGAAAAGCCCGATCCGCTGGCAGACGCTGCCGTAGATGCGCGCGAGGTCAGCGCGGTTTTCCCCAAGGCTGCGGCCGACCAGGGCGATTGAAGCAGCGGAAAGCCCGTCGCCGAGGGAAAAGTTGATGGTCAGCAGATTCATGCCGATCTGGTGCGCGGCGAACGCCACGGTGCCAAGATGGGCAACGATGATAGCGTAGGTGAAAAAGCCGATCCGCAAAAAGACCTGTTCCGCCAGCGTGCTGGAGGAGATGCTGGTGATGGTGCGGATGGTCCGCCGGTCAAAACGCACATGCCGCAGGCCGTGGAAATACAAAAACTGGTCGGGATGAGAGACCGAACGGACGCTCAGGACAAGTCCGAATACGGTGCCGATAACCGTTGCGATCGCCGCGCCTTTGACGCCAAGCTTGGGAAAACCAAAATTGCCGCCGATCAGCAGGTAATTGAAAAGGAGGTTCACCCCGTTGGAAACCATATTGGTGCGCATGGCAATACGGGTGTTGCCCGCGCCGCGCTGGGCGGCATTGATCACCAGTGTGACCGAGTTGAAGATGAGCCCTCCCATGATGATCCTGAAGTACGCGACCGCATCCGCGTGGGTGTCCGGCGCGGAACCGGCAAAACGGATGATCTGGTCGGCAAACCCCACGCAGAGCGCCGTGACAACCACCGTGAGCCCCAGCGTGATGAGAAGCGCCTGCACGAGCACCTTGTTGGCGCTTTCCTGATCCTGTTCGCCGCGCCTGCGCGCAACCAGGGCGGAAACAGCCACATTGAGCGAGACGAAGATCGCAAGCCCGATAAATTTCGGCTGGGTGGTGAGCCCAACCGCCGCAATTGCATAGGAGCCGAGTGAACCGACCATGATCATATCGATCATGCCGACAAGGCTCACCAGAAAAGATTCCACGATCGACGGCCACGCGACCTGCATTGTGTTTTGTAAAAGCTCCCGTTCATCCGGGATTTCCCCGGCGGCCGGGGTCTTGCGCAGAATTTTATCGATATGGATGAGGTGCACGGTAAATTGCCTCCGCTTCCAGTGTAATCTTTTTTTAGTTTACACCTTTCCGATGGGAAAAGCAATCAATCCGGGGAGGGACAGGACTTTTCCAAATATGACTTTCTGGTGTCCGGTTTGTGTGATATGATGAGGATGGAAAAGGAGGCGGCCGCCATGCAGATAAACCGGCTGTTTGAAATTACATACCTGCTCATCGAACGCGGCAGGATGACCGCGGCCGAACTGGCAGAGCGGTTCGAAGTCTCAACCCGCACCATCTACCGCGACCTGGAAATCCTTTCGGGCGCGGGAATCCCGGTGTATACCGACCGTGGAAAAGGCGGGGGCATCCGGATGATGGAACAATTTGTGCTGGGCCGATCGCTGCTCACCGAAGGGGAGCAGGACCGGCTGCTCGCGGGTCTGCAGGGACTGAGCGCGCTGGACGTGCCCGAAGCCAAGGCCGCTCTCCAAAAGCTGGCGGCGCTTTTTGGCAGGCCGCAGAACACCTGGCTGGAGGTGGACCTTTCCCCATGGGGGGACGGCGCGGACAAACAGGTGCAGTTTTCGCTTTTGCAGGAAGCGGTGCAGTGCCGCCGGGTGATTGTTTTCGACTATTTCGGCGCGAACGGAGTGGCCTCCCGCCGGCAGGTTGAGCCGCTCAAGCTCCTGTTCAAGGGCCGTGGATGGTATCTTTATGGCTTCTGCCGGCAGCGGCAGGGCTTCCGGCTTTTTAAATGCGGACGGATGCGCCGCGTGGAACTCACCGGGGAACAGGTGACCCGGGAAGCGCCCGACATGATTTTTTCAAACGCGGCGTCAATCGAGATGATTACCCTGCGGCTGCGTCTGGACGCGGGACTCGCCTATCGGGTGTATGACGAGTTCCCCCCGGAACAGGTCGAGCGCCTGCCAGACGGTGGATTTCTGGTTAAAATGCAGGCCGCGGCCGGTGAATGGGTGTTCAGCTTTCTTTTGTCGCTCGGCCCGCAGGCACAGGTGCTCGGGCCGGCGTGGGTGCGTGAAGGAATGCAAAAACGGCTCGAACAGATGCAGAAGGCCTATCAAACTCCGCACCCGCTTGCGGACGAAGGCAAAAAAGCGTAAAATGAATGCGCAGGGATAAAAACACGGCCCGGTAGGTAGTCCGGGCGCAGCTGAAAGGCTGTCAGTAACCTGCCCTCCCAGGGTTGTCCATTCCTTGCGGGAATTTATTCTGATGGGAGGGATCTTTTGATGTGCAGCATCACAGCGCGGTTTACCGTGTATTTTGAGGACCCGTTCTGGGTAGGCGTGATTGAACGGGTTGAAAACGGCAGGCTTGAGGCCGCCCGGATCGTTTTTGGCGCTGAGCCGAAGGATTATGAGGTCTATGCATGTCTCCTCAAAAATTACACCCGCCTGCGTTTTAGTCCGCCGGTCGCGGCAGACAGGGAAGGCGTACGCAGGCCAAATCCCAAACGGATGCAGCGGCAGATTGCGGCTGGACTTTCCCAGTCCGGCGTCGGCACCAAGGCGCAGCAGGCGCTGAGGCAGATGCATGAAGCGGGAAAGGCTGAACGCAAAGCCCGGCGGAAAAATTTTTCCGCCGCACAAAAGCAGCGGAAATTCGAGCTGCGCCAGCAAAAGAAAAAAGAAAAACACCGGGGCGGCTGAAACGGGCGCCTTTGGCAAAAACGCGCAGGGACGCCTATCCCTGCGCGTTTTTGCCAAAGGTTCATAAGTTAAACGTTTTATGTATCGCAGGGATGTGGTACAATAGCCGCAGAGCGGCTGTTGTACCGGGCTTATGCGCAGGGCGGTCCGTCCGCTGTGCAAACCTGCGCCCAATGGCCAATGGAATAAATGATAAAAGTGCCGGTTATGCCGGACGAACAGGAGGCCCAGATGCGCGAAGAACAAAAAGAATTCCACCAGGACCCCGATTCCAAGGCGGAATTTCCCGCCGCATATTTTATTGAGCTGCTTTTCGAACGGGAGGGGAAACTGCCCGCCGCGGATGAAATTGCGCGGCGGATTGGGGAGAAAATTGGCCGGACCGATATGATGTTTGACAGCGAACAAATGTATATCTTTCATCTCAAGGATAAGCCGGTCGCCTATCGGGACAAAAAGACCTTCCCGGCCGGAATTTCAATCGGCGGCTATCTGCCGTTCGATCCGCAGACAGTCACTGGTTTTGAGCGAAGCCAGTACTGGAATGTGGAGAACGCGGATGCGCTGCTTGCACGGTGCCGCTACAAGGTGCTGCTCGGCGATTGGATGGCTGCTGGCTTGCCATATGCCGAGCGGGCGGAACTTTTGCAGGGCTGGCTTGAGCTGGCGTGGGAATGGTTCCCGGACTGCGCCGCGGTGCGGTTCCCGGTGAGTGGGAAGCTGATGACAGCGGACCAGTGCCGGGATAACCCATATGAGGGCGCGCTGCGGTTTTTACACGGCGGGATCAACCTGCGCTTTTTTAATATCGCGGGGCGGGAGGAATATCTCGCGGACTCAATGGGGCTTTTTGCACTTGGCCTGCCGGATGTGCAGTGCCATTTCCACACGCTTGACCCGAATGAGGTGGTTGGGCTGGTGTTCAATGTGGCTGCTTACCTGTTCGAGAAAGGCGATGTCATTGCGGATGGAGAAACCGTTCCGGGGCTTGGCGGGGATGAAAGGTGGCATTGCCAGCATGAGAATTCGCTCATCCAGCCGAGCCGTGTGGTGCTCGACCTGAATCCGGGAAGATATGCCGCGGGCAGGCGGCAGGAGGACCCGGAACGCGCTGTTTTTCGGAAGCCTGCAAAGGCTTCCTGTGGCGAATTGGAAAATGAATGAATGGGGAGCCAGAGGAAAGAATGAAATGGTGGGGGCATTTGTGCACGATCAATCATCACAAGTGGCTGGTGATGAAGCATTGCTTTGCGGTCGGACTTTATAAGCAGGGCCTGCTGCACGATCTTTCAAAGTACACGCCGGTTGAATTTATGGCCGGGGCGAAATATTTTCAGGGCAGCCGCAGCCCAAATGAGGCGGAACGGCTGGAAAAAGGCTACAGCGCGGCCTGGCTGCATCACAAAGGCCGCAATAAGCACCATCTGGAGTATTGGATCGATTACAGCCCGCGGGAGGACTTTCGGATGGCGGGCATGAAGATGCCGGTAAACTATGTTGCGGAGATGGTTTGCGACCGTATCGCGGCCAGCAAGACCTATCGCAGAGGCGCCTATACCGATGCCGATCCGTACGAATATTTTCTGCATTCCCGCGACCATTACCTGATCCATCCCGAAACCCGCGCACTGCTTGAGGAGCTGCTCTTGATGCTGCGAAACGAAGGGGAGCAAAAAACCTTTGCCCATATCCGCAGGCAGGTGCTCGGCAAAGGCGGGTAGCGACCGCGCAGTTTTGTGCAGGGAATGCGAGGAACCGGGGCGGGAAAACTGGTAAGATGGCAGTAAGGAGCTGAGGAAACCATGGAATGGCTGGACCGGATGAACGAAGCACTGGACTATATTGAAGGCAATCTTGATGGGAAGATCGACCTTTCGGCGGCGGCGCGGCTCGCATGCTGTTCGGTCTATCATTTTCAGAGGATGTTCCCCTATATCACGGGGATACCGCTTTCGGAATATATCCGCCGCAGGCGGATGACCCGGGCGGCCTTCGACCTGCAAAACGGCGCAAAGGTGCTCGACACCGCGCTGCGGTATGGCTACGAATCGCCCACGGCGTTCAGCCGGGCCTTTCAGAACGTACATGGGGTGCCGCCTTCCGCCGCGCAAAAGCAAGGCGCGCCGCTCAAGGCATATGGTCGGATCAGCTTCAAAATTACCGTCAAAGGGGATACCGAAATGGATTATCGGATTGTCAAACGGGAAGCGTTCCGGATCGTGGGGCTCTGTGAGCCGCTCGACCGGGATCTGGAGAAAAATTTTGAGCTGGTGCCGCAGATGTGGGCCCGCGCTGCAATGAGCGGCGCGGTGGAAAAGCTGGCCGCGCTGATGGACAGCGAACCAAAAGGCGTGCTCGGTGTGAGTGCCTGTATGAGCGGGGACGATTGGGCCTACTATATCGGCGTCGCGTCAAACCTTCCGGTGCCGGAAGGCTTGCCGGGTGCCCAGGAGTATACCGTCCCAGCCTGTACCTGGGCGGTGTTTCCGGGGACCGGCCCGATGCCGGGCGCGATTCAGGAGATCGAAAAGCGCGCGGTTACCGAATGGCTGCCCACCTCCGGTTATGAATACGCCGACGCTCCGGACATTGAGCTTTATACCACTCCAAACCCGCAGGACGCGATGTTCGAGGTATGGCTGCCGGTGCGCAAACAGGAAGCTTAATCGAAATACCAGAAAAAGCGGCCCCGGATTTTCCGGGGCCGCTTTTTTGATAGATTCCGTCAGCTTTTCCAGCGGCAGAGCTTCGCAAAGAGCAGATCTGCCGCAAGGAAAAGCGCCGCGCCGGTGAGCGAAATCACAATGATGCCGCCGTACATTTCGGTGTAATCGATCCGAGACCACGCATCGAGGATATAGTAGCCGACCCCGGCACGGGTTCCGTAAGCCTCCACCAGCAGGAGCACCGCCAGCGAGGTGCCCATGCCGATGCGCAGACTGGTAAACAGTTCCGGCAGGATGGCGGGCAGGGTGATCTGCCAAAGAAGCGCGCTTTTTGGGGCTCCGGCGCTGATTGCCACCTGGTAAAAACCCGGGTCGATCCCGGCGGCCGCGTCGCGCGCGGCCACGATCACCTGAAAAAGTACCGTGAGCGAAAGGATTAGCACCTTTGAGCCGTCTCCCAGCCCGAGCAGCAGCATCGCGACCGGCAGCAGAGCGGTCTTGGGAATGGGATAGGAAAAGTAGACAAGCGGATGCAGAAGCCTGCCCCAGTGGGCAGAAGACGCCATCAAAAGCCCGATTGGAACGCCGCATGCAAATGCAAGCAGCAAAGCCGTTGCAATCCGAAGAAGGCTTGCGCCGATATGGGAGATAATTCCAGACGAAAACACCTCGCCGAAATGTGCATAGACAGTGAAAGGACCCGGTAGCGCGCGGGTGCCTAGCAGCAGTGCCGCTGCCAGCCACAGCAGGTTGAGCGTCACAAATCCAAGCAGAAAACACACGCATTTTTTCAAAAATTCCCCCCTCCCTCTCCGGCGGCCTGCAAAAGCGCTGTCCGCAGCCGCCGTGAAAAAGTGTGGAAGCCGGGAGCATCGCAGCCGTCAATCCCTCTCCAGGGATTTTCGGCGACGAGGCGGAACCGCCCGCCCGGCTGCATCACCGCGATCTGCCCGGCGAGGAAAAGTGCTTCTTCGGGCCGGTGAGTGACGATAATTGCAGTCGCGCCGCATTCGGCGAGCAGATTCTGGCAGAGGAGCTTTGCGTGCCAGGCCGCGGCCGCGTCAAGCGCGGCGAACGGTTCGTCCATCAGCAGAAGCTGCGGCTGCATAAGCAAAGCGCGCGCCAGCGCGGTCCGTTGCGCCTGTCCGCCGCTCAATTCCCGCGGATACCGGCCAAGGAGCGGCAGCAGGCCAAGCCGTGCGCAGAGTTTTTGTAGCGCGGTTTCATCCGTATTTCCGCGCAAATCCGAACAGAATCGGATATTTTCCCGGACGGTTTTCCAGGGGAGCAGGCCGTAATGCTGTGGGATAAGCCCGATGGATACTTTTTCGGGTGTGAGCGGCTTTCCAGAGAAGGAAACCGAACCTGCCTGCGGTGCCATTGTCCCGCCAAGCAGGTTTAGGAGCGTTGTTTTGCCGCAGCCGGACGGCCCTAAAACCGCCAGTACGCCGCCGGAGGACAGGCTGAACGAAAGCCCGTCGATGACCGGTGCTTTCGCGCGGGGATAGCCCACCCGCAGATTTTCCACTGTAAGCATGGCGCGCTGCCTAGGAAAGCCTGCCAAGCAGGCTTTTGGGGGTGAGGGCCGCATCGCAGAGCCCTTTTCGGGAAGCCCATGCGATTGCGGCGGCCAGGTCCCTCTCGCTGGGCAGGGCGTTTTTGCGAAAAACCGGCAATTCAATGCCGCCCGCGAGCTCCTCCGGGAAGCCCGCGCTTTCAATCACCACCGATTCAAATTCCGATACCGGCGTTTCGTTGATATAATCCACCGCTTCGTCATAGGCGCTGTACAACTTTTTAATCAGATCCGCTTTTTCTCTGATCGCGTCCCGCGTGAAGGCCGAAACCGCCGGATAGAGGCCGGCTGCGTTCGCACTGCCGAGCAGCGCGGCGCCGTCCCGCTTTGCGATGGTGGCGAAGGGCTCAGGAAGCAGGCAGAGCTCCACGCCGCCGGCGCGCAGCATTTCAAGCCGGTCGGGGATGCGCGGGACGAGCTCCTTGCGCAGATAATCAGGCGTATAGCCCTCCTGTGTGAGGATCGTGTCGAGCGCATATTCGATCAGGGTGTTTTCCGAGATGGCGATCCGCCCTCCTGCGGCGCCGGCAAGCGAAGTGATCCCGGTGCCTGATCCGGCAAGCAGCAGGTAGTCGCCGTCGGTCATGCCGGTGATCTTCACGTCCAGTCCGGCGTTCTGGTAGATGCATATGCCTACAAAGTCGGTGAAAACCCCGTCAAGCTCGCCCGCCTGCAGCGCCGCGTCGCGGTCTTTCGCGGAGGAAAAAATCTGCATCTCCAAATTTACGCCATGCTTCTCATCGAGCTTCTGGTTTTTCATAACCGCGAGCGGGATGACGTCCGAGGAATACATGACCCCGACGCGCAGCGCGCCGGTTTCCTCCTGCTTGCCGCAGGAGAAGAGAGAGAAGGCCGAGAGCCCCGTGAGCAGCAGGGCGAGGGAAACGCGCAAAAACCGCATGGGAAAGGCTCCTTTCAAAGATAGATGTCGAGCACGCCGAACAAGAGCAGCGTGAGGCTGGTGAGCTGACTGACGCTGTAGGATGCAAAGGTCACGTTTTCGAGCCGTCCTGGCGAAACAAGCCGGTGCTGCACCGCCATGAGCCCGGCGATCACTAGGAGCCCCGTACCGTAAAGCGGGCCCATCAGCGGGGAAATAAGGCCGAAGGCGGCAAGACAGCCGAGCGCAGCCACATGGAAACCGGTGCTGATGCGAAGCCCACTTTTGATCCCGAAGCGCACCGGAATCGAGTGCAATCCGTTCGCTTTGTCAAAATCGTAGTCCTGCGAGCCGTAAATGATGTCGAATCCGGCGGTCCACAAGCAGTTTGCTGCTCCGAGCAGCAGCGGCGGCAGAGAAAACCGGCCGGTCACCGCGAGCCACGCGCCCACCGGCGCGCAGGCGCAGGTCACGCCGAGCACCAGATGACACAGCCAGGTGAATCGCTTTGTGTAGGAATAGATGAACATGAGGAAAAGCGCGGCGGGCGACAGGACAAGGCAGAGGGGGTTCAGCATATAGGCGCCAAGAACCATCCCCGCGAAACAGAGAAGCGTAAAAATTACCGTCTCCGCCACCGAGATTTCGCCGCGTGGGATCTGGCGGTTCGCGGTACGGGGATTCTTTGCGTCGATCTTCGCGTCCACCGCGCGGTTCAAGGCGTTCGCGCCGGTGCGCGCGCCGAGAAAGGCGGCGGTTGCCCAAAAGACGACCCGCGGCAGCGGCCTACCGTCTGACGCGGCAAGCAGAGCCACCAGCCCGAACGACAGGGAGAACACCGTGTGGCCAAACATCACGAGCTTACCGTAATCATGGAGCTTTCGGATCAGTTTTTTAATCGGATTCATCGTTTCGCCTTCCGTTCAAAGAGATTCAAAGCCCGTATTCTTCCCAGCGCCGGTCGACCTGCTCACGGATATCAGGGGACATCATGATGTCCTGCGGCCACGGGCGGGTGAGCCCTTCTGACGGCAGTTTGGTGGTTGCGTCGAGCGCCGCGCGTCCGTTTTCGACCGTGAGGTCGCGGGCCGCGTCGATGTTATTAAATACGCGCCAGAGCACTTCCTGACGGTTGCAAAGATTCACCGTGTCATCGACCGCGACCGCGAGCTTTACATCCGGGCTGCTTCGCAGGAAGGCTTCGGCGGCGCGCTTCCCATCCCCTGCGGCGGATTTTTGTACCGGCAGAAAATGAAGCTTACCGGTGCGGATGCGTGCGCCCGGCTTGCGCGCCGCATCCACGCCGAGCCGGGCGCCGTAGAGCGCTTGGTCCGAACTGTGGTCAAGCGCGTCGAGCGGGCCCATTGAAATGACCAGGTCCTTTTCAAAATCGGTATTTTGCAGGATGGCTGAAACGACCGCATCGTAGCTGCTCGGGTCGACCCCGGCATCCACCGCGACGATGAGCTTGGTACAGCGCATCTGTCCCATTCCCCAAATTGCGTTCATCACGGTGCGCGCCGCGCCGGGAAAATCATTTTTCACCGATACGACCGCGCAGTTGTGGAAAACGCCCGGGAACGGCAGGCTCAGATCCGCGAGCTGCGGTATTGAGATCCGCAGGATGGGCAGGAAAATCCGTTCGGTGGCTTTGGCCAGGTAACAGTCCTCCATCGGAGGACGGCCCACGACCGTAGCGGGGTAGATGGGATTTCTTTGCCGGGTGATGCAGGTCACATGAAAGCGCGGGTACCAGTCCGCGAGCGAATAGTAACCGGTGTGATCTCCAAACGGCCCTTCCCGGATCGGCGCCTCTTCGGTGTCCACATAGCCTTCGAGCACGAACTGCGCGTCACACGGAACCCAGAGCCCGTTTGTCACGCAGCGGGTGAGCGTAACCGGACGCTTTTGCAGAAAGCCCGCAAGCATCAGCTCGTCAAGCTTCGGCGGCAGCGGCGCGGTCGCCGCGTAGGAAACGGCCGGTCCGCAGCCGAGCGCCACCGAAACCGGCATCCTGCCGCCATGGGCCCGCCACGCCTCATAGATAGCGGAGCCGTCCTTGTGTTTCTGCCAGTGTATGGCGGTGGTGTTTTTACTGAGCACCTGCATGCGGTACATGCCGATGTTCTGTACCTTTGCGTCCGGGTATTTGGTGAAGACGAGCGGCAGGGTGAGGAATCGCCCGCCGTCGAGCGGCCAACACTGCAGTACCGGCAGGGCGGAAAGGTCGGGGCTGCGTTCGACTACCTGCTGACAGGCCGCGTTTCCCAAGGGTACGCGCAGCGGAAAACAGCAGGTGAGGCGCAAAAGCTTTGGCAAAAAGGATAAAACGCCGCCGATTGAGGTATAATGCGAAAAGTCGAGATAGGCAGAAAGGCCGTCCGCGATTTCATCAAGCGATTCGGCACCGAGCGAAAGGGCCATACGCCAATCGCTGCCCACCGCATTGATAAAAACCGGATAGCGGGAGCCCTCCACGTTTTCGAAGAGGAGCGCCCTGCCATGGGCCTTGCTGACCCGGTCGGCAATCTCGGTAATTTCCAGAATAGGCGAAACCGGCGCTTTGATACGGGAAAGCTCACCGAGCGCTTCGAGTTTCTGCAGGAAGGCGCGCAGATCTTTGCCTGACAAGGGGAAGCCTCCTTTTGTGAGGGATGTTTGAAAAAGAAACAGTGGATTTTTGGTCGCGGTTTTGAATCGGTGGCGTCCCGTGGTGAATACTAAAGGAAGGGTCCAATGTGGCTTCGCCGGTCAGCCGGCCCGGCAGCCGATCGTTAGGAGATGAAAGCATTGAAAAATATTGTCATTGTCGGCGCAGGTTATGCAGGTGTCCTCACGGCAAAAAAACTGGCGAAACGCCTGAAAAAACAGGAGGACGTGCAAATTACGATTATCGATAAAAATCCGTTCCATACCATGTATACCGAGCTGCACGAAGTAGCAGCGCACCGCGTGGACGAGGTCAGCATTAAAATCAGCCTGGAACGGATATTCGCGGGACGGAATGTGCGCGTCGTGCTCGATTCGGTCCTGTCGATCGATTTTGAGAACAGAGTGCTCGCAGGCAAGGCCGGCGCTTATCCATACGATTATCTGGTTTTCGCGACCGGCTCAAAGCCAGCCTTTTTCGGCGTGCCGGGTGCGGAAGAGATCTCCTACACCCTGTGGTCCTACGACGACGCGGTGGTCCTGCGCGAGCATTTGCTGCGCGTTTTCCGCCGCGCCGCGCGCGAGGCCGATCCGGCCGAACGCCGCAGGCTGCTGACCTTCTATGTGGTCGGCGCGGGCTTCACCGGTGTGGAGATGGCGGGGGAGCTCGCGGAACTGGCGCCGCTGCTCTGTGAAAAATTTGAAATTGACGCTGGCGAAGTCTCGATGTTTGAGGTTGACGTGCTCGACCGCATCGTTCCCATCCTGCCGGAGAAACTCTCGGATAAGGTCGCGCGCAGGCTTGCCAAGATGGGCGTGCGGGTGCGGCTCGAAACCGGCGTGGCGGGCATTGGCAAAGATTACATCGAGCTCAAAGGCGAGGACGGCCGAGTGGAACGTTTTCCGGCCGGCACGGTCATCTGGACAGCTGGGATCGAGTCGAGCGATATTGTCTCAGAGGCGGCTGAAGCGCTGCAGACCGCCCGGCGCGGCAGGGTTGTCACCGATAAATACCTGCGCGCTGCCGGTCACGCGGATGTGTTTGTCGCGGGAGACAATATTATGTATGTCCCAAAGGGCGAACAAAATCCGGTTCCGCAGATGGTTGAAAACTGCGAACAGAGCGCTGAACTCATTGCCCACAACCTGGTTTCGCTTGTGACCGGGCGGGGGGAACTGCGGGAATACAATCCCAAGTTCCACGGCGTGATGGTGTCGGTTGGCGGACGCTACGGTGTGGCGCAGGTCGGCACCCCGAACCACATGTTCAGCCTGCCGTCCTTTTTGGCGATGTTCGTCAAACATTTCATCAACGTTGTCTATTTTGTGCAGGTGCTCGGCTGGAACAAGGTGTTCAGCTACCTGAAGCACGAATTTTTCACCATCCGCGACTGCCGCAGCTTTCTGGGCGGGCACTTTTCCAACCGCACGCCGAGCTTTTTGCTCGTGCCGCTGCGGGTCTGGCTTGGGGCTTGCTGGGTGTTTGAAGGGGCCATGAAGATCGTGGAGGGCTGGATGGACACCCCAATGCTGACCGGATTTTTCGGCGGCGCGAACCAGTTTTTCAACCAGATCCTTTCCGCGGCGGGCGCGCGAAACGCCGTCGCGGTGGTGGATGCGGTGGCGAGCGCGACAGCCGCCGCAGGGGAAGCGGTTTTGACCGGCGTGGCAGTGTTCAGCTACCGCATCCTTGGTTTTCTCGATGTGACGCTTGTGAGCGCGTCCGACCTCACACATGCGACGATCTCGGATTATGCCTTTAAGATCGACTTCCCGCTGGTAAACTGGTTTGTCAATCACGTGATCCTCTCAAGCGATGGGATGCAGGTGTTTATGCAGATTTGTGTTGTGGCGGCAGAAATTTTGATCGGCCTCGCGCTGATCGGAGGACTCTTCACCTTCCTGACATCCGGCGCTTCGCTGGTGCTGCAGGTGATGTTCGTCATGACCACCGGGCTTTACCTGAATACCTTTTGGATGGTTTTTGCGGCAATCGCAGTGCTCATCGGCGGCGGACGGACGATCGGCCTTGACTACTATGTGATGCCCTGGCTCAAGAAACGCTGGAAGAATGTCCGGTTTGTAAGAAAGTGGTATCTCTACAATGATTGAAAACGCAGGCATCAGAAATCTCGCCCGGGGCGAACCATTCCCGGGATTTGACGAAGCGCTGGGGTCGGCCGGTGCGCGGGTCGGCCGCGCGCTGACCACAGCACCGGGGCTCATTAAGAATTATACCGGATATCTGGCTGAGGCGCGGGGAAAGATGATCCGCGCGGCAAGCCTGCTTGCCTGCGCGCAGGCTCCGGACGGGACAGTCCCCGCCGACGCAGTGTGCTTTGCGGTGTCGGTGGAGCTTTTGCACCTGGCGACACTGGTGCATGACGACGTGATCGACGACGCCAGTCTGCGGCGCGGCGTTCCCACCATGCAGCGCAAGTTCGGCCGCCGGACGGCTGTCATCTGCGGGGATTATCTGTTGAGCCTCGCGCTGCGCGCGGCGGCCGCGGCAAACGACCGGGAAACATACCTGCGCCTGCGGCTGCCGGATTTCGCGGGGCGGGTCTGTCTGGGGGAACTGCAGCAGCAGATGAACAACTACAATTTTGATTTGACCGTCTGGCGTTATCTCAAAATCATCCGCGGCAAGACCGCGGCGCTTTTTGAGGCGGCTTACCACGGCGGCGCGATCCTCTGCACACAGGATGAAACGCTCCTTCGCCGTTATGAACGGCTTGGACGCAGCGTGGGGATGATCTTCCAGCTGACCGACGACTGCGCCGATTTTGAATCGGATGAGGCAGCTGCAAAGAAAACGGTCCAGTCGGACTACGAGCAGGGGGTTGTCACGCTGCCGCTTATCAAAGCGCTTGAAACGGACGCGGACTTTAAACTCCGCGCCCGCCAAGGCGGGCTTTCCCGCGATGCGCTCAACAAAACGGTGCGCGCCTGCGGTGGGCTTGACGATACGCGGCGGCTTTCAAAACGGTATTATGAGCGCGCCATAAAGCTGGTTGCACAGCTGGGCGTACCGGAAGAAAAGGAAGCCCGATTGACGGGAATTCTTGACAGAGCTTACCATGGACCCACAAAGCAGCCGGAGCAGAACGGCTGAACCTGCTTCGCAAAGCTGAAAGGAGAAATCGATCATGAAAAGGTTATTGGCGGCTGTTTTGAGCCTTGTGCTGGCGACGCCCATGCTGGCGGGCTGCGCATCAAATCTCCCGAAAGGATATTCGCCGTTTGCCTCTGCGCCTCCGGAAAGCGCATCATCCACCGCGCCGGAAGCTGTCCCCGAACAGAGGCCAGAGACGCCTCCCTCCGGAAAAGGCCTCGCGACTGGCCTGGCCATACTCAATTCAGTGGCGAAATCAAAAGACGCTGGCGAGGAGGACGGGCTGGCTGAGGCGGACACAAACATCGTGGCGGTGCTTGTGGACGCACAGGGGCGGATCGTCGACTGTAAGATTGACGCAGTGCAGGCAAAGATCCCGTTTTCGAAGGAGGGAAAGCTGCTGGCGGATACGGCGGCCATGTTCCGGACCAAGCAGGAACTGGGCGGCGAATACGGCATGAAGAAAGCTTCGGGCATCGGCAAGGAGTGGTACGAACAGGCGAACGCCCTGGCGGCCTATGTGACCGGGAAGACGGTTGAGGAGATCAAGGGCATTGCCCTGACCGAAACGACCGCGCCGGCGGACGCGGAACTCGCGGCCACGGTGACCATCTCGATCGGAGACTGGATCGCCTCGATTGAGAAGGCGGTTGCGAACGCGAAACCGCTCGGTGCAAAAGCCGGCGACAAGCTTGGCATGGGGACCGTGACGAATATGTCAAAATCAAAGGACGCGGGGGCCGAGGATGGCCTCGCACAGGTGGATTCAATCTATGCGGCGGCGTCGTTCGGCACGGACGGCCGTGTCACAAGCTGTATTCTGGATGGCTCCCAGTCGAGCGTGCGCTTCGATAAAACCGGAAAGATCACGACCGGTCTGGACATCGCGCCGCAGACCAAAAACGAGCTGAAGGAAGCCTATGGGATGAAACAGGCTTCCGGTATTGGACTCGAATGGTATCAGCAGGCGGAAAATTACGCGCGGTATGCACTGGGCAAGACGGCCGATGAACTGTCCGGCATTGCGGTGAACGACAGCGGTTCGCCCCAGGACGCGGAACTTGCCGCATCGGTCACGATCAGCGTCGGGGACTTTAACCTGGCGCTGGGCAAGGCGGCGGACAGCGCCAGATGACAAAAATGCGAAAGGACGGGACGTATGGGACCCGTCCCGTCTTTTTTCGAGGTGCCGTATGGGACAGAGACGATGGATAGTGGGCTTTGCGGCTTTTTGCCTGGCTGTATCGCAGGGCGGATGCGGCGGCCGGACCGAAGCGGCAAGGCTCCCGCGCTATGAGGCCACCTTCCTCTCCTTGTTCGACACGGTGACCACCATCGTCGGATACGGCGGCAGCAAAGAAACATTCACCGCCAATGCGCAGCTAATCCACGACGAGCTGGAAGCCTACCATCAACTTTATGATATCTACCATACGTATGACGGCGTAGCAAACCTCAAAACGATAAACGACCTGGCTGGGATTGCGCCGGTTAGGGTGGATCGGCGGATCATTGATCTGCTTTTGGAGGCCAAGGAGCTATATGTCCGCACCGGCGGAGAGATGAACGTCGCGTTTGGAAGCGTGCTTTCGATCTGGCATGAGTTCCGCATCCGAGGGATTGACGACCCGGAACATGCGACGCTTCCGGCGATGGAAGCGCTGCGCGCCGCCGCACAGCATACCGATATCGAAAAAATAGAGATTGACCAAACGGCATCGACCGTATTTCTTGCCGATCCGGAGATGCGCCTTGATGTGGGTGCGATCGCAAAAGGCTACGCGGTGGAGCGGGTCTGCCGCGGCGCGCGGGAACAGGGAATCAAAAACCTTCTGGTCAGTGTGGGCGGCAATGTCTGCGCGGTCGGCGGGATGGACGGTTTTGGCGCGCCGTGGCGGGTCGGCGTGCAGAATCCCGATCATCAGAGCGGGCGGAAATATCTCTGCCGGGTTGGCCTGCGCGACCGGTCGCTTGTCACAAGCGGCGGCAGCCAGCGTTATTATACGGTGGACGGCGTGCAGTACCATCACATCATCGATCCAAAGACGCTGATGCCCGCCCGGTATTTTTGGGCGGTCAGCGTGATCGCAAAGGACTCAGGGACTGCGGATGCGCTTTCAACCGCGCTCTACAACCTGCCGTACACGCAGGGACATAGCCTGGCCGAACGCTTCCCGGACATCGAGGCGCTGTGGGTGATGCCGGATGGAACACAGAAGATGACGGACGGATTTGACGATTTTATTTTAAAATAACGGGGAACTGGTGAAAAGGAAAACCGGCTGCGGACGCGGCCGGTTTTTTGTTCGGAGGACATGATTCGGGTGAGAAAGGCATAGGATGGGATAGGCTCCTGGAACCGGCCTTTGGTTGAAAAGGAGGCGGAATTCCGCAAAGCTGGACAGGCCCTGCGAAAAATGAAAAAATTCTCCGGCAAGTGAAAATTCAGCAAAGTTGTGAAAGATTGAAGTTCATCATACATTTAATGGAAGAACATTTTCAAAAATATCACGAGACTGTCAAAGCCTTTGGCGAAAGGACAAGTTCAATTGGTGATTTTTCAGAGAATGAAACGAAAAAGTTGATAAAATTCAGGTATGTTGAGCAGTTTGACTTTGATTTTTCAATCCCATAGAATCAAATTGAAAATAATATTCAAAATTGACCCCAAAATATCAATCTTTTTGAAGGATACTTGCAGAAATAAAAATAATCTTCAAAAGTGAAAGCGATGGGTGATAAAATGACCAGCCATACCCAGATCAGCCTGACGATCGACCAGAAACTGCTGGAGCTGACCAAAACCGAACGGCGGGTGGCGGATTACATCCTGGTGAACCAGGACCGGATCATCTATGAATCGATCACCGATGTGGCGGAGGCCACCGGTTCCAGCGAAGCGACCATTATCCGCATGTGCCGAAAGCTGGGCTACAAAGGCTTTCAGGATCTCAAAATCCGGGTGGCAAAGGATTTGGTTTCCCCGCTCGAAAAGATCCATGAAGGGGTTTGCGCCAGCGATTCGGCCGGCAGCATCCTGGAAAAAAGTTTCGACAGCGCGGTGGAAACGATAAACGCCACCAAACGGGTGGTGAGCACCCCTGAATTTGAAAAGGCCGCCAATGCAATCCTGCACACCGGGCGCCTGCTCGTATTCGGGCTTGGCAATTCGGCGCCGGTCGCAATGGATGCCGCGCATAAATTCCTGCGGGCGGGCATCGATTCAAATGCTTACTGCGACAACCACTTTCAGATGATTGCTTCGAGTTCGCTGAAACCTGGCGACGTGGTACTTGGGATCTCCCATTCGGGCAATTCCCGCGACATTGTCGAAGCGCTTGGCTATGCCAAAGAACAGGGCGCCACCACCATCTGCCTGACCAACTACGGGAAATCCCCGATCACCCGCGGCAACGTTTCGGACATCAGGCTGTTCACAAGCGCAGCCGAAACAAAATTCCGGGTTCACGGATTGACCTCGCGTATTGCGCAGCTCGCAATTATTGACGCGCTGTTCATCTATGTATGTTTGAAAAAGGGGGAGGAATCGATCAAGAATTTTGAAAAGGTGGATCAAAGCCTTTCTCTGAAGAAATATTGACGAAAATCAAGGAAAGGAGGAGCGCAATGATTGGAATTGATGTGGCGGGCATCCGGGTGGCAGTTACCGGCGCGTCCGGTGTAATTGGGCTGGCGATTGCAAAAGCGTTTCTGGAAAACGGCGCCTCGGTCGCGAACTGGGATCTTTCGGAAAGTCCCGAAGCGAAGGCTGCCGGAGACGCGCACCCGGGACGTTACCGGTTCATACAGGCCGATCTCGTCGAGGAAACGCAGGCCAAAGCCGCGGCCCAGGCGACAGCTGGGGCGTTCGGGGGGATCGATGTGCTTGTGAACAACGCCGGGATCATCGCGAAACAGGAGATTGAGCAACTCGATACGTCCACCCTTGACCGGCTTTACAGGGTGAATATCCGCGGAGCGGCATTCGCCGCGAAATACGCGGTGCCGTATCTCAAGAAAAGCGGCCGCGGCCGGATCATCAACATGTCCTCGGTGCAGGCGCTGCTGGGCATGGAAACGTACACTCCCTACACCTTCACCAAGGCGGCGCTTTCCGGCATGACGCGGGTTTGGGCGCTTGAACTTGCCGGATATGGGATTACTGTGAACGCCATCTGTCCTGGCTGGGCGGACACCGGAATGACCCGGACCGCACTGGTGGAACGCATGGCCGGGCTGCACGGGCTTCCGATTGAGGCGGCGCGGGAGCTGATCCTCTCTTATGTGCCGCAGCACCGGCTGATAGACCCGGACGAGATCGCCTTCGCGGCGCTTTTCCTCGCCAGCACGCTTGGCGCGGCGGTCAACGGCGTTGACCTTTCGCTCGATGCGGGGGTCGCAAACTGCGCCAAGGCCGGGCTCAGCATGCTTTCCCCATTTGAAAAACTGTAAAACCCTTTTCTATAGACAAAACTGGGAGGAGAAAGACCATGAGTTGTTTGTTAATGGGCGTGGACTTTGGCACCGGCGGCTGCAAAACGACAGTCATCGACACAGAAGGCAATGTGAAGGCAACCGCGTTTGAGGAATACCCATCCGACCACCGGCACCCCGGCTGGTCGGAACAGAACCCGGATCACTGGGTGAAAGCGCTGGTGAACACGGTGAAAAGCTGCGTGGAAACAGAAGGGGTTGACGCCGCGGAGATCGCGGGAGTGAGCTTTTCCGCTTCGACCCACAACGCGGTGCTGCTCGATGGGAACGGCGAAGTGATCCGTCCGTGCATCATGTGGAACGACCAGCGCAGCGCGGGGCAGGCCAAACGGCTTTGTGCGGAGCACGGCGAAAAGATCTTCCAAATCGGCATGCAGATGCCGACCGCGACCTGGACGATGCCGCAGCTTTTATGGATTCAGGAAAATGATCCGGAAAGCTTTGGGAAGATCCGTCACATCCTTTTCACAAAGGATTACGCCCGGCACTTTGTCACCGGCGATTGGTATACCGACCATGTCGACGCGCAGGGTACCCTGCTCTATGACGCGAGAAACTTTTGCTGGTCGAAGGAGCTCTGTGACCTGATCGGGCTGGACGTTTCGGTTCTGCCGCAGGTGATCAAATCAAAGGCGATCGCGGGAACGGTTCAAAAGCGGGCGGCTGAATTGACCGGCCTGCGCGAAGGCACCCCGGTCATTGCGGGCTGCTCGGACACGGCGGCCGAGGACTATGGCGCGGGCGCGGTAGAGGAGGGCCACCTGCTGGTCAAGATGGCTACCGCCGGCAATGTCAATATGATCCTCCGGGAGGCCGACCCGCATCCGAAAGGCTATACCTACCCGTTCGCGGTGGAAGGCATGTGGTACATGTGTATGGGCACCAACGCGAGCGCTTCCTCCTATCGCTGGCTGCGCGACGCGCTCTACGCGGTCGAAAAGGAGGCCTGCGAGACGAAGGGGGAGGACGTTTACCGGCTGATGGACGCGCAGGCGGCCGAAGTACCGGTCGGATCGCGGGGGCTTATCTTCCACCCGTACATCCTGGGAGAACGCTGTCCGTATTTCAATGCGAATTACCGCGCCGATTTCTTTGGGATCAGCGTGGTGCACGATAAACGCTACTTTGCGCGTGCGGTGCTCGAAGGGGTTGCCTACAGCCTCTATGACTGCTTCCAGGTGGTGAAGGAGACCGGACGCGCCGCTTCGGAGATCCGGCTCATCGGCGGCGGCGCGAAAAGCCCGCTTTGGTGCCAGATCCTTTGCGATGTATTTGGGGTGCCGGTTGTGCGGCCGGAAAAAGATGACTCCTCGTTTGGCGGTGCGCTTTTGGCCGGGGTAGGCGTCGGTGTGTTCCCAGATGAAGTCACGGCGGTGCGTCAGTGCAACCGGATCAAAAAGACCTATTATCCGGACATGGAAAACCACGCGAAGTATGAGAAGTTCTTTGCGGTCTACCGCGAGGTGACCGCGTCGTGCGCGCCCATCTGGGAGAAACTGCAGGAAATCGCGAACGACTGATCAGAGCCTGTTTTAGCGCGGCGGGAAAGCCGCCAAGACAAATAGAGACGAATTATTTAAGGAGGATTTCAAATGAAAAAAAGGATTCTTTCCCTGGTACTGGCAGCAGTTATGGTCCTGGCGTTCGCGGCCTGCGGTTCGTCTTCCGGAAATTCCACGGCCCCGGCTGCTTCCGGCGCCCCGGCGCCGGCTGAATCCAAGGATGCGGCGCCTGCGGACAGCGGCGAGGTGATCGAGCTTTCCTTCGGTCACATCCAGAACCCCGGCCACGCGCTTGCGATCGCGCCGGAGGAGTTTAAACAGTTCGTCGAAGAGAAAACAAACGGCCGGGTGAAGATCACCATTTTCCCGTCAAGCCAGCTCGGGACCCAGCGCGAGATGATCGAACAGACGGTCATGGGAACGCTCGACATCAACTTTTCGAGTGTGGCGGAGCTCTCTACCGGTCTCAACAAGCCGATCATCGGCGCGTTTGAGCTCCCGTTCCTCTCCAAAGACCTGAAAACCCAGGAACGGCTGATCAATGAGGTCGTCATGCCCGAGCTGCCCAAACTGCTCGAGGGCACCGGTCTCAAGATGCTCAACTGCTATTCGAACGGCATCCGCCAGCCAATCTTAAAAACCCGTCCGATCACCAAGCTTGACGATCTCAAGGGACTCAAGATGCGCTGCGCGGAGACCCCGCTTTACGTCAACCTCTGGACATCGCTTGGATGCACCGTCGTCACCTCCCCGTGGAGCGAAGCGTACACCGTCGTGCAGCAGGGCGTTGCGGACGCGGCGGAAGCCGACGCGGTCGGCCTTGTGAACGTCAACCTTCAGGAGGTTTCCAATTACTATTCCCGCATGGGCCACATTGGCGCGATCTATCCGACCTACATCAACGAGGAAAAATGGAATTCGATCCCGGCTGACCTGCAGGAAATCATCATGGAATGCGCGGCCGAAAGCCAGGCGAAACAGATCGCCGACCGGCAGGGACTCGACGACATCGCGGAAAAGGCGATTGCGGACGCGGGCGTTGAGATCAACGACGTGCCGGACGAGGAACGCGCAAAGATGCGCGCGGCCTGCCAAAAGATGTACGATGATTTCGCGGCGGAAAACAACTGCCAGGAGCTGATCGACAAGCTGCTTGCCATCGACGCGTAAAAAGGGCTCCGACAGCATCCGGCTTCCCATCTGGAATCCGGCTGTGCGGCCCTTAAAAGCCGCACAGCCTGCTTTCGGGCCATATCCACCATGTAGTAGGGAGATGTTGCTATGAAAACATGGCTGAAGATAGACCGCTGGATCGATATTGTCCAGACCTGGATCTGCATCGTCCTGTTTGTGCTGATCCTGTTCTTCGGCAGTATCCAGATCTTTGGGCGGTACATATTCGGCGTTTCCACCCCCTGGTCAGAGGAGCTGATGCGCTTCTCGGCCATCTGGTTGACCATGGTCGGTTCGGCGCTCACCATCCGCGTGGATGGCCACGTGTCGGTCGATATCCTGCTGGGTTTCATGAAGAACAACAAGGCCCGGTCGGTCCTGTTCACCGCGGCGCGGCTGATCTGCGTGGTATTCCTGATCGTCTACCTGCCCGCGTCGATCCAACTGGTGATGCGCAGCGGGAATTCGATGGCCGCCTCGCTGCCGATTTCCTATGTGTATATCTATTCCGCGGTGCCGGTCGGGATCGTTATGATGATCCTGTCCTATATCACCACCATCCCGGCTTACGCGAGACAATATGCGAAAGGGGAGAAATAAACGATGTTGCTGATCGCAGGTGGATTTCTCATCCTTTTTCTGATCATCGGCGTGCCGGTCAGCTTTGCAATCGGCTTTTCTGGCGTGCTGGCCTTGATGCTCGGCAGCGATGTGCCGATTTTCATGGCGGTCCAGCAGATGATCCGCGGGATCAACTCCTTCCCGATGATGGCGGGGCCGCTCTTCATTCTGGCGGGTGAAATTTTGAGCGGCGCGCAGCTGTCGAAACGCATTCTGGATTTCAGCCGTTCGCTGCTTTCCTGGATGAAAGGCGGACTCGGTATGGTCTGTGTGCTGGCCAATATGATCTTCGCGGGCATCTCCGGTTCCGGCGCCGCCACAATGGCGGCGGTCGGGTCGCTGTGTACCCCGGAGCTCAAGGAATCCGGCTATGACCGTTCGTTTGTGGCCTCGCTGATCGCGGGTTCCGGTTCGCTTGGCCCGATCATTCCGCCGAGCATCAACATGATCGTTTTCGCCTCGCTGACTGGATTCTCGGTCGGAAAGCTTTTTCTCGGCGGCCTGGGGCCAGGCATCCTGATCGGCCTTCTGCTGATGGGCATGTGCAACTGGTATGCGCGCAGGCATAAGATCGACCAGGGTACCGGCACCTTCAGCCTCCGTGAGGTTGGAAAATCGTTCAGCAAAGCGTTTTTTGCCCTGCTTACACCGCTTATCATCATCGGCGGCGTCATCACCGGCGTTTTTACCGCCACCGAGAGCGGCATCATCGCCTGCCTCTACGGTCTCGTTTGCGGCGGTTTCATCTACCGCACGCTGCACCTCAAGGACCTCTATAAAATTTTCAAGCGGGCGATCGAATCCTCGGCCATGCTGATGATGCTGATGGGTATTTCGAACATCTACGCCTACATCTTCGCCAAGGAGAACGTCGGCGGCGCAATCAAGAGCATTATGCTCTCCATTTCCACCGATCCGACCGTGGTTGTCTGCATCATCATCGGCCTCATGCTGGTGATCGGATGCTTTATGGAAACCATCGCGGCGATGGTTGTCATCCTGCCGGTGATCTATCCGATCGTGCTGGAGCTGGGCGTGGACCCGCTCGTGTTCGGCGTGCTCTTTTCAATCGCCACGGTGGTCGGCGGGCTGACCCCGCCGGTTGGGCTCTATCTGTTCATCTCGATGAACATCGCGGAAGCGCCCTTTAAGGAGGCGATCCGCTATACACTGCCGGTTGTGCTGTTCGTGCTCTTTACGATGATTCTGACCCTGTTCGTTCCGCAGGTCGTCACCCTGATCCCGAACCTGCTCATGGGCACCTAGCGCGGGGCTTGCCCGCACAGATTATTTGGAAATGGATTTTCCGCCCATAAATGGCCGGGCGAAAAATCGGAAAGGGGCTTTACCTTATGCAAATCAACGAGCTTTTATATCAGTTTATCCGCTCCGAACTGGAGGACGCGGTAGGCGGAGAGAACGTGAGCACCCGTTCGAGCGACCTGCTGGTACATAGCGTGGACTATTTCTTTGTCAGCCGCATGTGGGAGGACCGCGGCAAAAACACCCCGCAGCCGGACTTTGTGGTGCGTCCCGGCTCGGCGCAGGAGGTCTCCAAGGTTCTCAAGATCGCAAACTACTATCAGATACCGGTCACGACCTGGGGCGGCGGCTCCGGTTCGCAGGGCGGCGCGCTTCCAGTAGCGGGCGGCATCGTGCTTGACACCAAACGGATGAACCGCATCCTCGACTTCAACCCCAACTCGATGTGCGTGACGGTCGAAACCGGCGCGAATTTTCAGCAGCTCGAATGGTATGCGAACGAACGCGGCTATTCGCTGATGCACTATCCGAGCTCAATGAACTGCGCGACGGTCGGTGGATTTCTTGCGCACCGCGGCATCGGCGTTCTCTCCACCAAATACGGCAAGATCGACGACATGACCGTGAGCCTTGAAATCGTGCTCCCGAATGGGGACATCATCGAGTCCTCGCCGGTGCCGAAGCACGCGGCCGGCCCGGATTTGGCCCAGATTTTTATCGGGTCCGAAGGGACGCTCGGCGTCATGACCAAGGTCACCCTGCGGCTCTATGAAAAACCGGAAACGCGGCGTTTTCGGGCGTTCCTCTTCAAGAATGTCACCGACGGCATCGCCTGCGGCCGTGACATCCTCCGGAAGGTGAAGCCTTCGATCATGCGCCTTTACGACGAAGCGGAAACCGTTTCGATCATCAAGGAAGTACTCGGCTTTGCGGCGCCCGGCGCGTTCATGAACATCGCGGTCGAAGGCATGACCGAGATTGTCGATATTGAGGAGCGTATCATCCTGGAGACCTGCGCCAAATATGAGGCGCAGGACCTCGGCCACGAATACGGCGAGAAATGGTGGGACAGCCGCGTCACCTTTTTCTATCCCGGGCACGCGCTCGACCTGCCGAAGATGTACGGGACGCTTGACACGGTCGCCACCTATGACAACATCGAAAAGATTTATCACGCCAAAAAGAAAGCGATAGCCGACAACTTTGAAGGCGTGCGTTATATCGCGCATTTCTCCCACTGGTATGAATGGGGATGCATGATCTATGACCGGTTCATTATGGATCATCCGCCGGAGGATGCGGTCGAATGCATCCAGCTGCACAACCGGATCTGGAACGTCAGCGTGCGTGCGAGCCTTGCAAACGGCGGTGTGGTCAACGACCATCACGGCGTGGGGATCAAGCTCGGCCACCTCATGAAGGAACAGTATGGGCCCGGCATGCAGGTATTCGAGGCGCTCAAGGAAAAACTTGACCCGAATCACATCATGAACCCCTGCAAGCTGGGGCTTTAAGGCCAGAAGAGGAGGAATGACGCATGTTATCGGAAAAAGCGAACAAAACTGTAAAGGCCTGCCGGTTCTGCTGGATGTGCCGGCATCTGTGCCCCATTGGTCTCAAGACCGGCCGGGAGAACAATACCCCGCGCGCGAAAGGAATCCTGCTCGATATGGCGGGCCACGGCGAGGCATATTCGGTGTCGATGGCGGAAGATATGTATGAATGCCTGCTTTGCGGCGCTTGTGCCGCGGGCTGTGAAACCGGCTTCGATCCGCGGATCTTCATCCGCGAAGCCCGCACAAAAGCGGTCGTTGAGGATGTGGTGCCGGATTATGTGCAGGCGGTTATCGACAATCTCACCGAAACCGGGAATCTCTGGGGCATCCCGTCTGAAAAGAAAGCCGAAGTGCTGTCCCCCTGGTCGAAGGACAAAGCCGAGGTGATCCTCTACGCGGGAGAGACCGCCGCGCTCAAAACCCCACAGATGGTGGAAACGGCGGCGAAGCTGCTCGCGGCGGCGGGCGTCGATTTCGCAACGCTCCGCGACGAACCGTCCAGCGGGGCCATGCTGGGTGATTTGATCGGCTATGTGGACGACACAGCCGCCTGTGCGAAAATACTGGCGGAAGCGATCGCGTCAGCCGGGGCGAAAACCGTGGTCGTGCTCGATCCGGCCGACGCGAACGTCATGAAGCAGGAATATCCACAATGGGGGATCGAACTGGGCGCTGATGTCGTGACCGCCACCGCATACTTTGCGGAGCTGGCCGCGCAGGGCAGGCTCAATCCGGCGAAGGTCACGGTCGCGGACGCGACCTATCATGACCCGGACCGGCTGGCCCGCGACCTCGACGAGACCCAGCCCGCACGCGACCTGCTCGCGGCAATGGGGATTGCGTGGAAAGAGATGTTCTTTAACCGCGATATGGTTCGTTCCTGCGGAGAACAGGCGGTCAAAGCGCACTCGCCGAAGATTGTGGCGCTTACGGCGGCCGGGCGCTGGGAGGATGTCGACCGGTGCGGCAGAAAGACGGTGATCACCGCTTCACCATCCGACTATGAGATCCTCTCGGCGGACATCCCGAAGGGGCACGCGGTCGAAGACCTTTTCGCGCTGCTGGCAAAAGCCTGCGGCTTGTAAACAAAATGAAAAGCGGGGGAAAAGCATGGAAATCTGCGTCTGTTTAAAACAGGTTCCCGAAACACAGGATGTGGGGCTAGACAAAGACACCCATACCCTGCAGCGGGACGCTGCCACGCTGATTTTAAATCCCGCTGACGCAGCCGCGCTGGAACTGGCATACCGGCTTAAAAAAGTGCATGGCGGCAGCATTACGGCGCTTTCGATGGGCGGAAAAAAAGCCGCCGCGGTGCTTTCACACGCGGCGGCACAGGGCGCGGACGCGACCGTGCTGGTGAGCGATCCGCTCTTTGCCGGATCGGATACCTTTGCGACTGCGCAGGTGCTTTCCCGTGCCGTCCGGCGTCTTGGCCCGTTTGACCTGATCCTCTGCGGCCGCCGGGCGATCGACGGCGAGACCGGGCAGGTCGGCGGCGAGCTTTCGGTGATGCTGGATGCGGCATATCTTGCAAATGTCTTCTCCCTGGGCGTTGAGGGAAACGAAGCGTTCTGCACGAGTTTGCACGAGGAAGGGTTCGACGAATACGCCGTGCGGCTCCCCGCGGTGCTTTCGATCTGCGAAGGCGCGGCGCAGGAACATATGCCGTCGCTTCTGGATCTGCGGCGCGCGCGGAAAGTCCCGCTGGAGGGGCTTTTTGCCGGTGACCTGGGATTTCAAAAGGGTGAGGCCGGGCTTGCGGGGTCCAAAACGCGGGTGCGAAGGGTCTTTTCGCCGGAAAAAGGGATGCGCCAATGCGCTTTCGCGGAGGATCTCCCGGCAGGCGCCTTTGCAATCTGCAAAAAACTTGCGGAGGTGACCGGATGAACGGGAAAAGCCGCCGCAATGAGATCTGGGTGATTTGTGAGACAAAGGGCGGTACGCTGACCGATGCTTCGTGCGAGCTGCTTTGGAAAGCGCGGGAGTTGGCGGGACACGCCGGGGCCGCGGTATCCGCGCTGCTCATGAGCGGCGCGGATACCGCATCCGCCGCGTTTGCGGCGGGCGCGGACTTTGTCCGCGCGGCCCCGGCCGCGTCCACTGTGCGCACCGCTTATGAAACCGCGCGGATCGTGGCGGCTGCGGCGAAGGAGACGCCGCCGCTCGCGATTCTGCTGCCCGCCACCGTTTACGGCGTTTACGGCCGCGCGGCCGCCCCGCAGGTGGCGGCGCTGCTCGGCGCCGGGCTCACCGCCGACTGCACCGGCCTTGCGATGGAAGGGGATCTGCTCGTGCAGACCCGGCCCGCGTTCGGAGGGAACATTCTGGCCGAGATCGTCGGCACCGGGAGCCTGCCGCAGATGGCGACGGTTCGGCCGAAAGCGATGCCCGCGCCTGTGCTCGATTATTCCCGCACCGGTCCAGTGAAACCGCTCGCGGTTCCGAAGCTGGATCTTCCTCTGCGGCTGCTGCGCCGGGTGTGCGAAGCACCCGCGCAGACGCTTACCGGCGCGCAGCTGATCGTTGCGGGCGGGCTTGGCGCGGGCGGCAGGGAAGGCTTTGCGAAGCTTTCTGAGCTTGCGGGGCGTCTCGGCTGTCCGCTTGGCGCGTCGCGCGCGGCGGTCAACGCTGGGCTTGCGCCGTATGCGGCGCAGGTGGGGCAAACCGGTGTGACGGTGCGGCCAAAGCTCTATCTGGCCTTCGGAATTTCCGGCGCGGTGCAGCACCTCGCCGGGATGGGGGCCTCCGATTATATCATCGCGGTCAACACCGACCGGCGCGCGCCGATCTTCGACCACGCCGATTATGGGGTCGTCGCGGACAGCATCGAAGTGATGGATCTGTTGCTGAAACAGTTAGAAAGTTGAAGGAGGGGCACATCATGACTACGACAAGCACAAGGGCCTTTGCCTGCCCGCTGAAATATATCCAGGGACCGGGTGAATTTGACAATCTCGAACGTTATACCAGCGGCTTCGGCCCGAAGGTTTGTTTTTTGATTGACGGTTTTTTATATGACGGGTTGAATGCCCGGCTTGCGGGCATCTACAGCCCGACCCAGTCGGAATATCTGGCGATCAGATTCGAAGGCGAGTGCTGCCAGGAGGAATTCGAGCGGGTCGGCAGGCTCGCCGGGGAATTCGGCGCGGACGTACTGGTCGGCGTGGGCGGCGGCAAGACGCTCGACACGATGAAGGTCATCGCAAACGAAGTGGGGCTTCCGCTGATTATCGCGCCTACTTCCGCCTCGACCGACGCGCCGACTTCGGCCATGTCGGTCATCTATACCAAAGACGGCGTCTATGTCAAAAACGTGCGGCATAAACGTCACTCGGAGATGGTACTGATGGATACCGAGATCATTGCGAAGGCACCGGTCCGGCTGTTTGTCTCCGGTATGGGCGATGCGCTCGCAACCTATTTCGAAGCCGCCGCCAACGACCGTTCGGACAGCGCCAACTATATCGGCGGCGGATACCGCCGCTGCAAGGCGGGCATGGCGATCGCGCAGATGTGCTATGACATCCTGCTGGCGGACGGACTGCGTGCAAAGCTTTCGCTTGAGGCGGGCTGCTGCAGCGAAGCGGTCGAAAATGTCATCGAGGCGAATACCCTGCTCTCCGGCCTGGGCTTTGAAAATACAGGCTGTGCCTGTGCGCACGGTATCCATGCGGGTCTCACCGAGCTGCCTTCCACCCACCGGTTCTACCATGGGGAAAAGGTGGCGTTTGGCGTGGTCTGCCAGCTCATGCTGGAAAACGCGCCGGGCGAACTGGTCGACGAGGTGCTCGGCTTCATGACGGCGGTGGGTCTGCCGGTCACGCTCGGCGACCTCAATGTGGAGGCCACACCGGAGAATGTGCGAATCATCGCGCATAAGACAGCGGTCGAGAATAAGCTGATCCAGGCGGAGCCGTTCCTCATCACCGAGGACAGCGTTTATAACGCTATCTTAGCGGCGGATGCGGCTGGCCGGTATTACCGTGCCTGAAAAAGTGTGGAACTGCGTTCCCCGCCCGGTTTTCGGGCGGGGGCAATTTTTGAAACCAAATAAAACCGGTTTCATGAATATTGTGGAAAGGCAATAAGAAAAATGGTTTCTTCTTATGAAGTTGGGAGAAAATGTGGGTTGATTCCTTGACATTTGCAGGAAGTGTGGTAAATTAAATTCATAAAACCGGTTTCACAGAACTTTACAACAATTTGAGGAGGAAAACATATGAGAATCCCTTATGACGAACTGGTGGCAGAATTTAACCGCGTCCTGATCAAAAAAGGCTTTGACGAAACGGATGCGCTCGAAGCGGCGAAAATTTTTGCCGACAACAGTGTGGACGGCGTCTATTCCCACGGCGTCAACCGCTTCCCACGCGTCGTTTCCTACATCGAAAAAGGCTACATCAAGCCGGACAAGAAAGCGATCAGGGTTGGCGGAAGCGGAGGGTTTGAACGCTGGGACGGCCAGCTTGGCATGGGAAACCTCAATGCGAAGCGCTGCATGGACCGTGCGGTGGAGCTTGCGGGCGAATATGGCGTGGGCGTCGTGGCGCTCGGCAACAACAACCACTGGATGCGCGGCGGATATTTCGGCTGGCAGGCGGCGGACGCAGGCTGCATCGGCATCTGCTGGACCAACACGATGCCCAATATGCCCGCCTGGGGCGGCAAAGACCGCCGCATCGGCAATAACCCTTTCATCATTGCAATCCCGCGCTCGAACGGCGAGCATGTTGTGATCGACTGCGCGATGGCGCAGTTCTCCTATGGAAAAATCGAGGAGTGCCGGCTCAAAAAGATACCGCTGCCGGTTGTCGGCGGCTATGACTCCAATGGCAACGTCACCACTGACCCGGCTGAGATCGAAAAGACCTGGCGGGTGCTGCCGATCGGTTACTGGAAGGGCTCCGGTATCTCGATTGCGCTCGACCTGGTGGCGACCGTGCTTTCCGGCGGCCTTTCGGTTACCGCTGTCGGTAAAAAGTGTGAGGAAGAATATGCGCTCTCCCAGATGCTGATCGCGATCGATCCACGCCATGTTGCCGCACAGAATATCTCCGACATGCTGATCAACGAGGTCATCGACGATATCAAAGCTTCCGAACCGGCCACAGAAGGTGGAAAAATCCTCTATCCCGGAGAGCCGGAGATCCTGACCCGCCGTGACAACCTCGCAAACGGTATCCCGGTCCTTGAGGAAATCTGGGCGCAGATCAAAGCGATGTAATCCAGCCCGCACAGGCGGCGGATATGCGATGCCGGAAAACGGCATGTGAAAAAGACGGGAGGGACCGACATTGACCATCTACGACATCGCGAAGCTGGCCGGTGTTTCGCCGTCCACCGTTTCGCGGGTGCTCAACAACAAGCAGAATCTGCGGGAGGAAACCCGTCTGAAGGTACAGAAAGTGCTTGATGAGAACCATTATACCCCCAGCATGTTCGCCCAGAGCCTTGTGAGCAGCTCAATGCGCACGATCGGTATTCTGGTCACCGATATCCGGGAACTGCACCATTCCAACACCGCCTATACCATCGAGCAGGAATTCAGCAGGCTGGGTTATTGCTGCATGCTTTGCAATACCGGCGAGGAGCCCGAAAGCCAGAGCAATTACCTGCGCATGATGGGCGCGCGCAAGGTGGACGGCGTGGTGCTGCTCGGTTCGGTTTTTCAGACCCGGTATATCCAGAATGAGATTGCCAGGCACCTGCCTGAAACGCCGGTCGTCATGGCAAACGGCTATCTGCCGCTGCCGAATGTCTGCGGCATTCTCTGTGACGACCGCGGAGGCGTCTGTGAATGCGTGACAAGCCTTCTGCGGCGCGGGCACACCCAGATCGGTTTTGTGCAGGACTTTGACAACGCCAGTTCCCGGCAGAAATGTCAGGGCTATCTGGAGGCGTTTGAACGGATGGGGATTGCCTGCAACCGGGACAATATCCACCGCGGGGTCTGTTCCATCGAAGGCGGCATGGATTCCACTCGCAGGCTGCTCGAACGCAATCCTCTGATCACCGCGATCCTCTTCGGGGAGGATATCGCGGCGGTCGGCGGCATCAAGGCGTTGAAAAAACTCGGCAAGCGGGTGCCGCAGGATGTGGAAGTGGCCGGTTTTAACAATTCGGTCTACACCGAGGTCAGCAGTCCGGAACTCACTTCGGTTGACAACAAGATGGGGATTATGGGCATGACCGCCGCGCGGACACTGTATGATATGATCAGCGGTGTGAAGCCGGCCTCCCGGATGACCCTTTCTGTGGATGTGGTCTATCGGGAAAGCCTGAAAAAATAAGGAAAACCGGGCCGCGCGGCAATGGCTGCGCGGCCCGGTTTTTCTTCGCGGGCAAACATGTGGAGAAAAAAGACGCGATGGAAAAATTTTTAGGAAATGCTTGACAAATCAAGTTAGCAAGTGTAAACTACATAAATAGAAAGGGTTAGTTCAAGCTAACCCATGTCTTTAATGAGAAAGTTAGCAGACCCTAACAGAAAGGGATGGTAAAGATTATGCCGTTGACAATGGCACAGACAGGCAGCCGGAGCAAAGTGAAAATGATCCATGGAAAGGATGAAACGAGGCGGTTTCTGGAAAGCCTGGGCTTTGTGGAAGGCGGAGAGGTGACAGTCGTGTCCGAGCTAGGCGGGAACCTGATCGTAAATATCAAGGATACCCGGATTGCGCTGAGCAAAGCGATGGCGAACCGGATCATGATAGAGGAGGGAATCTCATGAAAACATTGCGGGAAATCAAATGCGGGGAAACGGTCACGGTGGCCAAACTTGGAGGCGAAGGGGCGCTTAAGCGGCGGATCATGGATATGGGGATCACCAAAGGGGCCTCCATCTATGTGCGCAAGGTGGCGCCGCTGGGCGATCCGGTTGAGGTGACGGTGCGCGGTTACGAGCTGTCGATCCGCAAGGGCGACGCGCAGAATATCTTTGTGGACTGAAGATTTTTACGAACACGGGTTAGCAATGACTAACGACGGAACAAAGATGGGGAGGATGCATATGACAATCAAGATTGCGCTCGCAGGCAATCCGAACTGCGGGAAAACGACGATGTTTAACGACCTGACCGGATCGAGCCAGTACGTGGGAAACTGGCCGGGAGTCACGGTGGAAAAGAAGGAGGGCAGGCTCAAAGGGCACAAGGATGTCATCGTGACCGACCTGCCGGGCGTGTATTCGCTATCGCCGTACACACTGGAGGAAGTAGTGACGCGGGACTACATCATGGAGGAGCGGCCGAGCGTGGTGGTCGACCTGGTGGACGCTTCGAACATCGAACGCAACCTTTATCTCACCACCCAGCTGACCGAAATGGGGATTCCGGTGATTATCGCGCTCAATATGATCGACATCGTCAAGAAAAATGGCGATGCAATCGACACGCAAAAGCTTTCCGAGGCGCTGGGATGCGAAATCATCGAAACATCCGCGGTAAAAGGGGCCGGGTCGCATGAGGTGGCCCGGCGCGCGGTGGAAATGGCAAAGACCGGGATGAAAACAACGCCGCAGCACACCTTCGACGCAAAGGTCGAGGAGGCGCTCGGACAGATTGGGCGTCTCATCGAGGGGATAGTGCCGGCGGAAAGCCTGCGCTGGAACACGATCAAGCTGTTTGAGCGGGATGAAAAAGCGATGGCGAAGCTTTCGCTTCCCGTCGATGCGCGCAAACAGGTGGAAGAGATCATCGCGGGCTGCGAAAAGGCATTTGACGACGACAGCGAAAGCATCATTACCAACGAACGTTACCAGTATATTGCCAGGCTGGTCAAGAACTGTGTACAGAAACGCCGCGCTGGGATGACCGTTTCGGACAAGATCGACCAGGTGGTGACCAACCGATGGCTGGCGCTGCCGATCTTTGCGGTTATCATGTATGTTGTTTACTATGTGTCGGTTTCGTGGCTCGGCACCATTGTGACCGACTGGATGAACGACACGCTGTTTGCCGAGACAATCCAGCCCGCTGTGACCGGCCTTTTGGAGAGCGCGGGAGCAGCGCAATGGCTCATCGGCCTGCTCGTCGACGGGATCATCGGCGGTGTGGGCGCGGTGCTCGGCTTTGTGCCGCAGATGTTCATCCTGTTCTTCTTCCTGTCCATTCTGGAGGACTGCGGGTATATGGCGCGCGTGGCGTTCATCATGGACCGCATCTTCCGTAAATTCGGGCTTTCGGGCAAGAGCTTTATCCCGATGCTGATCTCGTCCGGCTGCGGGGTGCCGGGCATTATGGCGACCCGCACGATCGAGAATGAGAAGGACCGGCGGATGACGATTATGACAACGACTTTTATCCCGTGCGGGGCGAAGCTGCCGATTATTGCGCTGATCGCGGGCGCGGTGTTCCCAAAGATCACCTGGATGGCGCCGGCGACCTACTTCTTCGGAATCTTCATGGTGATCATCTCGGGCATCATCCTCAAAAAAACAAAGATGTTCGCGGGCGATCCGGCGCCGTTCGTCATGGAGTTGCCGCAGTATCACTTTCCGGCGCCGAAGGGCGTGCTGATCCACATGTGGGAGCGCGGCAAGGCGTTTATCATTAAAGCCGGTACGGTGATCTTTGTGGCCTGCGGGGTCATCTGGTTTTTGCAGAACTTCGGCTTTGGCCCGGAAGGGTTCGGCCTGGTGGACGACCAGAACGCCAGCATGTTGGCGGCGATCGGAGGCGTGCTCGCGCCGCTGTTCCTTCCGTTGGGATTCGGCAACTGGCAGGCGGCTGTCGCGAGTGTGACCGGGCTTGTCGCAAAGGAAAATGTGGTTGCAACTTTTGGGGTGCTGTTTGGGCTTGGCGAAGTGGCCGAGGACGACCCCGCGCTGCTGGCGGCGCTGCCGGGGCTGTTCACAACCAGCGCGAGCGCGTTGGCCTTCATGGTGTTCAACCTGACCTGCGCGCCCTGCTTCGCGGCAATCGGGGCGATCCGGCGCGAGATGATGAGCGCAAAATGGACCTGGTTCGCAATCGGCTATATGACCGGTATGGCGTATGTGATGGGCTTCATCATCAACCAGCTGGGTGGGGCGTTGTTCTACGGAGTGCCGTTCGGGATTGGGCAGGTGCTGGCGCTTATATGTGTGGCGGTGCTGCTGTGGCTGCTTTTCCGAAGCTGCAATCCGGATAAGAAGAACCCCAAAGCGCTTCCGGTTGGCGTGAATGCCTGAAGAAAATAACGGAAAAAGACCGGCCGCCTCGCCGCGGGGCCGACGGGAACGACATTGGATGGCGCGGCGGAAAGGAAGGCTTTTATGATTACCTGGGTGATCTTTGGCGGGTTGGTGCTTTTGATGTTCTTTGCGGCAAGATACGCTTTCCGCAAGGCCAAAAACGGTGAATGTGTCGGCTGCTCCGGCTGCAAAGGCGGGCGCGGATGCTGCGGCTGCAAAAGCGAAAGCAGTCCGCCCGCCCCATCCCATGACGGCAGATGAGCCTGCCGCTTCCAAAGTTGATTTAACCCCGTTCCCCAGCCGGGCCCAATGCTGCTGTAAAATGGGCCCGGCCGGGGAACACCTCCAAAAAAAGACGGATACAAGAAGCGGCCCGCCGGGAATCTCCGGCGGGCCGCTTTTGCGGTGATGTTTATTTGAGGAACCCGGCGACAATCTTCGCTTCGGCTTCCGATTCGGTGAGCCCCAGGGTGCGCAGCTTGAGGATCTGCTCACCCGCGATCTTGCCAATAGCAGCTTCGTGGATGAGGGCCGCGTCGCCATGGCTGGCGGTGAGCTCGGGGGCGGCGTCCACCGTGCCGTTGTCCGCGATGATGGCGTCGCACTCCGAATGGCCGGTGCAGCGCGCGTTTCCGACGATACGGGAACGGTAGGCCTGATGGGAATTGCCGCGCGCCACCGAACGGGAGATGAGATCGACGCCGGAGTCCTCGCCATCGAGCACGACTTCGAAATCCGTTTTGGCCTGCTGATCGCCCTCGGTCAAAAGGCGTTCGTGGATGAGCAATTTGGCGCGCGGGCCGACCGTCGCCTTCATAGTGCGGGTCGTGCGGTCCACGCCGCCGATCTGGGAGGTGTCCATCTCGAGCACCGCGTCCTCTTCAAGGGTCGCTTCGGTGACCGGATCGATCGACCGCAGACCGGTGCCATGGCCGGTCCCGAGATGCTTTTCCACATAGCGGACATGCGCGCCTTTCGAAAGGAAAAAGCGATGGATACCGTTGTGTCGGGCAGCCGAGGCATCCTCGGTATGCACGCCGCAGCCCGCGACGATGGTCACGTCAGCGCCTTCGCCGACAAAGAAGTCGTTGTAGACCAGGTCATCCACATTGCCGTGAGTGACGATGGCGGGAATCGAAACCGTTTCACCATGGGTCCCGGGCAGGATGCGGATATCAAGGCCCGGCTGAAATTGTTTGGGTTCGATTTTGACGTGTTCGGTCGATTGGCGGCCCGCGCATCCGCCGTCCTCGCGGATATTAAACGCGCCTGAAAAAGAGCCGGCCCAATCGGAAACAGCCGCGAGCAGCTCCTGAGTGACATGATTCATGATGCAGTTCCCTCCTCCAGGTTGGGGCAATGGCCGCAGCGTTCCTCGCCGCCAAGCAGCTTTGGCAGGATCTTATCGCGCGGGCCGCGCTCCTGTACAAGCCCGTCAGCGATCACAACCAGCTCGTCCGCGATCGAGAGGATCCGCTCCTGGTGCGAGATGATGATGAGCGTCCCATCCAGGCTCTCGCGCATCTCCTGAAAGACACTGATGAGATTCGAGAAACTCCAGAGGTCGATGCCCGCTTCGGGCTCGTCGAAGATGGAGATGCGGGTGTGCCGCGCGAGCACGGTTGCGATTTCAATACGCTTGATTTCGCCGCCCGAAAGGCTGCCGTTTACCTCGCGGTCGACATATTCCCGGGCGCATAGCCCCACCCGGCTGAGAATTTCGCAGAGTTTGTCCTCCGAAAGCGATCCGCCTGCCGCCAGTTCGACCAGGTCGCGCACGGTCACGCCTTTGAAGCGTACCGGCTGTTGGAAGGCGTAGCTGATGCCGCGCCGGGCGCGCCCGGTGATATCAAGGCCGGTGATGTCCTCTCCGTCGAGCAGGATACGGCCGGAATCGGGCTTTTCAAGCCCGGCGATCAGCTTGGCGATGGTAGTCTTGCCGCCGCCGTTCGGCCCGGTGACGACAATGAGCTTGCCGTCCGGGATCGAAAGGTCAACGCCTTTCAGGACGCGTTCCCCGCCAGGAGCGCCCCATGTGATCTGTTCGAGTGTAAGCAATGATATTGTCCCTCATTTCAGGACGGGCCGGTTTGGAAGGCCTGTCCGCTTTCATCTAGCCGCGATTGATACGTAACAAAATTATAGGCCCGGCAGCAGAAAAAGTCAAGCTGCCCAAGGCGCTCAAAAGCCCGCCGAAGCGGGCTTTTTGGTCATTTGTCGGGACGCAGCGCGCGGGAAGCGTTGAGGATCGCGATGACCGATACGCCCACATCAGCAAAGACAGCTTCCCACATGTTCGCAAGGCCGCACGCACCCAGTATGAGAACCAACGCCTTGACGCCAAGCGCAAAGACAATATTCTGACGCACGATACGCAGCGTTTTTTTCGAGATGCGCATAGCGGAAGCGATTTTCGACGGCTTGTCATCCATCAGCACGATATCAGCCGCTTCGATCGCCGCGTCGGAACCGAGCGCCCCCATCGCAATGCCGATGTCGGCGCGGGAAAGGACCGGCGCGTCATTGATGCCGTCACCCACGAAGGCAAGCTTGCCCTTCGGGGACTTTTCGCAAAGGAGCGCTTCGACCCGGCCGACCTTGTCGGCGGGCAGCAGCTGGGCGTGGACTTCGTCGAGCCCGAGCTCCTTTGCCACGCTTTCGCCGACCGCTTTCGCGTCCCCGGTCAGCATGACCGTCTTACGCACGCCCTGCGCCTTCAGCGCGGCGATTGCCGCTTTCGCATCGGGCTTGAGTTCGTCGGAGATGACGATGTGCCCGGCATAGGCCCCGTCGACCGCCACATGAACGGTGGTTCCAACTTTATGGCAGGGGTGCCATGCCACGCCGATTTCGTCCATCAGTTTGTCGTTGCCCGCGCAGACCATCTGTCCGCCAACCGTGGCGCGTACGCCGCGGCCGGAGAGTTCTTCCACGCCGGTGACGCGGCTCTGGTCGATCTCCATGCCGTAGGCCTCCCGCAGCGAGCGGGAGATTGGATGGTCGGAAAAGCATTCCGCGTAAGCGGCCAGTTCGAGCAGCTTGGCTTCCGAGAATTCGTCCGGATGGATCGCGGTGACGTTGAAAACGCCTTTGGTCAGAGTGCCGGTTTTGTCAAAGACCACGATTTCGGTGTCCGCGAGCACCTCGAGGTAGTTGCCGCCCTTGACGAGAATACCGGTTTTTGAGGCGCCGCCGATCCCCCCGAAGAAGGAGAGCGGCACCGAAATGACCAGCGCGCATGGGCAGGAGATGACCAGGAAGATGAGTGCCCGGTGGACCCAGTCGGACCACGGCAGCCCCATCGTAAGCGGCGGGATCACTGCGAGCAGCAGGGCCGCGGTGACCACTGCGGGCGTATACCAGCGGGCGAACCGGGTGATGAAATTCTCGGCACGTGCCTTTTTGCTGCCTGCGTTCTCCACGAGATCGAGAATTTTTGCCACGGTGGACTCTCCAAACGCCTTGGTGACCCGCACGTGGATGAGGCCGCTGAGGTTTACGCAGCCGCTGATCACGTCGTCGCCGGACTCTACGTTTCGCGGCAGCGATTCGCCGGTGAGCGCGGCGGTATCGATCGCCGAGGCGCCCTCGAGCACCACGCCGTCAAGCGGGATCTTTTCTCCCGCCTTGACAACAATCACATCGCCGACCGCGACCTCATCCGGATCAACCTGCAGGAGCTGTCCGTCCCGCTCGATATTGGCATAATCGGGCCGGATATCCATGAGGCTGGCAATCGACTGGCGGGAACGGCCTACAGCATAGCTCTGGAAGAGTTCACCAACCTGGTAGAACAACATAACGGCCACGCCTTCCGGATATTCTCCGGTGCAGAATGCGCCAACTGTAGCCAGCGCCATCAGGAAGTTCTCATCAAAGACCTGCCCACGAAAAATATTGCGGCCCGCGCGCCAGAGCACGTCGTAGCCGATGACCGCGTAAGGCCCCAGAAAGGCAACCAACCGCAGCGGTCCTTGCGCCGGGAGCAGCAGCGCCGCCGCAAAGAGCACCGCGGCGCCCAGAATCCGGTATAAGGTCAGTTTTTGTTTTTTATTCATCGTATAACCCCTCTATCGTCGCAATTTCGGGATGCGGAAAATTACAGGCAGATGGTACAGTCAGGTTCGATCTTTCTGCAGGTTTTGACGACTTCGCGCATGATTTCGTCAAAACGGGCGTCGTCCGCGTCAATGGTCATTTTCTGGGTCATGAAGCTGATGGCAACGTCGTTTACACCATCCAGCTTTTTCACAGCGTTTTCCATCTTGGCGGCGCAGTTTGCACAGTCGAGATCCTGCAGTTTAAAGTGCTTTTTCATAAGATATCCCTCCAATGAAAGATTCATTCTATTCAGCGACATGTTCCATGCCCTGGTTGATGATCGTGCGGACATGTCCATCCGCAAGGGAGTAAAAGACGGTTTTGCCTTCGCGGCGGTATTTGACGAGCTTGCTTTGTTTGAGCGCACGCAGCTGGTGGGAGATGGCGCTCTGGGTCATGTTCAAAAGCTGCGCGATGTCGCAGACGCACATCTCGGATTCGAAGAGCACATAGAGGATTTTGATCCGGGTGGAATCGCCAAAAATTTTGAAAAGTTCGGCCAGATCATAAAGGATTTCATCTTCCGGCATCTCCTGGGTGACTTTGCGGATGATATCTTCATGCGCGTGGATGTATTCGCAGCGTTCAACGTCGTTTTGATCAAGCATATCTTCACAACCATTCATATGAAATATTGTTCATATATTATTATATATAACCGCCCGGAAAAGTCAACACCTTTCCGGGCGGTTTGAAAAATTTTATGCGCAGAGTTCACCGCGTTTGGCCAGATATTGGAGCAGCGCCTCGCAGCCTTCACAGATATCTTTCCAAGCAGTGTCAAAATCATCCGAATACCATGGATCTGAGATGTCACGCGGCCGGGGGGAGAAATCGAGCAGCCGGAAAACCTTGCGGTCTTTGTCCGGGCCTAAAATCCGCTGCATGTTTATGAGGTTGCGGTTTTCCATGCCGATCAGGTAATCGTAATTTTCATAGTCGGCGCGGGTCAGCTGGACCGCACGCTTGCCTTCGCAGGTGATGCCGTGCTCCAGCAGCTTGCATTTGGCGGCGGGGTAGACCGGGTTGCCGATTTCCTCGGCGCTTGTGGCGGCGGACGCGGTTTGGACGGCGGCGCTGACCCCGTGTTTTGCGGCGAGATCACGGAAAATAAATTCGGCCATCGGACTGCGGCAGATGTTGCCGTGGCAGACAAATAGGACTTTAATCATAAACTGCCCCTCAAAAATCAAGTATTTTAGGCGATTAATTAAGCCGATACATAATTGTTATTATAGCATGCTTTGTGGTAGTGAGACAACATATATTGATGTATGAAAAACGCGCAGGCTTGCTTTGGCTTGATTTGAGCTGTATGCTTCAGTGTCCGCCGGGAGCGGAAAAAGTTTTTATTTTCAGCACGTTGTCCCTCGTTGACAGGACGTCTTCCTCCACCAGGCTGATTGCCATTCCCACATCTCCCTGCAGCATAGCGTCAATAATTTTGATGTGGACAACAATATTTTCGGATACGAAGGAGGAGCTTTTGTTCTGCATCGAGTGATTGAGATTCAAAAGGCGGCTGCGCCTTGTCAGATTGCAGATATTTGTATATTCCTTACAGACGACCTCCGGCAGGAACTCAGCGAAATAATTGTGAAGCTCGATATCCAGATCGAAGATCTCACGCAGATGCCCCTCGGTGAAAGTTTGCATATTTTGATATGCCTCAAACCGCTGCCGGTATTCCATCAGCCTGCGGTGACTCGCCTTACGGGTTGCACAGAGCACAACCACCCGCTCGAGTGCCGCGCGTGCCTGATAGATGACATCCAGCTCTTCAAAGGTAAGTTCCCGCACAAAAGTCCCGTACTGCGGCTTGATTTCCAGATAACCGTCCCGCTCAAGGGAGCTTAAAGCCGCGGCCACAGGGGAGCGGCTGACGCCAAGTTCCTCACTCAGCTTTGCAACGCTCAGCTTGGTTCCGGGCTTGAGACGGTCCTCCACGATCCAGTCAAAAAGAATATTATACACCTGCTTGTTTAGTAAAACTTTGCTGATTTTGACTTCCGGTGTATTGTCGGTCCATTCCATAGTGTCACCTCTTATACAATTACCATCTAACGTGTTACGATTATTACCAGTTTAATTGTATTATATATAACCAAGCATGAAACGTCAATCTGTAAATTCCAAACAGTAACATGTCAAATTTGCAATCATCCGGCTAAATGCAAGCCTCTGTAAGATATGTCCGCAGCGTAATATAAAATGAACAGCCGGTTTAACCGGCTGTTCATTTTATATCAGAGGAATCGGTTGAAGGGCCTGCGGCAGCGCGTCCTCCGGCGCCTTGAAGCGTTTACGGATGCTGCCTCTTGGCTGCGGCCGCGCGTTCTGCGACGGCGGCGATATCTTCCGGCAGCAGATGGTATTTTTTTGAAAGTGCGGCGTAGGAACCGCTTTCGGTGAAAGTGTCCTGCACGCCGATTCTTTCCAGCTTGACGCCAAGCCCGGCATCCGCGAGAACTTCGGCCACGGAGCTCCCCAACCCGCCGATCACGTTGTGCTCCTCCGCGGCAACCACTGCCCCGGTTTTTTGCGCGTAGCGGCGAATCAGCTCCGCGTCGACAGGTTTCAGAGAGAACAGGTCAACCACCGCGGCGCGAATGCCTTTCTCCGCGAGCAGCTTTGCGGCTTCCAGCGCGCGGCCGCTCATCACGCCGCAGGCAAAGATGACTACATCCGACCCGTCGCGCAGAACCTTGCCCTTGCCGATGGCGAAGGTTTCATCCTTCGGGTAGAGGTGCTCCATTTCGTCACGGGAAAGGCGGATGTACATCGGGCCCGGCGTTTCGACAGCCAGCCGGATGAGGTTTTCGGTCAGCACTTCATCCGAAGCCACCAGGACAGTCATGCCTGGAATCGCGCGGAAAAAGGCCAGGTCTTCGATGGAATGATGACTTGCGCCGTCATAGGAATCGGAAAGGCCGCCATAAGCGCCTATCAGTTTTACATTGAGATCTGCGTAGGCAATCAGCTCCCGCGCGGAAAGCGAACCGAGCGTTGCGAGGAAAACCGCAAAGGTGTTGACAAACGGGATTTTTCCCGCTGCGGCCATTCCGGCCGCCATCGCCACCATATTCTGCTCGCAAATCCCGACATTGAAGAACCGCTCCGGGCAGGCCGCGGCAAAAATACCGGACTTGGTGGAGGAGGAAACATCCGCGTCGAGTACTACGATCCGGTCGTCCCCGCGCCCGTATTTGGCAAGCGCGTTTCCATAAGCCTCACGGATTGTTATTCCCATGATTTGTTACCTCCCAGTTCCGCCGTCGCTTTGGCATAGTCCGCGTCTCCAATCGGCTTGCCGTGCCATTCATTTTTGCCTTCCATGAAAGAAACTCCCTTGCCTTTGACCGTTTCCGCAAGGATGACACAGGGCTTCCCAGCGGATTTGGCCGTGTCGATCGCGTCAGAGAGCGCCGCCACATCGTGCCCGTCGCAGGTGATGGGAAAGAGCCCGAACGCCGCGAATTTTGCGGCGAGGTCGCCGAGCGGCAGGATTTCATCGCTTGTGCCGTCGAGCTGAACATGGTTGCGGTCGACAATCGTAATCAGGCGGTCAAGACCGAACTTGCTCACCGACATCGCGGCTTCCCAGATCACGCCTTCGTTGCATTCGCCGTCGCCAAGCACCGCGTAGACATAATTTTTCCGTTGGGAAACCTTATTGGCAAGCGCCACGCCCACGCAGGCGGCATAGGCCGCGCCGAGCGGGCCGGACGGCAGCTCACGCCGCCACATCGTGCCCGTCGCGGCGTTCGGGCTCTTTCCCATCACCTGCGACGGGCAGGGATGCCCCTGCAGGCGGCTGCCGGCCTGACGGAGGGTGGCGAGCTCCTCTTTGGGAAAGAAGCCCTTTTCCGCAAGGATGCGGTAAAGCATGGGCGCGGCGTGCCCTTTGCTGAGCACTATCCAGTCGCGTTCCGGATCCGAGCGGTTCGACGGGGCGATGTTTGCCTTTGCAAAGTAGAGCACCGTCAGGATTTCGCAGCAGGAGAGCGATCCCCCGGGATGCCCGGTTTGGATGCTGTGGAGCTGTTTGATCAGATCCCGACGGAATTTGGCGCAGTAATTTTGCAGGGAATCGCATTCCGCGGCGGTCAATTTCATGGTCATCATCCTTTCATAATGGAGGGGGCCTTCTGTAGGCGCAGAGGAGGAACGCTATCCGTTTGAGTACGGGGGCTGGATAGATGCTGTCCACCCCCCCCTTTTTTTTTTCGGGAGAGATTTCCGGCGCTAGCGCTGCGAATTACTTTTTATAGGAACCGAGCACCTTGTGAAGCGCTTTTGAGATATCTTCCGCATGCTGTTTGGTATGCTTTTCACTCCAGGGGATGAACAGCATGTGCTTGCAGGCTTCAACCGCGTTCGGGCACATCCCCAGCTCCATATGATAGTTGTGAGTCACCACATCATACATATAAATCGGATGCGGCAGGTAGCCCGGCGCACAGGCCATCCCTTCGGCTACGAGCGCGGCTGCCATCTCCTTATTTCCGGCGGTGAACTTTTCGGGATCGAATGCAAGCGCGTATTCGAAAAAGGTCTGGGTTCCCAGTTCAGTGTCGACCGGTGGGTAAAGCCCGTCGATGTCCGAAAGCAGCCGGGAAAGATACAGGGCCGATTCGCGGCGCTGCGCAACCAGCCGTTCCAGCTTGTTGAACTGTGCAATGCCGACTGCAGCCTGCAGGTCGGTCATGTGGTAGTTGGGCGCGAGGAAGAGATGGTCGCGGTACACTTCACGCGGCCAGGCCTTGTCGTGACAGTGAACCAGCTTGCGTCCGCAGAGCTCGTCTTTCGGCGCCATCACCATGCCGCCGTCGCCGGTGGTCATGTGTTTCGACTGCTGGAACGAGAAGCAGGAGACGTCCCCGAAGGTGCCGACCAGCCTGCCTTTATAACGTGCGATGTGTGCCTGCGCGCAGTCTTCTATGAGGAAAAGGTTGTGCTTTTTGACAATCGGCATGATCCGATCCATGTCGCAGGGATATCCATAGAGGTGAACCACCATGAGCGCCTTGGTGCGCGGCGTGATGTGGCGTTCGATGTCGTCCGGGTCGATATTTTGGCTGATGGGATCGACGTCGACAAAAACCGGTTCCGCGCCCTGTAGCATCACGCCGAGCACGCTGCCTATATCGGTGATGGCGGGGATGAGGACCTCGTCGTTGGCGCCCAGGTTCAAAAAGTTGATAGCGGTGTGTAAGGCCGCGGTACCGGAGGAAACGCAGACCGCCTTCTCCACGCCGTATTTTTCCTCCCACATCTTCTGAAAGTCCTTGATCTTGGTTCCCCCGATGAAGCCGAGATTGCCAGCCGCGATGACTTCGGAGATCTGCTCCATTTCTTCCGCGCCGAAATCCCGCCCGGAACTGTTCATAATGGTCGGCAGCTTGTAATCGATAGCCGCGCGACCGCCGTTAATTGCCAATGTTTCCACGTAAATTCCTCCTGATTCAAAATGGCCTTTGATCAAATTATGTAACATGTTAGTTGTTGCAATCATTATAACAAGATAAGACGGAAAGTCAATGGGGGATATAATTCTTTGCTCGTACAAAAAACACGCTGAAATTTAGCGATTTCCACGTAAATTTATTGTTTGACATTTCTAAACGACTATTTTATAATGAAATAAATCATTTAACATGTTAGCTGTCGGAAAAGGAAACGGAGGTCTTTGCATGGATCAGATGAAAACCGTACCGCTGCAGACGCGGCAGTTCCTCTTTGATAAGGAAGCTCCTGCTGTGCTGCGCGTGTCGCCGGGGGAGCGGATCAGGTTTGAAACCGAGGACGCGGATGTGAGCCTCATCCGGACGGAAAACGACCTCTATCAGGATTTTTCTGTCCTGTATGAAAAAGGCGGCGGCACAAACCCCCTGAGCGGCCCGGTCTATATCGAAGGCGCGAAACCCGGCGACACCCTCGCGGTGGAGATTCTGCGAATTGAACCCGGATACTGGAGAGGGGAGGGTTACACGGCGATCTTTTCGGGGCTGGGCGCACTGCAAAATGCGGCCGGAAGCCTCCAGCCGCCGCTTGAGCCGCGGACCAAGATCTGCCGTATCGCGGATGGCTTTGTCCATTTTAAAAGCCATGACAAAAAGCGGGAGATCAAGATTCCGACCAGCCCTTTCATTGGGACCATTGGGGTTGCGCCGAAGGAGGACCGCTGCTCCTCTGGAAAGATGGGGAGGGACTTCTGCGGGAACATCGATATACCGGCTGTGAAGGCTGGCAGCACGGTGCTTCTGCCGGTAAACGTCGAAGGCGCGCTGCTTTCGCTCGGAGATGTGCACGCCTGCCAGGGCGATGGGGAAATAACCGGCTGCGCGCTCGAATGCCAGGCAGTCGTCGAGGTGCGCGTGAACATTCTTCCGCGTGGACGGTCAACCTGCGAAAGCTGGCCGCAGCTGCTCGATGAAACCTATCTTGGCGTGTTGGTCCCGCTCGGCGCCCAGAACCTCACAATGGCGATGCAGTACGGCTACGCTGAACTCGCCCGTGTGATGGAAAAGCATTTCGGCTTTGACCTGCTCGATGCGTATCAGCTTCTGAACCTTGTGGGCGAGATCCGGGTTGGCAGTGAATTCTCCTGCCTGTGCCGGATTGCCCTGGCCTATCTCACCGAAGAAAAATAACTTCATGATAACGGGAGGAATTATTTATGCAGGCTAATTATGACGTCAATTTCAACACAGATGCAAACGCAAAGTATAAGTATGGCTTTATCGGGACCGAGTGGGACCAGGGCGGCTGCATCGGCCCATCTGGACAGCGCACCGGTCCGGCCTCGGTTCGTGAGGCCATGCAGCTCGCCTGGGGATATGTCCGGGATAACCGGATCTTTGACATCGAATCGAACCGTGTGGTGGATCTGAACGACATGATGATCAAGGACTTTGGTAATATCGACGATTACATCGTTACCGATTGGGAATACAGCAATGACAGGATCACCGAGAATGTCTCCAAGGTCATTGCCGAGGGCTTTACGCCGGTTGTGGTGGGAGGGGACTGTTCGATCCACTACCCAAGTGTGCGCGCTGTTCATAACGCCTGCGAAGGAAACATCGGCGTCATCTATATGGATGCCCACTGCGACTTTTACAACGACCTGCGCAAATACGGCAACCTCTCCCACGGCCATCCCTGCGGCAACATTATGAAGCTTCCGCGCGTCAACGGCGACAACGTGATCCACTTCGGCATCCGCGCCTACGAGAAGCCGGAATTCTATGATTACATTGTGAACCACGGTTCCCATGTGATGACCCCACAGACCTTCTATAAGCTCGGCATCGCTGAGTCGGCCAAAGAAGCCCTTGCGATCCTCAAAAAGAACACGGAAAAATTCGTCATCTCGCTGGACATCGATGTTTTTGAAGCGGCGGTCGCGCCCGGTTCAGCCGGCCCGGAGGTGGGCGGCTATTCCTCCTACGACCTGCAGGAATTCCTCAAGATCCTCGCCCCGGAAGCGGCCGGATTTGTAATCACCGAGGTGAACCAGACCACCGACTTCAATAAGCACACAGCCATCCTTGCGGCAAAGCTCTTCAATGATTTCATGATATATAATTACGCGGCCAACAGCGGAAATTGGAGGAGATAAAATGGAGGATAAAAATGTTGCGGTAAAATCTGAGCCAGCTGCCCCGTCGGATGTCTGTCCCGCCGTTGGAACAATGATCGAGGGGGTCAACACCCCTTCTGCCTACACAAAGTTCCTTCTCTGTTCATTTGCCGGCCTTGCGCTGTTTTTGATCCCGATAAAATGGAACGGGGACTGGACGATCGGCGTCAGCATCCTTTCGGATTCGCTGATGGTCTATATCGAGCCAGTCATCGCCTGGCTCTGTGTCACCATCACCCCGGTTTCCGCAATTCTGAGCCTGCTCGCCAAACTTGCGAAGCCCAGATTCATCATGGAACATAAGATGATGAAGGACCTGTTCGACGTCGAGTGGTTCTGGGTCATCATCCGTGCGCTGGGCGGTATTTTCATTGTCATGGTCTTTTTGCAGGTCGGGCCCGAATTCATCGTCGGGGAACTGACCGGAACCGTTGCTTACAATATGGTCGTCTGGCTCGGCGGTCTGATCACCCTGTGCACCTGGCTGATCGTATTCCTCACCGACTTCGGTTTCATGGAGTTCTGCGGCGTCATGGCGGAAAAGATCATGCGTCCGGTATTCAAGCTGCCGGGCCGTTCGGCGCTCGACTGCATCGCCTCCTGGCTCGCGGCGCCGCCGGTCGCGGTCATGATTACCGTCGGCCAGTATGAGGACGGCTACTATACCGACCGCGAAGCGAGTGTCGTGTCCACCTGCTTCTCGCTGGTGGGCATATCGGCGGTGCTCGTACACATCCAAAATCTGCATCTGAAGCATTATTTCTTCCCGATTTACGGCACCGTCTGCATCGCCGGCGTTGCCTGCGCAATCATCTGCGCGCGTATCTACCCGCTCGGTACCAAAAAGGACACCTATTATAAAGGCGTCTGCAATGCGGTTCCGCAGCAGCTCCCGGCAAATACCTCGCGTTTTTCGTTCGCAATGAACCGAGGCCTGGCAAAAGCGCAATCGGTCAAGTCTGCGGGTCCGCTCGCCAGGCTCTGCCTGAAGAACACCGCCGACATCTGGATCGGGCTGACCCCGGTCATCATGGCGCTGGCCACCATCGCGCTCATTCTGGCGGAGTACACGCCGGTGTTTGATATCCTTTCATATCCTTTTGTCCCGCTTCTGAACCTTCTGCAGATTCCGGAAGCCGCGGCGGTTGCGCCGACCTTTCTGATCGGTTTTCCGGATCAGCTGATGGCGGCTGTCGTGGGCGGCGCGACGGTAACTTCTGAATATTCCCGCATTGTCATCGCGATCGTTTCTTTGAACCAGCTCATTTATATGTCGGAAACTGGCGCGCTTCTGATGAAATCCTCGCTTTCGATCAACTTTAAGCAGCTTGTGATCATCTTCCTCGAGCGGACCATCATCACCCTGCCGTTCGCGATGATCGCGGCGCACCTGCTGACCGCGTGATGGAAACCATCCGAGAAGAAGTTCTGCCAAACGGGCTTGTTTCGATCATCCGGCAGAGCCCCGGACATCGGCGCGGGACGCTTGACCCGTCGGTCTATCCCATCTGCAGGAAAGCGCCGGAGCTCGTTTATCCGGCGGACCCTGACCGGCTCGCTGAAGGGGATATCGAAGCCCTGCGCGCGCAGATGGGTTTCCCAAGCAGGGATCTGTCGGACGGGGTGCGGGTGGACAGGCGGATTCTGCACTCCGCTAAAGATGAAATCCCCCTGAGCGTTTACCGCTGCGGCGGCCTGTTACGGCCGCCGCCCGCGCTTTTTCTGCATGGCGGCGGCTTTTTGGCGGGCTCCGCCGAGCTTTATGACAATCTTTGCAAATACGTTGCAGCGAAAGCCCGTTGCACCGTGATAGCGCCCGATTACCGGCTCGCTCCGGAGAACCCCTTCCCGGCGTGTCCCCGCTTCTGGCGGCGGACTTTCATGGGTTGCCTCCGCTCACGATGATCTGCGCGGAGTACGACTACCTGTGTCCGGAGGATGCGCTTTTTGCGCGGAAGCTTGCGGATGCGGGAGTGGCGTCTCGGCTGCTCCTCTATAAAGGTGTCCCTCACGCTTTTGCAGAGATGCTGGGGATAGCGCCTCACGCACAGGACTGCCTTGACGAGGTCTGCGCCGCGATTCGCGGTACGGATTGAATAATGCCATCCACCATATTCTGGAAAATCAGAAAGCCCCCGGGATTTGGGGGCGGAAACTGAAAAAAGCCGAATATAAGGGCGGGCCGGGCTGATTGCCCGGCCCGCCCTTTCGTTGTAGAGAAACCACCGGCTGTGCCGGTGGTAGAGAAAAAGCTTTAGCGAGGGGCGAGAAAAAAGAACTCCTTTTGATATAATGAAACTGCGGTCTGCCAACTGCAAGTCAAAATATCAAAAGGAGGAAGTCCAATGAAGGACACGAATAGTTTAGCACATACAAAGTGGAACTGCAAATAGCATATAGTGTTTGCGCCAAAGTATCGTAGGAAGGCGTTCTATGGAGAGAATAGAGCTGAGATAGGGAAGATATTGCGAGAATTATGCAGATGGAAAGAAATTAACATTATAGAAGCAGAGGTATGCCTCGACCACATACACATGCTGATAGAAATACCACCCAAAATGAGTGTAGCGGGGTTTGTAGGGTTCCTCAAAGGTAAAAGCAGCTTAATCATATTCGAGCGGCATGCCAATTTGAAGTATAAGTATGGGAATAGAACATTTTGGCGTAGAGGGTATTACGTTGATACAGCCGGTAAGAATGCCGCAAGAATAGCAGAGTACATACAAAATCAACTTAAAGAAGATCAAGTTGAAGACCAGATGACACTCAAAGAATATAACGACCCGTTTACGGGTAGTAGATAATAATCTCATGCAAATGGCAGACCGTATATGCACCTTAAGGTGCGGCTGGCATCATAGGGCTTTGCCCGCATATGAAATACCCCCGGCTATGCCGGGGGATTATTATTTTTTCAGAGCGGACTCTATGCGCGCGCGCAGATCACGCAATTGCTTGACGACCTTGGCTACGGGTATGTGATGGTTTCCGAGCAGGACACCCACCTCGGCGCGGTGCTCACTTATGAAGAGGCAAAAACCTGTGCCTCGCTCTTCAAAAAGCACGCGGACGAAATCAGCGGTATCATCGCGGTGCTGCCGAATTTTGGAGAGGAGCTCGGCGTGGCGGAGGCGATCGACCTGGCAGGGCTCGGCGTTCCAGTACTGGTGCAGGCATGCGACGACGATTTTGACAAGCTCGACATGGCCAACCGCCGGGACGCTTTCTGCGGAAAGATTTCGCTTTGCAACAACCTCTACCAGCGTGGCATCCGCTATACCGAAACCACCACCCACACCTGCAAAATTGACAGCCCCGCTTTCCGGGAGGACCTGGAACGTTTCGCGGCAGTCTGCCGGGTTGTGACCGGCTTGAGAGGTTCGCGCATCGCCATGCTCGGCGCAAGGCCGGTGGCGTTTAACACGGTGCGGTTCTCCGAAAAAATCCTGCAGCGGCTTGGCGTGAGCGTGCAGACGGTGGACATGTCGGAGATCCTCTTTGACGCGATCAACTGGCCGGACGGCGAAGCGGTTCGGGAAAAGGAAGCCGCGATCCGCGCCTATGGGAAAATTCCGGACTCCATTGCGAATGAAAAGATTACCCGGCAGGCAAAGCTCTGCCTTGCGATTGAGGCGCGTGTCGCTTCGCTCGACTGCCAGGCGAGCACCGTACAGTGCTGGGACAGCGTGGAAAACAACTACGGCTGCGCCACCTGCCTTGCGATGAGCATGATGGGCGAAGCGGGCAGGCCGAGCGCCTGTGAAAGCGATGTGACCGGCGCTGTGAGCATGCTGGCGGCCTATCTCGCGGCGGGAAGCGCCCCGGCGCTTATGGATTGGAACAACAATGTCCGCGAGGAACGCGACCGCTGTATTTCGCTGCACTGCTCGAATTTCCCGAAATCCTTTTTCCAAAACGAGGAGATGGAGATCGAATGTCTGGACGTGCTGGGCAGCACGCTTGGAAAAGACCGGTGCTTCGGCGCCTGCAAGGCACAGGTCGCGCCCGGTCCGATGACCTACCTGCGGATCACCACCGATGATCAGCAGGGGATTGCGAAGGCATATGTCGGGGAAGGGGACTTCACCGGCGAACCGCTGCAGACCAAGGGCGGCCTTGCAAATTGTCATGTGCCGGGACTGCAGGAGCTTATGAAATACATCTGCAAGAACGGATTCGAGCATCATGTCTGCTTTGTGCGCGGGCATGTGGCGGACATCCTGCAGGAGGCGCTCGAAAATTATCTTGGCGTCCAGGTCTACCGCCATCGGGCATAGGGCGGCTTTGAAACGGTTTCTCGCTGCGCGGCAGATGAGATAGAAACAGAACCATATAAGAGAAGGAGAAGAACACAATGAAAAAAACGCTTGCCATTTTATTGTCAGCATTGATGTTGGTAACCCTGATCGTGGGATGCGGCGGCTCGGACGCTGCGCCTTCCAGCAGCGCGGCTCCGGCCGCACCGGCAGCTCCGGCTGCATCCTCCGAAGCGGCCCCGGCCGCCCCGGAAGTGACCCTTTCGATCGGCTACGAGAACAATCCCGGTGAAACGATCGACCTCGCGGCCAACGAGTGGAAACGCCTGCTCGAAGAAAGAAGCGGCGGCACCATGAAGGTGGAACTCTATCCCTCCAGCCAGCTCGGCAGCAAAAACGATCTGGTTGACCAGATGATCGCGGGCGACTCGGTCATCACGCTGGGCGACGGCGGCATGTTTGCCGACCGCGGCGTGCCGGATTTCTCGATCTCGGTTGCATACGGCGTGTTTGACACCTGGGATCAGGTCTGGAAACTGGTCGATTCCGACTGGTTTGCAGAGCAGTCCAAACAGCTCGAAGAAAAGGTCGGCCTGAAAATCCTGGCCGCCAACTGGATCTATGGCGAACGTCATATCCTCTCAACCAAACCGGTTCGTTCGTTGGCTGATATGAAGGGCCTCAAGATCCGCGTCCCAACCGCCAATATGCATGTGGTTGCGTTCCAGCTGATGGACGCGAGCTCGGTTTCGATGAACCTGGGCGAGGTTTACACCGCTCTGCAGCAGGGCGTCATCGACGCGCTGGAGAATCCGCTTTCGGTCCTGTATAACGGAAAATATCAGGAAGTTGCGAAATACCTGACCCTGGACGGCCATTCGAAGGCCACCACCACCTGGTTCTGCGGCACCACCTTCTATAACTCCCTCACACCGGAGCAGCAGCAGTGGCTCTGTGAGACCGCTGAAGAAGCCGGCCTTTTCAACAATGACCTCGCGCTGGCCTCGGATGCGGAGATGATCGAGAAATTCAAGGCAGAAGGCGTTGAAATCATCGAGCTCACCGACGCAGAGAAAGCCGAATTCCTGGCGCCGATGAAGGAACTGTTCCAGTCCTCGGAAATTGCAAAAACCGTGAGCCCGGGCCTTTATGACACTGTCATGGGGATCATCAATGGCTAAAGAATAACCGAATACCACGGTGGCAGTACTCCGGAGCCCCGGAGTGCTGCCGCCGGCTGTGAGACCAGCCAACACATCCTGCCATAAGAAGGTGAACAAATGAAGACGCAAAAGGTTAAGATTCTAAAGGCTATTTTAAACATCGATCTTTTCATCGCGATTGCCGCGGCGACAGTTCTGATCCTCATCACCTTTGCAGGTGTGCTGTTCCGTTATTTCCTGAACTCCCCGCTTGTCTGGGTGGAGGAGGTCCAGCTGGCCTGCTTTATATGGATCCTGTTTTTTGGCGCAAGCGCGGCCATCCGCAACGGCGGCCACGTGTCGGTGGACGTCTTTGTGGATATGATGGGCCCGAAGCAGCGTAAGGCAATCACCTGGTTTGTCTATATTGCTGTGACGGTGGTATTGCTGTTTTTACTGTTCAATGGTTACAAGCTCTTCTTACAGATGCTTGCGATGAACCGCCGTACGGACACCCTGAAAATCCCCAGCGCGGCAATCTATTCGGCCATGCCGATCTCCTGCCTGCTGATGCTGATCAATTTCGCGGGCATGCGGTTTGCGCCGCAGATATTCTCGGATGAGGAGGAGGACACATGAATATCGTTGTTGGCTGCCTTGTGATCATGCTGACCCTGCTCCTGCTCAGCGTCCCGGTCTTCGCTTCGATCATCTCGGGCGTGGCGTTCTATTTTGCCATGAATACGACCGTGCCGACCCAGATCATCGCGCAGCGGATGATCTCAGGGGTGGAGAGCATCCCGCTTTTGGCGATTCCATTTTTTGTCTGCGCCGGTATTGTCATGAACTATTCCGGTATCACCAAACGCGTCATGGACTTCTGCGTGGTGCTCACCCGCAGGATGTACGGCGGCCTTGCGCAGGTGAACGTCCTGCTTTCCACCCTGATGGGCGGCATGTCCGGCTCGAACCTGGCGGACGCCGCGATGGAGGCCAAAATGCTCGTTCCGGAGATGGAAAAGGCGGGATTTTCGAACGCGTTTTCTTCGGTCGTCACGGCGACCTCTTCGATCATCACGCCGCTCATCCCGCCCTCGATCGGGCTTATCATCTATGGTTCGCTTGCGAACATCTCGATTGGAAAGCTGTTTGTGGCGGGAATCAGCCCCGGGCTGCTCCTGTGCCTTTCGATGATGATTCTCGTGACCATCATTTCCAAAAAGCGCGGCTACCAGCCCCCCGCGACCGAGCCGCTGCCGAAGGGTGCGTTTTGGGAGGCGTTCAAGAAAGCGGCCGCTCCGTTATGTATGCCGGTCATCATCATCGGAAGCATCCGCTGCGGCATCTGCACCGCGACCGAAGCCGGTTCGGTGGCAATCCTCTATTCGTTCATCCTGGGAATTGTTTACCGGGAGCTGAACGCCAGGATCATTTTCAAGGTTATGAAGGAGACGGTCATCACCACGGCGGGCATCCTGCTCATCGTCAGCACGGCCTCCTCGTTCGGATGGGTTCTGACCAAGGAAGGAGTCCCGCAGTTTTTGGCGAATGTGGTCCTGGGCGCCATCTCCAACAAATATGTATTCATGCTGATCGTCAACTTCCTGCTGCTTATCATGGGCATGTTCATGGAAGGCACGGCCATCCAGCTGATTCTGGTCCCGCTGCTCGCGCCGATCGCGGTTTCGATGGGCATCGACCCAATCCACTTTGCGATTGCCTTTGCCTTTAACCTCGGCATCGGCTGCCTGTCTCCGCCGCTCGGCACGGTCATGTTTGTGACCTGCGGTATTACAAAGTGCAAGATCAAGGACTTTGTCATAGAGGCGATCCCGTTTTATATCATGGCAATCATCTGCCTGCTGCTGCTCATCTTTGTGGAGCCGCTGTCGCTCTTCTTTGTCAATCTGATCTATTAAGCCGGGAAAGTGAGGAAGGACCATGATTTATAAACAGCCGGGTTTTCCCGTGCCCCCGGAAAAAATGATCCGCGTCATCACCAGCACCGACGCCAAAAATGAGGCGGATGACCAATATGCCATTGTGCAGACCCTCCTGAGCCCGCGGTTCGACAACCGCGGGATCGTCGCCGCCCATTTTGGGCAGGAGAAATCCGTCGCGAGCATGCTGGACAGCTATCACGAAGTGGAAAAGCTCTTTGGGCTGATGGGGTTGGAACCACAGATCCTGCGCAAAGGCGCGGAGCACGCCCTGCCGGACGAACAGACGCCGGTCCCTTCGGAAGGCGCACGGCTTATCATCGAAGAAGCGCTGCGGGAGGACGCCAGACCGTTTTATGTCACCGTGCTGGGCCCGCTGACCGACCTTGCAAGCGCCTGCCTGCTCTGTCCCGAGATTGTGGGGCGCTTCACCGCCATCTGGATCGGTGGCGGACGTTATCCGAAGGGCGGTATGGAGTACAACCTCAAAAACGACCTGCATGCCGCAAATGTGGTGATGGACGCGGGGCTTGACCTGTGGCAGGTGCCGGAGGATGTTTATCAGCAGATGCTGGTGTCACTGGCCGAACTGCGGGTGCGGGTGAAGCCGCATGGGGCGATTGGGGATTACCTGTTCACCCAGATGGTCGAATGGGGACAGACCTATTTTGGCAAACGCAGTTCGCTGCGCACCGGCGAATGCTGGTATCTGGGTGACTCGCCGGTCGTTGGGCTGATGCTCAATGAGCATCCGAACGATTACGATCTGGTTCCAGCGCCGCATATAGCGCCGGATATGACCTATCAGCCCTCGAAAAGCGAGCATATGATCCGGGTTTACCGCCGGATTGACAGCCGTTTCGTGCTGGAGGATCTCTACGCGAAGCTGCAGCTCTTCATCGAAGAGCCCGGGGAAATGATCTATTGATCCGGCCCCCACGGGATATTTAAAAAGCAAAGGGCCCGGGGAACCGCTGTGAAGCGGTCCCCGGGCCTTTTGAATTGGTGCGCTTTGCGGGGGTTCAAGCGGCTGATGGGAGGAGATTTACGAGGGGGGGAACAGGCCCGCGCTTTAAAAAGCAGGCAAAATACGAGTTGCTTTGTATCTAGGATCCTGTATAATCGAAATTGGAGGGAGGAGAGAAGCATGGGATTTGACATGAGCCGGATTTTGACGCTGGAATGCTTTGCGGGCGCAGAGGTGCTCGCTGGCCACCGCGGGCTGAGCCGGGAAGTACATCTTGTAAATGTGATGGAGGTACCGGACATCTCCAACTGGGTAACGGAAAATGAGCTGATCCTGACCACGGCTTATCCGTTTAAGGACGACCCTTCCGCGTTGGGCACACTGATCGAACAGCTTTGCCGGAAAAATGTCAGCGGCCTGGCAATCAAGCTCAGCCGTTTTATCAAGTGCCTGCCGGCGCCGGTCCTTGAAATTGCGGACCGTCTGGATTTTCCGGTTATCTCCCTGCCCTCAAACGTCCAGTTCGACCGTGTGATCCTCGAGGCGTTTTCGCATATCATCGAAGAGGACTATGTTGAAATCAAAACATCGGGAGACCTGTCAAAACGCCTGCAGGAGATTGCGGTGGGGGGCGGAACGCTTGAAGAGGTCGCCCAGGCGCTTGCCGGCTGGTGCGGCGGGGAAGTGGTGATCAAAAGCCCCGAAGGGAGGGTGCTCGCGCAGTCCGCGGGGCGATCGGTCAAACCGGGCGTGCCCGGCTCCGTCAGTTATGAAAAACAGGTGACCTTTGACGGCCGGCTCTATGCGGTGATCACCTTGAACCTTTGGCGCAGGACGGTCAGCCGCGCGGATCTTGAACTGATCGACTCGGCGATTCCGTCGATCATCATGATCCTTTTTCAGATTTCACTGCGGGCGCACATCCAGAAGCGGGAGGAATCACTCAATGACCTGCTCCTGGGCCGGATGGTTCTCTCCCCGAAAAACATGGAGTATATCAGTTCGCTCGGCGTCGACCTTGCCAGCCCGTGCACCGTCTGTGTCCTGCGCGCCGGACGGCTGCAGGGGGAATCCTACGACCTGCTTGCTCATGCAGTCACTCAGGCGCTTGAGGAGGCGGTGGGAACGCGGGGCGTGTGGCCGGTTATCACGAAAATGCAGGGCTGCATGGTGCATCTATATTTTTCGGAACAGCATGGCCCGGCGGCTCTGGCTGGCCTCTATCAAAAGCTCCTGGCCGAAATCAGCCGGATGATGCCGGACATTCCCCTGAGCGTTGGTATCGGGCGCCGCGCCAAAAAGGCGGGCCGGATCAATGCGGGTTTTCTGGAAGCGCAGAAAGCGCTGGATATCGGGGCGCAGATCTTCGGCCGCGGCGGGGTTTATCTCTATGAAAACCTGGCGGTGGAATCGCTGCTTTCGCATCTGCCGCTTGACGAGGAGCTGGTGGAGTTTGTAGAGGGGGAACTGGGCGCGCTGATCGCCTATGACCGGCGCAAGAAAAAACAACTCCTGCTGACGCTGGAGGAGCTGCTTACCGGGGACAGCGATACGGCCATCGCAAAGCGGATGTTCCTGCATCCCAAAACGCTTGCGTACCGCAGAAGCCGTATCGAACAGATCCTAGGGGAGGAGCTGGACGGGACGAGCAAGCGGGTTCGGCTGCTGATCGCGCTCAGGCTTTACCGGCTGAACAGCCTGCGCTGGAAAGGACGGCTTGGGGAACAGGAATCCTGATGAAAGCGGCTGCAGAAATGCGGCAGGAATAGGAAATTTATGGATACACTTTTCACGGGCGCTTTGCGTCCGGGGAAAGTGTATTTTTGTAGATTTGTCATGAATATAGATAAATAAATTACAAAATGTGGATAATATTTTTATAATAAATCTGTAATTTATCTGATCAGGATAAGGAATGGATCTTTTTTTATCTGGAGCAGAAATGGTCAATTATTACCGATTTGTTAAACTATGATTACAGAATTATTTACATCAGGCATGTGAGAGGAGGAAAATCATGGTAAAAACCCAAAGCACAATCCAGCTTGTCTACGAGCCGGAGGAGAAGCCGCGCTCAACCAAGGACGCGATCATCTATTCGCTGCAGTGGATCATGATCATGTTCTACCCGGTCGTGTGGGGTTACTCGGTTGTAGGCAAGGGCCTCGGCATGACAGGGGAAGAGATGGGCATGTATATGGTGCGCGTCGTCTTCATCATCGGAATTTCCACCCTCGTCCAGGTTTGCGCAGGTCACAAGCTCTCGATGGTCTGCGGACCGAACATCATCCCGTCGCTTGCCATCGTTGCGGCTTTCTCGGTGGGCGGCAAAGAGTATGCGTTACAGTCTTTCAACGCCTATATCATCGCGGGTATCATCGTCGCCATTCTGGGGGCCACGGGGCTCATCAGCAAGATTGGCAGCGTCTGGACGCCGCTTGTGTCCGGCGCGATGATCATGATGGTGGGACTCACCACCAGCACCACCGGAGTCGGGCTGATCGCCAGCCAGAACGCGACCGCTCCCTTCTTCATCGGTATCCTGCTCGCGCTCATCTGCGGCTATCTGTCGCTGCGCGGCAAGGGGATGATCGCTTCGATCCCGGTGCTCATCACAATCGTGCTCGGCTATGTGGTGTTCATCGCAATGGGAAAATTCGACTGGGCGCTTGTCTCGTCGATGCCCACCTTTACCCTTCCGCAGATTTTCCCCTACGGCCTGAGCATGCCGCCGGTTGACCTCATCATCACGATGGTGATCGTCAACATCTTCTCGGCCATCAACCTCTATGGCAATGTGCAGGGTTATACGGGAATCATCGGCCGTAAAATGGAGCCCAAGGACGAGCGCCGCTATTTCACCGCCTTTGGGCTGGTGGAAGGGGTTGTGGCCTCGATCTTCGGGGTCCCTAGCAACACTTCCTACGGCGAAAACCTCGGCTTCGTGCTGCTGACCAGGGTGGCCTCCCGCTTTTTCCTGATCGTCGCGAGCATCGCATTCATCGTGCTCTCCTTCTTTGGAAATGTCGGCGGGCTGATGGCGGCAATGCCGGAAGCGGTCGCGGGCGCGGTGCTGCTGGGCGTCGCCTGCACCCTCATTGGCATCGGCGCGGACAACTGGGCCAAAGGTCCCAAGTTTGAGACGAGGGAAATTTTCATCGTCGGATTTTCGGTGTTCCTTGCGTTTGGGCTCAACTTTTTGCCCGAGACTTTCTTCGCAACCGTCCCGCGGCTGGTCGGCACCCTTTTCAAGAACCCGGTCATCATGGTCATCATCCTGGTGGTCATCATGGAGCAGATCATCTTCCGCGAGAAAGCAAAAGCCTGAACGCCCCGCAAAATACGGTCAAACATTATTCACCCATATATGAAATCTAGGAGGTAAGAAGCATGGCAGAACTGAGAAAATACGAGCCCCTTTACAGCGTGAACCGCGACAAGAAACTGGCGAAGGTGCAGGAGGCGTATGAGCGCTTCAAAGAGACAAAAACCTTTGAGTTCCCGCAGTGGCTCTATGGCGCGCCGATCGGCAAGCTGATCAAGGTCGAGGTCGAGGACTGCCCGAATTTCGGAGACACGGCCTATGTCGAGATGGATTCGGCGCGTACCGCCTTCATCGCGGTTGATATGCAGACCGATTTCTGCGGCAAAAAAGGCTATGTGGATGTCATGGGGTACGACCTCAACAACACCGCGCGGGCCCTGGAGCCGATCGCCAACGCGCTCGAGGCGGTGCGCGGCACCGATATCAAGGTGATCCACACCCGCGAGGGCCATGAACCCGATCTTTCGGACGCCCCGTTCAACAAGGTCCTGCGCAGTAAGATCATCGGTGAAGGCGTTGGCATCGGCGACGTGCCGGAAAACGGCCTCGGACGGCTGCTGGTGCGCGGCGAGCCGAACTGGGACCTGCACGAAAAGGTTTACCCCATCCCGGGCGAAATGATCATCGACAAGGCCGGGAAGGGCGCCTTCGGTTCGAGCACCATCCACATGGTCCTCAAGAACCTGGGCATCACTCACATCGTCATCTGCGGCATCACCACCGACGTATGCGTACATACGATCATGCGCGAAGCGAACGATTACGGCTACTGGTGTGTCCTGATGAAAGACGGCACCGGCGCGACCGATATGGGCAACCATGAGGCGGCGATCAAATCGGTCAAGATGCAGGGCGGCGTATTTGGAAACGTGACCGATTCCAAACGTTTTATCGAAGCGGTCAAAGCGGCGGGTCTCAAGTAATCCGCGCTGTCCGCGGCGCCTGCATAAAATTTGCGGGACGCATTCAGACATCCGTCCGAATGCGTCCCGTTTTAAGAAAGGGGTACTTTGCTTGGGAATCAAATCAGAGGCGGTCATATGTGTCCTCAATGAAAACACCCCGGACCGGAAGGTTGTCATCCGGATGTCCGGAAACGACTATGTGCTGGTGGAATACGGCGAGATGAAACTGGATGTAGGCTACCGGGTGCGTCTCTACTGGCTGGAAAAAATCATCCGGCAGATGCAGGTCGCGGGAATCCGGGAGCTCTCGCCGGGTGTGCGGTCAATGCTCATCTATTACGACAGCCTCACGCTGCCTCTGAACCGGCTGGTGGAGGTCATCCGCATGGCGGAAAAGAGCATCGCGGCATATGAGGATCAGCCGGTTCCTTCCCGGCTGGTGAAATTGCCGATCGCGTTTCACGATGAAAAATGTCTGGCCTACGTCCGTAAATATATGGAGTCGGTACGCGCCGAAGCGCCGTACCTGCCCGACAATATGGAGTTTGTTGCGCGCTGCAACGGGCTCGATGGGGTTGAAAAGGTGCAGGAATACTTCCTCGCCACCGAGCATCTGGTGATCGGCCTGGGAGATGTCTATCTCGGCGCGCCCTGCGCGGTGCCGCTCGACCCGCGCTACCGGATGAGCGCGCCGAAATATAATCCCGCCCGGACGATGACGCCAGAAGGCGCGGTCGGCATCGGCGGCGCGTTCATGTGCATCTATCCGATGGAATCCCCGGGAGGTTACCAGCTCATCGGCCGCACCGTCCCGTTCTGGGACACCTGGCAATTAAACGACGCTTTCCGGGAGGCTCCGTGGCTGCTGCGGCCGTTCGACCGGGTTCAGTTTGTCGCTGTGAGCGAGGAGGAACTCGACCGTATGGGGGCGGGGGTGCATAACAACACCTATCAATTTGAGATTGCAGACGGGGAATTTGAGATTGGCGCCTATGAGGAATTCTGCCGGCAGGTGGAACCGCAGGCGCTGGCATTTAGACGCCGGCAGGCGGAATCAATCGGCCTTGCGACACAGGGCTATTAGGAAGGGGAGCGGGTTAGATGATTGAGATTATTGACGGCGGCCTTGGCCTGACTGTTCAGGATTACCCGGGACGGATCGGTTATTGGAATATCGGGATCCCACCCTCCGGGCCGATGGACCCGTTTGCGTTTCGGCTTGCGAACCGTCTCGCGGGAAATGAGGACGGGGATGCCGGGCTGGAAATCACCGGCATGGGACCGACCCTTTTGTTTCACGACCCGGCGGTGATCGTGCTGGGCGGCGCGAAATTTGCCGCGACGATGGATCAGGAGGAGCTTCCCTGGTGGACGCCGGTCGAGGTGCCCAAAGGTGCGCGGATCAAGATCGGCCGGGTGATTGGCGGAGGGTTCCGCGCGTATCTGGCAATCCGCGGCGGGATCGACGTGCCGGAATACCTCGGCAGCCGCTCGACCTTTGCATATGGAAAATTCGGCGGCTTTGAAGGCCGGCCGTTGAAAAAGGGCGATATGCTGGAGATTTTTACCGGAAAGCCGGTGAAATCGCGCAAAAATGCCTTCAACGTCTCCTGCATGCCCCAATATACCAGCCGGTGGGAGATCGGCGCGCTGCCCGGGCCGCATGGCTGTCCGGATTTCTTCACCGAAGAAAGCGCGGACCTGTTCTTCTCATCGGATTACCATGTGAATTACAACGCCAACCGCCTGGGAATCCGCCTGGAAGGCCCGAAACCGGTTTTCGCGCGCGCCGACGGCGGGGAAGGCGGCCGGCATCCTTCGAATATGCACGATTATACCTATGCGATTGGGACGGTCAATTTTTCCGGCGACACCCCGATCATCATCGGTGTGGACGGGCCGAGCCTCGGCGGTTTCATCTCGTTTTGCACCGTGCCGACCGCCGAACTGTGGAAGGTCGGGCAGGTCAAGCCCGGGGATGTCATCCATTTTCGCAAGATGACCCTAGGGGAAGCGATCGAACTGCAGCGTGAGATGGAAACCATCCTCTCGCTTGTCTGAAAGGGGGAAACAGAATGACGATCTCCACCTTGTCATTGGCTTGGTCGCTCTGGCTGGCGGTGGCAGTGGCGGTTTGCGCGGCGGTGCTGATCCATAACGTCCGCCGCGAGATCCGGCATGTGAAACCGCGCGCCGCCGTGTCCGCAGGGGCGAACCGGCCGGCTGAAGCCGCGCCCGCGGGAGAGCTTAGCGCTGAACAGGTCATCGCGGCCGCGGCCTATTACTGGCTGCATCCCGAAAATCCCGCGGGCCAAAGCGAAAAAATTGATCAGTAAAAGGAGTGTCCCATATGAAGCATCTGAAAATTACCTATAACGGCTTCACCTATGAGGTGGATGTGGAGGAGACCGGCGCGGTCAGCTCGATTTCACCCGCTTGCGCGGCGCCAATCCCGGCGGCTCCCGCGCCTGTACCGGCCCCGCCGCCCGTCCCGCAGGGCGGAAACGTCGTCGAAGCGCCGATGTCCGGGCGGATTGCAAAAATCCTGGTGCAGGTGGGCGATACGGTTCGCGCGGACGACCCGGTCGTCATTCTGGAGGCCATGAAGCTGGAGAATGAAATTTATGCCGATTATGACGGCGTGGTGCGGGAAATCCGGGTAAAACAGAACCAGGTGGTAAATACCGAAGATGTGATCGCAGTGATTGGCTGATGGAGGTGAACGGCATGGCACAGGTCTGGATTATGACGGCGCAGATTGCCGGTGTGGCGTTTGTGCTGTCAATACTGACAGCCGTGGCGATCTCATTGATCCGCACAGTCCTGCAAAAGTTCGTGCGCAAATGAGTTCCGTCCGGCGCAATAAGGAGTGAGAATATGGACCTTTCAATGTTGTTTCAGGGGATTTCAACCCTTTTCGCAGTGGATCCCCGGATGGCCCTCGCGCGCATCCTGCTGATCGCACTGGGCGTGCTGCTGTTCTATCTCGGCTGCAAACATACGCTGGAGCCGCTCATCATGATCCCGATGGGCTTTGGCATGGTGGCGATCAACAGCGCGGTGCTTTACCTGTCCACCGGCGTGATGGGAAATATTTTTGTCGATCCAATGGTGTCCGATACCAACGCGCTGATGCAGATTTTGCAGGTGGATTTCCTGCAGCCGATTTATACGTTTACCTTTAGCAACGGGCTGATCGCCTGTATTGTTTTCCTGGGGATCGGGGTGCTGACCGACGTGGGATACCTGTTGGCCTATCCCTTCACAAGCATGCTGATCGCCTTCTGTGCCGAGCTCGGCACCATCCTGACCTTTCCGCTGGCCATCTCGATGGGGCTCGCCCCCGGAGACGCGGCTGCGGTTGCGCTCATCGGTGGCGCGGACGGCCCGATGGTACTGTTCGCTTCGCTCACAATGGCAAAGGACCTGTTTGTCCCAATCACGATTGTGGCATACCTCTATCTGAGTCTGACCTACGGCGGCTATCCATTTTTGATCCGACTGCTGGTTCCCAAAAAGCTGCGCGGGATCAAGCCGCCTGTGGATGACCGGATCGCCAGCGTGACCCGGCGGGAAAAGCTGGTCTTTTCGATCGTCGCCTGTCTTGTGCTTTCACTGCTTTTCCCGGTTGCCGCGCCGCTGTTTTTAAGCTTTTTCCTTGGGGTGGCGATCCGCGAAGCGGGGGTGGAAAAATATGCTGAAATGCTGGAAAACACCTTCCTGTATGCCTCCACCTTTTTCCTGGGGCTTCTGCTGGGGGTGCTCTGCGAGGCGACAACCATCCTAAATCCCGTGATCCTCAAGCTGCTGGTACTCGGGATGTTTGCCCTGCTGATCTCCGGAATCGGCGGCATTGGCGGCGGATATCTGGCCTACTTCATCAGTGGGAAAAAGTTTAATCCTGTGACGGGTATAGCGGGGGTGTCCTGCGTGCCGACCACTGCCAAGGTCGCGCAGAAGGAGGTCACGCTGGCCAACCGGTCCGCAATCATCCTGCCCTACGCAATCGGTGCAAACGTTTCAGGGGTGATCACCACAGCGATCCTCACCGGCCTGTACATCACCTTCCTGCTCTCGAAATGACGCGGCGGGATCCACTGCCCCAACGGCTGGGCGGCCTGCTGATTGGGCTGGCGCTGGGATTTGCCTGCTACTGGGGGCTTCCCGCGGCTGGAAGAAGCACGCTTTTGCCGCTTGACTACGATTGGATTGTCGCGGGCGCCGCCCAAAGCCTGCCCAAACAGCTTGCCTGGTTCTTTATGAACTTCGCCGAGCCGCAGTTTTACGCGGGAATTCTTTCCGGCCTGGGCGTGATTCTGGGCGGAATCGTTGCATGGCTGCGCTGGCGAGGCGGAAAGTCGGCTCGTTTCGTCCTCTGTGGAAATCCCGCGCTGTTCCCCTGGGTGCTTGCCGCGCAGCTTTCATCGCTCGCTCTCACCCTTTTCGTGTTTGCCCGGTTTGGGAGCTATTTTCCCGATGGGGTGGATTGGGAGGCGACTTTTATCCCGGTGGTCGGCGCGCCGCCTGCGGTTATCCTGCTGTGCGGACCGGGCTGGCGGCAGCTTTTTGCCGGTTCGGTTTTGGGCGGACTTTTCTGCGCGCCCACGGCGGTGTGGCTGAATCTCCATGTGGCTGCGCCGCTCGGGCTGCCCAGCGTGGTGGCGAGCGTCATTGCGATGGCAGTGACCGGGGCGGTGATCTGTCCGGTCTGCGCCGCGCTTTTTGGCGTGGCGCCGCCGGCGAAAAAACCAGCCGCAGCCGGCCGTGGGGTCGCCTGGCGGGTGAAACGGATGCTCGCTGATTTTAGTGAGGCGCAGTTTTATGGCAATGAGACAGCCTCGCTCTTCCTGTTGGGCGGGGTGCTGTTGGAAACGGCGCTCTGCGCGGGGCATGGGGTCTATGGAACCGGGCTTGTCCCCGCGATTCTGCTTTCCCAGTTCACCGGATCGGCCGTGGGGATTTTCCTTTACGGAGAACGGCTTGCGGACGGATACGCCACCTTTATCCCGGTTGTAAGCGTGGGCCCGGCCTGCGTGCTCTTTTATGGCGGAGGGCTGCTGCCCGCGCTGTTCGCGGGTATTTTGGGCGGCATTCTTGGCGGCCCCACGGCGCAGATGATCCGCGGGAAGCTGCCGTGCGGCGTTCACCCGACGGTTGCCAATGTTACGGCAATGGCGGTGTGTACCACGCTCGTGACAGCCGCTATGGATCTGCTGCCCTGTTTTTCACGGGTTCCAAACTTAGCTTGAGACTGGGAAAGGGGCTCGCTCCATGTTGTGGAGCGGGCCCCTTTTTGCCGCATCAGAAAGGGGTTGGCTTTATCCGTTCGCAGGGCCTGCCGCTGCCTGTGGTGAGGGCGGTGGAAACGATAAAAAAGATTGCCCCCGAACGTTTCCTATGCTAAAATAAAACATATACAGGCAAAATCCGGAACAACGGGATTTGTGCTTCGCAAAGGCGCGGCAGGGCATGTCATGCCTTTGTGGAAAGGATGAGACGGATGATCACGACAGCCAAGGAAACGGTTCGGCGGTTCTGTCAAAGCTGGTTTGAACAGCGCGACGCGGAAAAGACGCTGACATTTTTATCAGAAGACGTCAGGTTTGTGGGCACGGGTGAGGACGAGTCTGCCCAGGGAAGCACCGAAATGGCAGCATATCTCAGGCAGGACATTCAGGAGATACCCGAGCCTTTTCATTTTGAACTGGCTGATATCCATGAGCAGAGGATTGCGGAGCATGTATGCAGTCTGGCCGCGGGGCTGATCCTGAAAAATACGCTGTATTCCTGGCGGCTGCGGGCATTTTTCACCCTGGTTCAAACAAAAGGCGGCGAATGCCTGATCAAAAATCTTCATTTTGCGGAACCCAGCGCGAGCCAGCTTGAAAGCGAGCACTATCCGCGGTCGCTGGTGATGGAAAATATCGCCCGTCAGCGTCAGGAGCTGTTGAATGATTCTCTGGCCGGCGGGATGATGGGCGGTTACATAGAGCCGGGTTTCCCATTTTATTTTATCAACCGGCAGATGCTGGCATATCTGGGTTATGAGAGCGAAGCGGAATTTATCTCTGATATTGGCGGTATGATTTCCAACTGCATGGCGCCGGAGGACCGGGAATTTGTGGATGTGCAGGTAGGGCGCCAGCTGGACGAAAAGGGAGAATACACAGTAGAATACCGGATGAAAAAAAGGGACGGGTCCTATATCTGGGTTCACGATGATGGCAGACGGATCACAGCGGAGAACGGCAGGCCCGCCATTGCTTCGGTTTGCATTGACATCACGGCGCAAAAGCAGACGCGGGAAGAATTGCTGCATATCTATAACAACATTCCCGGGGCGGTTTTTCGCTGCAAATTTGATCCGGATTTCTCTGTCGTTGAGGCCAACGACGGCTTGTTTGACTTTATCGGGTACAGCCGGGAAGAATTTGCAGCCATGGGCAACAAAATGTCCACAGTGATCTATCCCGAGGACCTGCTGGCGATGGCGGATAAATTGAAGGCGCAGCTGATGAATGGGAATACCATCCATAATGAGAGCCGTCTGGTGTGCAAGGATGGGACGGTCAAATGGCTTTCCATCAAAGGCCAGCTGTTCACCGAGCAAGATGGGGAACAGTATTTTTATTGTGTTTTTGTGGATATCACCGATGAAAAGCAACTGCGGGAACGGGTCCAGGAACTGTATGAAAAGGAGCTTTCCTATTTTGTGGAGCTCTCTTCAGCGGAAGGCTGCATCCAGGGGCGGCTCAACGCCACACAGAACCGGATGGAAAGCTATCTGGCGACGGCGGATGTAGCGGTTGCGCATTCCGGAGATTCCTACGATGATACGATCGAAAACCTGGCGGCCTCCGCGGTGGACCCGGCTTATGGGGAGGATATCCGCAGGCAGCTTTGCAGGGATAAGGTGCTGGCGGATTACGCTGCGGGAAAAACAGAATACCATTTCGATTTTCTGCGCAGGCGCAATGACCGCGGGGCATTCTTTGGCAGCACAAACTTTCGCTCCTATATGAACCCGGAAACTGGGGACATCATCCTGTTTTTCTATACGCATGACGTGACCGAACAGAAAATTCAGAGAGAGCTCCTGAACCGGCTGGCGGAGCTGGATTACGACGTTATTACCGACATCAACATTCCCCGCGATTTTCACCGCACGATCTCGATGGACAGAGGCCGCAGGGACACCGTCCCCCGACAGGGCGAATTTCAGAAAGAGATCCGTAAGGTGGCCCAGCGGTTTATGGACGAAACCTGGCAGAAAGAATATCTCGGCAAGCTGGACTATGCCTATATGAAAAAGATGCTGGAGGAGCAAAACACCTACTCCTTCATTGTGGAGATGAAGGATGATCACGGTGAGCGGCGGATCAAGCGGTTCCAGGTATTCTATATTAATAAGGAACTGGGGCGGGTCTGCATGGCGCGCTCCGATGTTACGGATGTGGTCCGGCAAGAGCAGAAACAGAGGGAAGATTTGGCGGCGGCCCTGGTTGCGGCGGAACAGGCCAACGCGGCCAAAACCGATTTCTTGTCCCGGATGTCCCATGAAATCCGCACGCCGATGAATGCGATCATTGGGATGAGCACAATTGCGGCCCAGTCGATCGGGGATGACGAGCGGATCGCTGACTGCCTGTCCAAGATCGGCATTTCATCCAGATTCCTGCTGTCCCTGATCAACGACATTTTGGACATGAGCCGGATCGAAAGCGGCAAGATGCTCTTAAAAAATGAGAAGATCCCCGTAGAGGAATTCCTGAGCGGGATCAATGCCATCTGTTATACCCAGGCGGCGGCCAAGGGTGTGGAATATGAATGTATTGTGGACCCGGTTCTGGACGATTACTACATTGGAGACGCCATGAAACTGCAGCAGGTGTTGATCAACATCCTGTCGAACGCCATCAAGTTCACCAGCGAGAACGGGAAGGTCACATTTTCCGTTGAACAGCGCAGGAAAACCAAAAATGACGCTGAGCTGCGCTTTATTGTGAACGATACCGGCTCTGGAATGAGCGAGGAATTCCTCCCGCATATCTTTGAGCCGTTTTCCCAGGAATCCACTGGCGCCACCGCCGTGTATGGCGGTACCGGGCTGGGCCTTGCCATTTCCAAGAACATTGTGGATATGATGGACGGGAACATCACAGTGCGCTCGATCAAGGGGATTGGTTCCGAATTCACTATAAATGTGAAGCTCGGCATCACCGAGGAGGAAAAACTCCGACACCATCTGAAAAAGCGGGATTATCATTTCTCTCACTTGAAAACACTGGTTGTGGACGACGATGTGACCGTCTGCGAGAGCGCGGTCGCCACGCTCAAGGAGATGGGAATCCATGCCGAATGGGTGGACAGCGGAACAAAAGCCGTCGAACAGGTGAAAACCCTTTGGGAGAACGGCAGATTTTATGATATGATCCTGATCGACTGGAAGATGCCAGAGATGGACGGCATCGAAACCGCGCGGCGTATCCGCCGGATTGTCGGGCCGGATGTCACAATCATCATCATGACCGCCTACGACTGGGTCTCCATCGAGCATGAAGCGAAGCTGGCGGGCGTTAACCTGCTGATGAGCAAGCCGATGTTCAAATCCTCGTTGATTTCTGCGTTTACCAAGGCTCTGGATAAAAAGGAGAGCCAGGAAAAACAGCCCGAGATCACCGACTATGATTTTTCCGGAAAACGGATTCTGCTGGTGGAGGACAACCAGATCAATACCGAAGTGGCCGCAATGCTGCTGGAAAACAAGGGGTTTGAGGTTGAAACGGCAGGAAATGGGCTGCGGGCGCTGGAACTGTTCAGCAAATCGACGCGGGGGTATTACGACGCAATCCTTATGGATATCCGTATGCCCCTGATGGATGGGCTGACAGCTGCCACCAACATCCGGCACCTCAGCAACGCCGACGCCGATTCCATCCCGATCATTGCAATGACCGCGAATGCCTTTGATGATGACATTGAAAAGAGTAAGGCTGCGGGGATGAACGCCCACCTCGCCAAACCCATCGAACCGGGGCGCCTGTATCAGACTCTGTCTGATTTTATTTTCGGGAAGGAGTCCTGAGGAATGCGGGGATTCAGAGAAGCGTTTGAAGCCTATGGTGCGGATTATGGGGCCACAATGGCGCGGTTTATGGGAAGCGAGACGATGTATCTGCGGCTTCTGGATATGCTGTTCCAGGATAAAAACCTGCAGAAGCTGGGCGACGCAGTCGCGTCCGGCGATCTGCGCGGCGCGTTCGAGGCGGCGCATACCCTGAAGGGGGTGGCCGGGAATATGGGGCTCACCCCGCTGTATGATGCGGTCTGCGCCATGGTGGAACCGCTGCGGACCGGACAGCAGTGCGCGGACTATCCGGTTTTATATCAAGTGGTACAGGAGGAATTTCAAAGGGCGAAGATCTTTCGGGACGATTTGAAAAGGACGGTGGAGTAGAATGAGGCTTGCGCATGAGCTGGAAACGCTCCTCAGCAGCATTCCCAGCGGGCTGTGCGTCTACCGTCTGGAGGGCGGACAAATCCGCCCGGTGTTCCATAATTCAGCTTTTTGTACGGTTTTGGGTTTTTCGGACGAGCATATCTTCCAGGATGGGCAGGAGTTGTCCTTCTCCAATATATACGAGGAGGATCTGCCGACCCTGCGGGAAAAAATCTGCGGACTTATGAAAAACAGTGCGGGGATGTCCCACACCTTCCGGGTATTCAACGACAGGATGGGGGAATACCGCTGGCTCCATGTCGAGGTTTCTGCCAAGCAACAGGGGGACGGCCTGTTTTTTTATGCTGTTTACAGTGATGTGAGCGAACAGGTGCGGCTGGAGCGGGATCTGACCGACACAAATGGAAAGATGGGGGATATCATAAACGCCATTCCGGGCGGTGTGGCGATCTATAAGGTTTCCGATATTTTTGAAACGGTGTATTTTTCGGACGGCGTCCCGCAGCTGTCCGGATACACCGTTGCGGAATACCGCGAGATGGTCAAATGCGACGCGGCTGAGATGACCTATTGGGAGGATACCGGCATGGTGGTATCCCGGGCCAGGGAGGTCATCCGGACCCGCGGGGTTGATGAACTGGAATTCCGCAAGCGGCATCGGAACGGGCATATCGTGTGGGTGCGCGCCCAGGTAAAATGGATCGGGGAAGAGGATGGATGCGCGCTTTTGCACTGCGTGTTCCACAATATTTCAGATCTCAAGGAAGCGCAGCTTGAGATGGAGCATCTGGTCAATTCGATCCCGGGCGGCATTGCCAGTTACCGGGTGGAAGGGAATCGGTTTATCCCCACCTTTTATTCGGACGGCGTCATGGTGCTCTCCGGCCATACCAGAGAAGAATATGAGGAGCTGGTGCGGGACAACGCGCTCGATATCATTTATGAACCGGATCGGGAACGGGTGCTCGCAGCGGCGCGGGCGGCGGTTCTGAGCGGTGAAGTTCTGGATGTTTCCTATCGGATGCACCATAAGGATGGATCCCTCATCTGGATCCATCTCAATGGCCGCCGGCTGGGACCGCTTTCGGAGTCCACACGGTTTTACGCGGTTTTTACGGGAATGTCTGCGCAGACGCATCTCTTTCAGAATATTGCAAATGAAACGGCGGATGGAATTTATGTGATCGCCAAAGAAAATTACGAACTGCTCTATGTCAATGAATCCAAGGCCCTTTTTCTCAAGGAATCGGATTGTATCGGAAAAAAGTGCTATGCGGCAATGCATGGGAAGGATGCGCCGTGCGAATTCTGCACGCTGAACAGCCATGCGGCGGATGCGCAGGAACACGAGATGCCGGTTGACGGGACCGACCGGTTTTACAAAACACGTTTCCGGGAAGCCGATTGGAATGGAATCCCGGCCTACATCAAATATGTCCGCGATGTCACCGAGGAAGTCAGGACCCGGAAGGACAAAGAGCGCCTGGAGATGTATTTCCGGACGGTGGTTTCCAATCTGCCCGGAGGGATTTCGGTCATCCGCTGTGATCCGGACGGCAATATGACGCAGGAGTTCATTTCCGACGGCTTTGCCGCAATGACGCATATGACGGCGGCACAGGTGTCCGGGTTATATGGCCGGGATATCTTCACAGGTTTTCATCCCGGGGATGTCCCGGCGCTGCGGGAAAAACTGCAGGCCTATGCAAAAAAAGGCGAGGGGCACTGTGAGCTGGCCGGCCGGATCAAACGGGGCGACGGCAGAGGCTATGTCTGGGTTAAATGCACCCTGTCGCTCTTGCAGACGGAGGATGGCGTCCACAGGATCTATGCCGTATACACAGACATGACGGCCGCGGTCAGAGAGCAGGAAAAGATCCGCCAGCAGTATAAGGAGATGCTCCTCCAGCATTACCGCACGCCGGGACCGAACGCCCTGATCCTTGGCCACTGCAACGTCACCCAGAACCGGATCCTGGAGATCATCGACCATACCGATTCCAACCTGATGAAAGTCTTTGGCACGAACCGGGAGAATTTCTTTACCAGACTGTCCGACATGATTGTCGGGCAGGAAGATCGGAGTTCCTTTTTGAACACCTATCTCAATGCCCCGACGCTGGCTGCTTTTTCGCGGGGAGATACCGAGCGTATCATGGTTTGCTTTGTCAGGCTTCCAAAGGAAGAAACCGGCCGTTATGTCCAGTTCAAGGTGAATTTGGTGGAGACTCCGGACACCGGAGACGTCACGGGAATCCTGACGGTCACCGACGTCACCGAACAGGCGATTTCTGAGCGGATACTGCGCCAGCTTTCGGTCACGGGCCATGATTTCATTGTGGATGTGGATCTCCTGCGGGATCGCTACACCATCCTTTCGTGCATAGAGGACACCGGCAACGTTCCGCCGCGCCAGGGCCGCCATTCCGAATGGATACAGAAGATGGGCAACTGCAAAGTTGTGCCAAAAGACCGGGAACAGTACCTGCGGGGGCTGGACCCTGTGCGTATGCCGGAGCGGCTGAAGCGGGAAGGGGCATATACGTTTGCTTTTTCAGTTGTGGATGACAACGGGGATATCCGTACAAAAAATATGACTGTTTCCGCCGTGGATCTGCGGTTGGGCAGGATTTGTCTGTCCCGGACGGACATCACGGATTCCATCCGGGAACAGCAGGGCCTTCTGCATATGATCGCGTATACCTTTGAACTCGCGGGGTTCATCAATGTTGGCAGCGGCCGCCTGACCATGCATACCCGCCAGACAGTTCTGGAAAACCTGGCGCCTTATATCGTTGAGCAGTATGATCATGCGGTGGCGTATTTCGCGGGCCGTTACGGCGTGGAAAAAGACGGCGAGGCCGGCGAGCAGTTCTGCCTGGAGACCATGCTCCGCCGTCTGCATGAAAAGCCGGAAGGCTACGACTTTGTGTTCCCCTACCATGCGGACGACGGGCTGCGGTATAAGCAGATCAACGTGCTGTGGGGGGATCAGAACCATCGGACGATCTGCATGGTGCGGGCGGATGTAACAGATATGCTGGCCGCGGAACGGGAAACCAAAAGGAATCTGGAGGACGCGCTTACGCAGGCGCGCAATGCCAACCGCGCCAAAAGCGATTTTCTTTCGGCGATGAGCCACGATATCCGCACGCCAATGAACGCTATCATGGGGATGACCACGCTGGCAGCCGCTTATATTGACGATCCCGAACGTGTGAAGGACTGCCTGCAAAAGATTTCCGCGTCTTCCCAGCATCTGCTGAGCCTTATCAACGATGTCCTGGATATGAGCAAAATCGAACAGTCCAAAATTGCCCTCAACCGGATGTATGTCACGCTTGCCGACTTGGTGGGACAGCTTTCTTCCATCATGGCGCCGCAGGCCAGGGCGGCGGGGGTTCTGTTGGATGTCCGGATCGCGGACGTTTCCCACCGCAGCTTTTATGGGGATGGGCTGCGTATCAATCAGATTCTGCTGAATATCCTGAGCAACGCGGTCAAATTCACTCCGGAAGGCGGGCGGGTGGACTTTTTGATCGAGGAAGTTTCCCCAGCCCGCCATACGGGATGGGTTCGTTACCGGTTCACTGTGAAAGACACAGGAATCGGAATTCCGGAGGAATTCCTTGCACATATTTTTGATCCGTTTATCCGTAGCACCCTGGTGGCCCGTATCGAAGGAACCGGACTTGGGTTGAGCATCGCAAAGGGGCTGGTCGACCTGATGGAGGGCAGCATTTCTGTGGAAAGTACGGTCAATAAAGGTTCGGCCTTTTACGTTGAGCTGGAATGCGAACCTGCGCCGGCTGGAGCGGACCCTTGTCCGGATGCCGCTGGCAGCAGACTTTTCCAGATAAAGGCGGACCGGTTGTTATGCGGATGCCGTTTTTTGGTGGCGGAGGACAATGCGATCAACGCGGAAATCCTCTGTGAGCTTCTCCGGCTGTTTGGTGCGGATTCGGTTGTAAAAGCGGACGGGGCGCAGGCTGTGCGGGAATTCAGGGATGCGCCGGAAGGAACCTATGACGCGATCCTGATGGATATCCAGATGCCGGAGATGAATGGATATGAGGCGGCGCGCGCGATCAGGCGGATGGAACGCGCGCAAGCAAAAACCATTCCGATTGTGGCAATGACGGCCAATGCCTTTGCGGAGGATGTACAGGCGGCGCTGCAGGCGGGGATGGATGCGCATGTGGCCAAACCGTTGGATGTAAATGTGCTGCGCTCGGTCCTGAGTAAGGTGCTGGGAAAGGGAATGCCGGATCGGAGCCTGCAATGAAACCGCGCAATAGGCTGACGTGCTGTATCGGTTGATCCTTGAAAACTTTCCACCGCTTGCCTTGGATTGTGTGGAAAACCTTCCCGCCCTAAAGAAGCATAAAAAACGGCGGTCTCGCAGAGACCGCCGTTTTTTATGCTTCTTTAGGGCGTTCAGCCTTCCCAGATCGCTGGACGGGTGAAGGTCTGATCTTCGACAGTGACTGTCATGACCGGGCAGATCACTGGCCGGGACACCGGGATAATTCCATGGGAGGTGGCAATCACGGTGTCTTCGCTTTTGGTGCCGGTGATGGAAGGATTCCAGCAGAATGCCTGGTTTTCCTGGATGAGGCCCGGCGTGGAGAAATCCACCCGGTAATCGCGTCCGGCGTAGCCGATCGGCCCGCCCTGATGATGCAGTTTGAATTCTTCGCCGTAACCGTGCGTTTCGTACGCTTTCTGCCCGGCTTCCAAAGCCGAAACAAAACTCTGGCCGGGGATGGAATTGGCCATAAGGGTGCAGTCGATTTCCACATTGGCGCGGTATTGGCTGGCCAGCTGGCTGGAGACGGGGACAAAGTTCATCAGCCGTGTGCAGCAGATGATGAGCCCGCGGTACCGCATATTTCCGCCGAGCTGAACCCGCTCACGCACAATTCGGTCGGTCGGGACAGGGTGCCGGTAATTGGAAATCCGGTCATCCGCCGCGCACATGGCGGACACAACGTCGAGGCCGGTTTCGCGAATGCGGTGCGCAAGCTTGCCGATGATGGAAAGCTCACTGTCGCCCGGGCGGGCCTGCGCGATGGTTTCCTCGATGGCGCGGGCGGTCAGATACCCGCCCACAAGGTAGCGTTCCACTTCAGATTCGGTCAGCGAGAAACGAAGGAGCCGGATCTCATTGGAGATGTTCGGCCCGGCCGGATTGCCATGATCAAAACCGACCTTTCCGGACGGGACAAGCCGGCGGATCGTTTCGCCTTCAAACGCATTTTCATACCAGGTCTGGCAATGGATCGGATAACCCAGATCTTCAAGCTTTTCCTCGTCACGCATCCGGGCCGCTTCGATATTGGTGGTGATTGCGTACTGGCTGTCCCGGGTGATCAAAAGGCCGCAGTTGCCCATTTCGCCCAACCCGACATAGTTGATGCCGCCGCCGGTCATCCAAGCGAAATTATCCTGCCGCTTGAGATAAACCGCGTCGAGCGAGAGTCGTTCAAGGGCTTTGCGGATGCGGTCCAGCTTGATTTGGATCTCTTCCATGATTGTCATATGTAAAATCCTCCCCGTATGAAAAGTTTAAAATAAATTGCCTTGGGCATCAAATTGCCAGGCGTAGGGATCGCTGAGAATTTCAAAACGGCCGTCGCCCCTGAGCGTTCCGGCAAGGTTTTCGGACACCTCGATTTCGGTCAGGCAGAGGGTGTTATGGATTCGCACCAGGGCCGCGTCCGCAAAATTGGCCAGATTGCTGGTTTTGATGCAAGCCTGGACCGCCTGCTGATCGTTTGGCAGGACCATGGGGATCTTGACGCCGCCGGTGAGGGTGGCGGTCAGGGTATTTGGATAGGTTTGTGTGAAATCGAACTTTTCAGCAGCCCGCCGCGTGGTGAAATCGGCCATCCCGAGGCCGTTCCCATTCCCCTTGGATTCCTTGGAGATATCGAGGATCAAAAGCCGCTTGATTTTGGGCCCGCCGCTGATCCATTCGGAATGGTAACGCCCGACGACGTTCGTGTCAAATCCGGCACCGCTGATATTTTTACCGATCTCATCGATGATCAGCGTATCCAGCTGGTCGAAGTGCAGGCGCGGCGCGTAGGACTTTGCCATCTCGAGCAGGCGGGGTTCCTCCGAAGCGATCTCCTCCCTGCGCAGCACGGCGCAGGCGGCGGTTTCATGAAACGCGTTTTCCACAAGCCCCACAGCGCACAGGATGTTCAGGTGCCGGATCGCCTCATTTGCAATCTCGGGGATATGCTCCGGCATGCGGCCAAACCCCAGATTATGCGCAATATCCGCGCCTTTCTGTTTGCCCAGGCCGATGGTGATCATCTTCATCAGCCCCGATTCATAAGGGCCGCGGAAGCAAACATGCGGCTTGATCCGGTTAAGCACAATCAGGTGATCGGCCTCATACGCCAGCCGGTCGGTCAGCACAGGAAGGCCCGAAGCGGTGCGCCCCAGCTCCACGGTGTCCATGGTGGCGCGGATCGGCGCGCCAACGGCATCTTCCGTATAACCCATTCCGCGCAGCATGGCAGCCTGGCCTTCGGCCGTGGCCCCTGCGTGGCTGCCCATGGCCGGAATGAGAAACGGCTCGCCGCCCGCTTCGCGCACAAGTCCCACCAGAGTTTTTACCGCAAGCGGCTGATTGGCGATGCCGCGGCTGCCCACGGTGATTGCCACGGTTTGGCCGGGACGGACCGGGTCAAGCAGATGTTTTCCATGAACCTGCCCGGAGATCTGCTGCGCAACGTCAACCGGAGCGGGATGTACAAAATGCTGTCGGACTTTTACCATCCGCGGGATTTCGATGCCGGAGAGCAGGTTTTCAATGGTGGACCAGTTCCCATTCCCTCCGGTGCGGATCATACCGCCACCTGGCTCTTGGCCTTGCTCTGCCGGTAGGTTGACCGGATCTGCATCAGGATGAATACAGCGGCCAGCAGCAGGAAGGCCAGGGAGATCGGACGGGAGAAAAGGATAGTCCAGTCATTTTTGGAGATCTGCAGGGCGCGGTTCAGATTCTGTTCCGCCATCGGCCCCAGGACGATGCCCAGAATCAGCGGCGCGCCGGGATAGCCGTACTTTTTCATGAACAGCCCGACCAGGCCGAAGATCAGCGCGACCAGGATGTGATAGACCTGATTCGACTGGGAATAGGCGCCCACGATGCACAGGATCAGGATGATTGGCATGAGGATATTGATGGGAACCTTGAGGACATACGGCGCGACCCGTGCAAAGCCAAGCCCCACGGCGAGCATGAGGAACTGGATGACGAACATGCCGGCGAAGATGGCGTAAACAATATTCGCGTTCTCCACAAAGAGCAGGGGACCGGGCTTCACGCCGATCAGAACCAGCGCGCCGAGCATAACCGAAGTGACCACATCGCCGGGGACGCCCAGGGTGAGCATCGGGATCAGCGCGCCGCCAGTGGTGCCGTTGTTGGAAGATTCACAGGCCGCGATTCCCTCAAGCGAGCCGTTGCCAAACTCCTCCGGCCGTTTGGAGACCTTTTTTGCCACGTCATAGGCAAGGAACGCGGAGATTGCGCCGCCAGTGCCCGGGATGATCCCGATCAGGACTCCGAGGATGCCCCCCAGAACCGAAATCTTAAAGAAGGATTTAATTTCCTGGAAAGTGGGAAGCAGGTTTTTGACCTGTTTGCCTTTGATGTCGGAACCATCCTTGCCGTGGCTGCCGACCTGTGAGAGAACTTCGCTCACCGCGAAGATTCCGATCAGCACCGGCAATAGCGGGAAGCCGTTCATCAGGTAGTGATTGCCGAAGGTGAAACGGGAAGCCCCGAGAATCGGATCGGTCCCGACCGTGGCGATAAAGAGCCCGGCCGCGGCGCTGATGAGCCCCTTAAAGATATTCTTGCCCGACGATACCGCGACCATTGTCAGGCCAAAGACCGTCAGCGAGAAATAATCGGCCGCATGGAACTGCAGTGCGATTTTGCTCAGCTGCGGGGCGATCAGGATAAGACAGAGTGTGCTGATGATACCGCCGACGAACGACGCGATCGCGGCAGTGCCGATGGCTTTGCCGCCATACCCCTTCTTTGCGAGCGGGTACCCATCCAATAGAGTGGCTGCTGCGGAAGGCGTTCCAGGCGTGTTGAGCAGGACGGCCGAGACCGACCCGCCAAACATCGAGCCGCAGAATACGCCGCAGAGCATGACCAGGGCGATATCGCTGGGCATCCGATAGACCAGCGGCAGCAGCAGGATGATTCCGATGGAACCGGAAAGGCCCGGCAGCGCGCCGATGACAATCCCTTCGACCACGCCGAAGAGCATAAACAGGAAACAGGCCGGCTGAAAAACAGTCGCGAAGCCTGATAAAAGTGCGCTTAACATGCATTGCCCCCCTTAAAACCACCGGCATTCCGGCAGGAAGATCATAAAGACTTTTGAGAAAAGGACATAGATCACCACGCTGGTAACGATACTGATGATGGCGGCGGAAAGATATTTGCGGTAACCGAACAGCATCATTACGGAAAACAGCAGCAGCGGCGTGAGCAGCAGGAAACCAGCCTGCCGCAGAAGCCCGACATAAAGAAACGCGATTGCGGCGGTGGCCGCGATCGGCCGGATTGTTGCCCAGTCGAGCTGTACCTGGACATTCCGGAATCCTTTCATGCAGGTGAACACCATCTGGATGGCGCCCAGCAATATCAGGCAGAAACCGATCACCCGCGGGAAGCCGCCCGAACCCAGACCAATTTTTGCGGTGGGGAGCGACGACGAAAGTACGAACGCTCCGATTCCAAGTATAAGGGTTCCGATCGCGGCTAACAGATCAGAGATCCTGGTGTCTTTCACAGATAATTCCCCCAATCAGGGCCTCGTGACAGGCCCCTGCGATAAAAATCGGCCGCACAGGAGGTCCCTGTACGGCCGGCGACTGTCGTTTGGAGCGTCGCAGCAACCGCTTTTGTCAGTTAACTGGCCTTGTAGCGGTCGCCGAGGCCCTTGGACTTGATCAGTTCCTCAAAGCGTTTGTTTTCCGATTCCATAAACGCCTTGAAATCGGCGGTGTTCTTATACGCCGGGACAGCGTCCATGCTCTTCATCTTTTCAACATAACGTTCATCTTCCACACATTCCTTGATGATGTCATGCAGCTTTGCAATGAGCTCTGGCGGGGTTCCCTTCGGAACGACCACGCCGCGCCACTGTTCGATGGTGAGGTCAAGTCCGCTCTCCTGCGCGGTGGGGACGTCCGGATATTTCTCAAACCGTTTGGAACCGAAGTTGCCCAGGATTTTGAGCTGTCCGGCGTCCACGTTGGTCATGCCCTCCGGGGCGTTGCACATGGCCGCGTCAACCTCTCCGCTGAGCAGGCCGGTGACGGTCGGGCCGCCGCCGCTGTAGGAGATGTGCGAGAATTCCGCGTCAACCGCCTGCTCGAAGAGCAGGGCAGCCAGATGGTTTCCGCCGCCAACGCCCGCGTTGCCGATCGAAATCGTGCCGGGAGCCGCTTTTGCGTCCGCGATGAATTCATCCAGAGTGTTCCATTTCGCGTCGGCGTTCACCAGCAGGTAGTTGTAGCTTTCCACGATCTGGATCACCGGCTCAAAGGAAGTGATGTCGTAGGGGACTTCGCTCATGTGGATTTTTGAAACGTGGGCGGTGTTGACATGCATCACCTTGTAACCATCCGCTTCAGCGTCCATGAACTCGGTGCTGCCGGTGACGCCGGAAGCGCCTTCGACATTTTTGATGACCATCGGCTGTCCGTTCGCGTGGTCGGCGAAGACGTCGGCCAGCGCGCGGAACACGAGGTCACCGCCGCCTCCGGCCGCCCACTGGACAGTGGCTTCAACCGGTTTTGCCGGGAAATCCGCAGCGGGGTCCTCAGCGGGCGCCTCACTGGAAGGTGCGGCGGGTTCGCTGGATGCGGCGGGCGCCGCGGACTGGGCAGGCGCTGCGCTGGATTGCGGCGCGGCGGACTGGCCGCAGCCGGACAGGCATATCAATGCGATTGCTAATACGAGAGAAAGGGTTCTTTTCATTTTCCATCCTCCTTATTCAAGTCTGCTTCTTTTTGCGAGTGGGAATTTCCCCTCGCTAATATTATGGTACATTCACAAAATGTGAAAAGTAAGTGCAAAAAATGCTGTGCATGTTGCAAAAAGTGCTCTTGTCGATTATAATAGGCGTATATTTTGAAAGGGCTTGTCCCGGCAAAAAGGAGTGCGCACATTTGAAAGAAAAAACCCAGAGGCAAACGCTGCATGGCGTTCCGAATATGGACCGTGATTATCAGATTTTTCATTATCTGGACGGCTGGGATTACTATGCGCCGCTGCACAGCCACAATTTTTATGAACTGTATTTTTTGATTTCCGGAAGCCTCAGCTATCAGATCGGGAATACGATCTTTGCGGTAAAACCCGGGGATATCCTGCTCTTTGGAATCAACCAGCCGCACCGCCCCCTGTTCTCCGGACAGCAGGTGACCTATGAGCGAATCGTGCTGCGGATTTCGGAAAAAATGCTCTGCCAGCTCTCCGATGAAGAAGATGATCTGGCCGCCTGTTTCAAATGGCAGCGTTTCGGGGTCTACCGTTTTTCCCTTGAAACGCAGAACAATATCCGGCTGCTCCTCAGCCGGCTGATTGCGGAACAGGACCGGGGACAGGACAATTTTGGCAGCGGCGTGCTTTATAAAGCATATCTGACCGAACTGATGGTGCTTTTCCGCCGCAACTGTGAAGAAAATGCCCCGCAGTATATGAGCGACCCGGTCAAAAAACGGCAGATGATCGAGATTGTCAACCACTACATCGAAGAGAATCTGGAACGGCATATCTCTGTGGCGGAACTGGCGGAACATGTGTATCTGAGCAAATATTATTTCATGCGTTTTTTCAAGGAAATGACAGGGACTTCGGTGTATCAGTACATCATCCAGAAGCGCTTGGTGGGCGCAAGCAACCTGATTATGGAAGGGGTGCCGGTCGCGTCGGTCTATCTGTACTGTGGATTTGGAGACTACACCAGTTTTCTGCGGGCGTTTAAGAAGCAGTTTGGCTACTCCCCGAAACAGTACGCGGAATATCTCGCCGCCCAGGAATCGAATTGATATCCGATTCCTGGGCGGCATTTATAATGATGTGGGATTAAAGGTAGATCTCGCGCTTTTGGTCGGAAGAGGTATAGATCGCTTTGATGACCGAAAGCCCATGCAAGGCGTCCGCGCCGGTTACCGCCGGCTGCCGGCCTTCCAGCAGCGCCTGGGTGAAGTCCTCATACTGCCGGTAATGGGACTCATCGCTGATGCGTGCGTCGAGATGCTGCGCATTTGCGCGGGCCACATCCACAACCGCGTCGAGCGCGGCGTTTTTTCCGGATTCCAGCTGGTAAAACAAGAGATGGTCATTGCGTACAATTGCGGAGCCTTTTTCACCGAACAGGCAGAGCTCCGCGTACAGCCCAGGATAGCAGACGGTCGAACCTTCCACCGTGGCAAGGCAGCCGTTTGAGAACTCCAGATTGGCAACCCCGACGTCCTCAGCTTCGATTTCATGATGCAGCAGGGTGCGGCATTTGCCGCTCACACTTTTTACCCGCCCAAAAAAATTGAGCAGGAGATCGATATAATGGATCGACTGGTTGATCAGCGCGCCGCCGCCGTCATACTGCCAGGTGCCGCGGTAGGGGTTCTGGAAATACTGCGCGTCACGGTACCAGATGGTGCGGGACGCGCCCCAGAGCAGCCGTCCCATAAGCCCTTGCCGGACCGCTTCCTGCAATGCGAGGACCGGCCGGTCGAACCGGTGCTGCAGGATCACGCCGAACGTTACGCCGTTTTGCCGGCATGCCGCAACCATCTCCTGCGCATGTTCCACGCTGATATCGATGGGCTTTTCGCAAAGGACGTGCTTCTTTTCCCTGGCGCAGGCGATCACCGCGTCGCGGTGCATTCCCGACGGCAGGCAGACAGTGACCGCGTCGACCGCGGCGTCGCGTAAAAGTTCACGGTAATCGTTATACACCTTGCAGCCGTATTGCGCCCCCATTTCGGCCGCGGCTGTCTTGTTCACATCGCAGACAGCGGCCAGGTATGCGTTTGGCAGGCGGGAGATCACTCCTGCGTGCAGTTTGCCGATAAACCCGCAGCCCAGTACTGCATATCCGATCTTTTCCATTCCTGTGCTCCTTTCCGGTTTGGATTCATCCTTACTATACCGGATTTTTCGCTTCCATCGCAGTGCAAAACCTGCCCAGCCTATTGCAAAAAATGCTCAAAAAGGAACGCTGCAGAGGCAAACCCCATTGTGGCCGGTTACACGTGTCAACCGGTTTTCATCGCTTACAGCGCGATCACCCGGAACCCGGCGGCTTTTTTCAGGCGGTTTGCGACTGCAAGACCAAGACCCTGCGCATCCGGGCATTGGGCCCAGATTTCGCGGACGCAGGTGTGATCGAAGGCGCGCAGCGCGTCAAAGACGCGCCTTGCCTGTTCGCGCTTGTCCGTTTCGCTCCCCAGACAATGGACTATATGTCCCGCGAACCGGTATGCATATTCGTCAAAGCAGACGATCCCGGAATCACCGCTCATATGTGCTGCGATATAGTCCGCCGTATTCGCTCCGGAGCCGGTCAGGACGGTCACTGGCGCTTTTGGCGCGTAATGCCGATACTTCATACCCGGCGCGCGCGGCCGTTCGCCGTCCTTCAGCTGGGCGGTGACCGCCCGGTCGAGGACGACTTCGCCAAGTACTTCGCGCAGCGCTTCAAGCGGCAGACCACCCGGCCGCAGCAGGCGCGGCGGATTGCAGGTCAGGTCAAGGATGGTGGATTCCACGCCGACTTCACAGGGCCCGCCGTCCAGAATCCCTTCAATCCGGCCGCCCATATCCTCCAACACATGAGCGGCTGTGGTGCAGCTGGGCCTGCCGGAACGGTTGGCGGATGGACCCGCGACCGGCAGATCCGCCAGCCGCAGAAGTGCAAGCGTAAGCGGATGCGCAGGGCAGCGCATACCGACCGTATCGAGCCCGCCCGTTGTGCGGTTCGGGATGCAGGCTTTCCGGCGCAGGATCATTGTCAGCGGGCCGGGCCAGAATCGCCGGGCAAGAAGATAGGCGCTTGACGGAACCTCCTCGCAGTAGCGGGTGAGCCATGCGGCGTCCGGGACATGGAGGATCAGGGGATTGTCCTGTGGTCGGCCTTTTGCCTCGAAAATCCGGCATACCGCAGTCTCATCCAGGCCATTTGCGCCAAGCCCATACACGGTTTCGGTGGGGAAGGCCAGCAGCCCGCCGCCTGTGATCACTTTGGCAGCTTCGGAGAGGATCTTCGAATCCACACCATCCGGTTTCCACATTTTCGTTTTCAATAAAAAACCCCCATTCGTTTGATTATACCGGCGAAAAAGCCGCCGCATATTGATTGCGTGTGCATCAACATGCGGCGGCTTTAATTTTGCTTGGAAAAGTCAGTTGACCACGTTGACCGGATTGCCGGAGAGATACGCCTTGACGTTCTCGGCTGCGCAGTCCATGATGCGCTGGCGGCTCTCCTTGGGCGCCCAGCTGATGTGCGGCGTGATGATGCAGTTCTTCGCCCCCAAAAGCGGGTTGTCCCCCTTGATCGGCTCGGTCGATACCACATCCAGCCCCGCCGCGTAAACCTTCCCGCTGTTTAACGCGTCCGCCAAGTCCTGCTCCACGATGAGCGGACCCCGCGAGTTGTTCAGGATGATCACCCCATCCTTCATCTTCGCGATGTTTTCCCTGCTGATGATCCCTTCGGTCTCCGGGAACAGCGGGCAGTGCAGCGCGATCACATCCGAGGTTTTCAGCACCGTTTCCAGATCCACATATTCCGCCAGCGCTTTTCCGCTCTCATTCGGATACGAATCGTACGCGATCACCTTCATCCCCAGCGCCTTCGCGATCCGTCCCGTCGCCTGACCGATCCGCCCAAACCCGATGATCCCCATCGTTTTGCCCGCAAGCTCGATCAGCGGGTAATCCCAGAAGCACCAGTCGTCGTTATGCTCCCATCTGCCCTCGTGCACCGCCTTGTTGTGGTGCCCGATGTGGTGGCAGACTTCCAGAAGCAGCGCGATCGCGAACTGTCCCACTGACGCGGTGCCGTAGGCCGGGATATTGGTGACGGGAATCCCCTTTTCCCGCGCATACTGATAATCCACGACATTGTAGCCGGTCGCCAGCACGCTGATAAACTTCAAATTTGGACAGGAGTCGATGACTGTCCGGGTGATAGGGGTTTTGTTCGTGAATACAATCTCGGCGTCCCCGATGCGTGCGATCGCCGCCTGTTCATCGTCCAGGGGGGTGCGGTCATAGACGGTCAACTCCCCAAAGGCTTCCAGTCCCGCCCATGAAAGGTCGCCGGGATTTTCTGTATAGCCGTCCAAAATGATGATTTTCATGAAGATCCCTCTTTCAGTCTGATTCTTCCGGAATGCTTTTTGGCTGGCGGTCCGGCCGGTTTGTCTTCCACAGCTCCGCCAGCACGATATCCCGCGCGTTTTCCTGCCCAATCCAGGTGCTCCAGAGGTCGACCGACGCGCGGATCGCATAACCCACCTGGAGAAAATCTCCGCTTTTCAGCGCGTTCAAGATTTCCGTATGGGTCGCGAGGGCGGATTCGGCATTCTGTCCCTTTTCATAGTTTTGCAGGATGAAGGGGGCAAAGATATCAAATGTAAACTGGTACACGTCCCGCATGATGGTGTTGTGCGTCGCCTCCGCCAGATGTTTGTGAAACATCAGGTCCAGCTGATACAGTTCCCAGCTGTCGGATTTGCGCTGGTCGATGAAATCCTGCATTTTTTGGTTGCAGGACTCCAGATTTGCGAAATCATCCGCGTTTGCGTTGCAGATGGCCAGCCGCATGACCCCCATCTCGATGGATTCCCGGAAATCATAGAGTTCCTGGAGGGTGTTCTTTTTCAGGATGATCTTGAAAAGCAGCGGGCCCATAAAAGAGATCTGATCCGGGTCCGAAATATAGGTCCCGTCGCCGCGGCGGATCTCCACAATGTGGCTTGCCTCCAGTACTTTCATAGCTTCCCTGACACAGCTTCGGCTGACGCCAACCTGTGTGCAGAATTCCTGTTCGGTCGGCAGCTTGTCCCCGCTCTGCCATTTCCCGGCCATGATACAATCTCTGATATAATTGGTCACTTTGTCAGTCGCCATCGAGCCGGATACTTTCATAAATCGCATTCCTCTACCGTAATTTTTTACAGCATCCCGCAGCCGCCCAATCTGCGGCGCGGAATAATCGCCCGTCACAGCAGCCGCGCAGGCAACCTGCGCATGCCTGCTATAATAGCCGCTTCGCGGCTATTATAGCATAATTCTCTGCCGAAGAAAAGCTGTCGTATCATATCCGTCAAGCCAGCAGCCCCGGCAGCCAAGTCACCAGCTGCGGGAAGAAAATGAGCAGCAGCAGAGTGATGAACATGGCCGGCAGATAACGCAGGGATTCCTTTGTGACGGCACTCACCGGGAGCTTGGCCACATCGGAGACCACGAACAGGCAGATGCCGAACGGAGGCGTGATGATGCCGATAATCAGAGCGACCACCATGATGATACCGAATAAGATGGGATCGATCTGCAAAGAGTTTACGATTGGCATCAGGATGGGGGCGACCATCAGGATGGCGGCCGTGGTGTCGAGGAAACACCCTACCACCAGAAGGAAGGCGGCGATAACGAGCAGTCCCACGGTCTGGCTGTAGCCGACAACCGGCTGAAGCAGAGCGGTGAGCATCTGCGGCAGGCCTTCACGGGTCAGAATCCAGGTGTAAAAACCAGCCACCGCAATGATGTACATGAAGGTGCCGGCCGAAGCAACGGTGGCCTCCAGGGTTTCCCAAACGCTTTTAAAGGAGATCTCCCGATAGAGAAGTCCGAGCAGGATGGCGTAGTCGATCGCCAGGATGGCGGCCTCGGTGGGCGTGACGACGCCGAGCGAAATTCCGCCGATGATGATGACCGGGCAGAGCATGGGCAAAATCCCCTGCAGGCAGGCGTTTAAGACCTCTTTTCCCGGCACTTTGTCGACCGGCCAGGAACGGCCCTCTTCGGTGAAGTGGGCGCGCAGGGTAACATTGAGCATCAGCGCGGCAGCCATCAGGAGCCCGGGGATGATCCCGCCCATAAAAAGTTTGCCGATCGAGATCGAAGCAGTCGCGCCGAGGATGACCATGTTGACACTCGGCGGGATGATCGGCCCCAACACGCTCGAAGCGGCAGTAACGCCTGCCGCTACGTCCTTTTTATATCCCGCGCGGTCCATCATTTCCATTTCGACCTGGCCGAGCCCGCCGGCATCCCCGACCGCTGTGCCCGACATCGAGGCGAACATCATGCTTGCGAAGATGTTGGTATAGATAAGTCCGCCGCGGAAACGTCCCACCAGCGCGCGCGCCAGGTTAAAAATGCGGTTGGTGACTCCGGTGCCGTTCATCATCCGGCCGGAAAGCAGGAAAGCCGGCAGCGCGATCAGCACATAGTTGAAAAGCGGATTTGTCATCGCGTGAGGCATGAATTCGATCGGGATGGTACCGATATTCAGAAAGAAATAAAGAATCGTCGGAATCCCAAGTGAAAAAGCCACAGGGACACCCAAAAGCAGTAAAATCAGGAAAACAATCAACAGCATCGGAATCATGCTTCACTCACCCCTTTTTTCGTCATCGTCAGGTATTCGATCAGTTCCGCCAGATAGATGGAGAACATCATGACGGACGACAGTGTAATCGAGATATAGTAGCAGTAGCGCGGGATCCGCAGCGCCACGCTGACATGCTGCATGGTGGGGAACAGGATGAAGGAGCCGGCCACGATCATCACCATAAAGGCAAGGATGAACAGATAGACGATGATCTTGATCATGCCGTTTACCGACCCAGGAAGCTTGCTGACGAGGAAATCGACCGCCACATGTCTTTTTTCATAGGTAGCGGTCGTTGCTCCGAGAAATGAGATCCAGACAAAAAGGAAGGTCGCCAGTTCTTCAACCCAGGTGAAAGGGTTGTTGAAAAGATAACGGCTGATAATCCCCATGGTCACCGTGACAATCAGGACGAGCAGCATAAACGCGCCGGTTTTTTTGCTGACCTGGTAGAACAGGTAATTCAGTTTTTTCAGTAGATTCATAAAACGACCTCTCTATACCCGTGGATTTGTGTTAATCCGGGCCGAAAGAGGACACTTCCGGCCCGGACTGGCGTCACAGCGCTGGGGGTTATTCGGCCATGTCAGCGATCTGCTGGTACATTCCGGCCGTCCAGTATTTTCCGGAGGCGTCCAGCTCGGAAGCCCGCGCGGTCACCATCTCCCGGAGCTTTTCAAGCTCCGCCGGGTCCAGCTGGGCGATGTTGGCGCCCTTTTCCTCCATCGCCTTGAGCGCTTCTTCGCAGGCGGTGGAAATCTGTTCGGTGTACCAGTCGCCGGCTTCCAGCGCGGCCTGGGTCAGCGCTTCCTGCTGATTGGCGGACAGATTCTGGAAGGTCCGGTCGTTGATCATGACCTGCATGCTGTCACGATTGTGCTCGGTGATCGTGACATTTGGGGCCGCCTCGAAGAAATTCATGCTGTACAGATTGTCGAGCGGGCCTTCTGCTGCGTCGCAGACGCCCTGCGACAGTGCCAGATAGGTTTCGCTCCATGCGATCTGGGTCGCCTTGCCGCCGATCGCATCCACGGACTCGAGATAACCGGTGAGTTCCGGGACGCGGATTTTCATGTTGGAAAAATCCGCCGCAGTGGTGATGGGGGCTTTGGTGACGAATGAACGCGCCGCACGGTACCAGTTGCTCGCGATGATTCGGATACCCTTGAGCTCGCGGAAATCCTCCTCCATCTGTTTGTTCAGATCGCTGTTGATGTATTTGTCATAGTGTTCGGCGTTCTGGAACAGGAACCACATGCTGTCGATCGTCTTATCCTGCAGGAAGGTGCCCATCCAGCCCGCGTCCACAAACATATCCTGCGAGCCCATGCCAACCGCTTCCACCTGCGCGGTCGCGTTACCCAGCTGGGACGCGGGATAAACTTCCAGCGTAAGGCTGCCGCCGCTTTTTTCTTTGGCGAGTTCAGCCATCTTGTAGAGCGCTTCGGTGGAGGGGTCCTCGGTGGTCTGGATTCCGCCAACCTTCAGTATGACCGCTTTTTCATCGGAAGCGGGTGCGCTCCCGCCGTCTGGGGAAGAGGCCGCCGGCGCCGCGGAGGACTGGGACGCGCTGGAATTGCCCGCGCCGCAGGCGGCGAACGAAGTGATCAGGACAGTAGCCAACAGGACGCTTAGGATTTTTTTCATTACAATTCTCCTTCTCTTTCCGTATTTCATTCTGCGTGGATCATCTTTTTCACATCGCCGGGCGATGCGATTTCACGGTCAAACTGTCGGGCAATTTTGACGGCCCGGGTGATGAGCATTTCATTTTTGGGCGCGCCGAGCTCGCTGTAATGGTAATCCCCAATGCCGATGGCAAGGTTCCCCCCCGACGCGATCACATGCGGGGCGACATTTAAAAGGTTGCCGCCCAGGCAGTTGGCCGTCCAGTAGCATTCCTCGTCGGGCAGGGTGCTGCGCAGGGCATCGACGCCCTCCTTGGTGCAGGGGTGTCCGGTCAGATACCGCCCTTCGGTCAGATGGAACAGGAAATAGCCCGGCTTGGTGATCAGCCCCTGGTCAAGAAATTTCTTTCCGCGCCGGACAAAACCGACGTCCCAGCAGGTCATCTTCACCTTGATTTTATATTTTTTCATTTCGCGGGCGCAAAACTCCAGCGTGCCGGTGGGATTCAGGTAGACCTCGTCCTCGTTTCGGAATTGGCCGGAGGCTTCATCGTATTGTTCCAGGTTGACGCTGCCCATGTCGAGCGGGATGATGTCCGGGCGGGTGGCGGGGTTTTCCGCGAGGGCGCAGATGATCCGGATGCGGTCCCTTTCCTCCTTGTCGTTGCTGTTGAAACCAAGGGTGGGAAGCAGGAGGATATCGGTCTTTTCCCGGACCTTTTCGATGATTTCGGCGTATGTTTCCGGGCGGTTGCAGGGACTTCCATCCGGATTGCGCGCATGGAAATGGAGAATCGCGGCCCCCGCATCCCGGACCCGCTGCGCCTCGTCGACGATTTCCCGCACAGTCCAGGGGACATGCGGATTCCTGTCCCGCATGGCGTATTCATTGATCCGCGCCTCCAAGATTACCTTGTCCATGATCATTGGCCCCCCGTCAGCGGCTGCAAAGTTCTTTTGCCGCTTTTACAATTGCATCCGCCGACATGCCGTAGGCATCCAGCAGCGCGTCGGCGGCTCCGGATTCCGCGAAGCGGTCCTGCACGCCGATAAAGGCCATGGGTGTCGGGCAGAGTTTTGCAGCGGTTTCCGCGATTGCGCTGCCGAGCCCGCCGATCACATTGTGATCCTCAACAGTCACCGCCCGCTTACAGCGCGCAAGCACCTCGGCAACGCCCTGCTCGTCGATCGGCTTGAGGGTGGAGACATCCACCAGCGTGGCGGAGATGCCTTGTGCTTTCAGATCTTCAGCCGCCTGGACCGCCCGGTTCATCAGATAGCCGGCGGCAAAAATGGCCACATCGTCGCCGTAGTTTTTTAGGACGCGGATCTTTCCAAATGTGAACGGGACGCTTTCGTCATAGACGATAGGCTCCCGTCCGCTGGCGCAGCGGACATAGACCGGGCCGTCGATTTCCATGGCGGCTTTCACCGCGCCGTAGACCTGATACTGGTCCGCCGGGGTCAGCACCGTGATATTCGGGATGGTGCGCACGATGCCCAAATCCTCGATAAACTGGTGGGTCACGCCTTCCCGTTCACCGCCGAGCAGACCGCCGTTAATCCCGATGAGTTTTACGTTCATATTGGGGTAAGCGCAGTAGGTGCGCATCTGTTCGCAGGCGCGCATGGTGATGAATCCGCCGTAGGTCCCGACGAACGGGACCAGTCCGCAGCTTGCAAGGCCGGATGCGACCAGCACCGCGTCCTGTTCGGAGATGCCGCATTCCACATAACGGTCGGGGTACTGTTCGGCAAATTTTGTAGCGCGCATGGCCTTCAGGGAATCTGCCGAGACCAGCATCGCGCGGTCGTCCTTTTCCGCAATATCAAGCAGCGCTGCGGTAAATGCTTCTCTGGAACCGCTGTATTTCATCATTTCTGATCCCCTCCCAAAAGCTCGATGGCACGTTCCAGCTGCGCGTCGTCTGGAACCCGCTTGTGCCAGGAATTGTCGTCCTCCATATAGTCGAGGCCTTTTCCCTTGACCGTTCTTGCGACGATCGCGGCCGGCTGGCCTTTCTGCGCTTTTGCCGCTTCGATCGCGCCGAGGATTTCGTCGATATTATGACCGTCGATCTCCTGTGTGAACCACCCGAAGGCTTCCCACTTTTCCCGGACGGGAAGCAGGCCGGAGCATTCGGTCACCGAGCCGCCGCTCTGCCAGTTGTTGTGGTCGATAAAAGCGATCAGATGGTCAAGGCTGTTTTTCTTCGCGCACATGGCGGCTTCCCAAACGGAACCCTCCTGTAGCTCGCCGTCGCCCATGATGACGTAGGTGTAGTAATCCTGCTTGCGGTATTTTCCTGCGATTGCCATGCCGGTGGCAATTCCAAGGCCGTTCCCAAGCGATCCGGAGGTCATGTCAAGCCCGGGGGTTTTCTGGAGCGTGGGGTGTCCCTGCAGTATCGAACCGAGGCTGCGCAGACCGTCGAATTCCGCTTTGGAGAAGTACCCTTTATAAGCGAGCGCCGTATAAAGCGCGGGGCAAGCGTGGCCTTTGGAAAGGATGAACCGGTCGCGGTCAGGCCATTTCGGATCTTCCGGACGGATATTCATCTGGTCAAAATAGAGACAGGTCAGGATATCCATGGCGGACATGCAGGGACCGGGATGCCCGTCACCCGCGTTGTGGACCATTCTAACGACTTCCAGGCGCATCTGGTTGGCGATCTTCTGCAGTCTTTCGGTGCGTGCGTTCTCCACAAAAATCACTCCTTATCTTTATCTTTCAGGAACAGGATTTTACCGGCGCCCTGGCTGATCTGCGCAAAAGCCTGTTCGTATTCCGCAAAAGAAAACCGGTGGGTGACCACCTTCAGAAGGTCGATGCGTTTGGCAGCCATCAGGGAGGTCAGGTCATGCCAGGTGGTCCAGATGCGCCGGCCGAAGATGCCTTTGATGCTGGCTCCTTTCAGATTGATATTCTGGGTGACGTTGATTTCCACCGGACCGCCGGGGTGTCCAACAGTGACGATCCGGCCTTCGAGCCGGATCATATCAAAGATCGTTCTGTAGGCGCTGGCCGCGCCGGAAAGCTCGATGACCACATCCGCGCCGCCGCGCACTTTGGTGAGCTTTTTGACCTCCTCCACCGTGTTGCATTTGGTGAAGTTGAAGGTAGCCGCGCCAAATTCCGCGGCCATTTTGAGCCGGTATTCGTCCATATCGAAGGCGATTACCCGTCCGGCTCCCGCCGCATAGGCAATCTGGATTGCCATAAGCCCGATCGGCCCGCATCCGTTGATGACAACCGTATCTCCGGGAGCAATCCTCGCCTCCTCGACCGCCCGCATTGCGACACCGGCCGGTTCGAGCAGCGCGCCTTCTTCAAAGCTCACCTCATCGGGAAGGACAAAGGAGATCTTTTCGTCCGCCACGGCGTAAGGGGCAAAGCATCCGTTGCAGCTGGTGCCGTAGACGCTCATGTTTGCACAGTTGTGCGCTTCGCCGTTTTCACACTGAAAACAGGTCCCGCAGGGGATGTGCGTTTCAATGGCGACCCGCTGGCCAACTTTGCGGGTGGAAACCGCTTCACCCACAGCAACGATGGTGCCGGAGAATTCGTGGCCGATGATAAAGGGGAACTGGACGTTGAATTTTCCCGCGAAATCCTTGGCGTTCTGATCCCACTTATAATAATGGATATCCGTTCCGCAGATGGATGCCGCTTCCACTTCGATCAGGACTTCGTGGGGTTTGGGGACTGGCTTGTCAACCTCCCGGTATTCAAGGCCGATGTCCGTGCTGTTTTTTACGACCGCTTTCATGGGTTTTTCCTCCTATTCATCAGATGTTAAAATTTAGATTATTCATAAACATCTGATGTACTATGGGCTTATTATCTGCTTAAAAGGCATTAAAGTCAATATATTTTAGCAAAATTGCGTTTTTTCTTTGTTTTACACAATGATATTGTCTGATGTTTGTGCAGGATGCTTTGAAATTGTAAGATATTCTCAAAATATAAAGTCTGATGTTTGGAGGGATTTGGGAGGGCCGAACCGGAGGATTATCCCTGGTCGGAGGAACGATTGCTTTATGCGGCGGCGATATGGTATTGCGGCAGGCAAAGAAGCCTGCATAGAATCCCTTTCAGAACAAATAATGATAAAAAACGAAAGGATCAGAAAATGGCTATGGAGCGGAAATTGGAGAACAAAGTCGCGTTGGTGACGTCGGCCACCAAAGGGATTGGTTTGGCTTGCGCGTTAAAGCTTGCGGAAAATGGGGCGCGGGTGGCAATGGGGGCCCGCCGGCTGCGGGCTGCGCAGGAGATCTGCGACCGGAGCAGAGCCAAAGGGTATGAGATGTTTCCAGTGTTCTTTGACGCCCTTGAGCGGGAGAGCTACGGCTCTATGGTGGGGGCGGCTGTCAAGCAGGCGGGGCGCATCGATATTCTGGTCAACAACTTTGGAACCGGCAGGCCCGCGGAGGATCTGGATTTGGTAAACGGATCAGAAGAGGCTTTTTTTGAGATTTTGGAGCTGAATCTGGGGAGCGTTTACCGCATCAGCCGTCTGGTGGTTCCGCATATGCTGGAGCAGGGCGGGGGAAGTATTGTGAATATCTCCTCCATCGGCGGGATGATACCGGACGTAACCCGGATCGGTTATGGCGTTTCAAAAGCCGCGATCAATAATATAACCCAGCAGATCGCCATGCAGTATGCGCGCAACAACATCCGCTGCAATGCGGTGCTTCCGGGGCTCACCGGTACCGACGCCGCGATGAAAAACATGCCCGATTCCTTTATCCGATCGTTCCTGTCCCACGTGCCTCTCAATCGTATCGGAACTCCGGAGGACGTTGCGAACGCGGTGCTTTTTCTCTCGAGCGACGACGCCTCCTATATTACCGGTCACATCCTGGATGTAGCCGGGGGCTATGGCATTGGGACTCCGCAATATGCCGGCCTTGCAAGGCGCGCGGGTTCGGACGTCTGAGCGGCGGGTCCCGGTCAAAGGGGCCTGTCCGGAAACGTTGGCGCTCCAAGTGCGTCCGGTTTGACAGGAATACTATATATAATGTGTATAGGAAGTGATGGATTCGGAATGAATGCTGTAATTTGTATTTCCCAGGAGATGCCGGACAAAAAGAAAAACCCTGCAGAGCTTTTCGCAATGCAGGGTTGTGTGGTACGCCCGACAGGATTCGAACCTGCGACCTTTTGAGTCGGAGTCAAACGCGCTATCCAACTGCGCCACGGGCGCATACCAATTTCATTATAAGATTTATGGGAATCAAATCAGTAGTTAATAGGATAGCACATTCTGAAAAAAAAAGCAATCTTTTTTCAAAAAAGCCTGGATGAAGCAGGAAAATCGTGGCATACTGTAGAAGAACGGAAAAAATCTTTTCCACACAAAAATGTTGAAAAATCCGGGAGCCCGCTTGAATAGCTTAATTAAGCCTGTGGAAAGATTGTGGAAAAAACAAACTGTAAAAGGCAGGCAAAATTCTTGCCAAAACTGCTTGACAGTTTGTCCCAGCCGTGATATTATAACTAAGCTGTCTCGTGAGCGCGGCGCCAAAAACCGCCAAGAGCCGGCAAGCAGCACCTTGAAAAATGAACAACGAGAGAAAGAACAGAAGCTTGTAGATTGGCTCTGAGAGCCGGTTTATAGGCAGAAGTAACCCTTGAAAATTTTTTTGAGTACACTCATGGAAACGTGAGCGTACAAACGCGAAAAGCGAAACCAGCAAAGGTAACTTGGCTGGGTCACACTTTGTGAAGTGA
>NZ_FKLA01000005.1 GCF_900078395.1 Anaerotruncus rubiinfantis | reverse complement strand
CTTCCCTGCGCTTCTGGCGGGCTTCCCGGAGCCTTATGGCGGCTTTTGCGGTATCCCGATAATTGAGGTTGTCCAGCTCTAATGAGTGTAGGATGTCTTGGGTAATTTTCTCCTGTTCCTCCTGTTCCGCTCGCCGGATGTGATAAATCTGAGCGCTGTCCCGGAGAAAGGAAAGAAACTCCTCAATCGTCTTGCTGGTATACATCGGTTCCAGCCTCCTTTTCCTTCAGCGCGGCGAATTCCTCCACGTTGCCGCCGTCCTTTCCGTCGTTATAACTGCAAAAATCATTTTCTCTAACTTCTGAATTGTGACGTTTACAGATTCCAAAGGTAATATTATTTTTTGTGTATCGTCTGAACTTTGTACACTCTCGGCAATAGCAGACGCCCGCCTCATGTAGTGCCTCAGCAAACTCTTTTTTGCTCATCTTCACACTCCTCTTTCCAATGTAAGCCACCCGCCCTCTGATATGTACCACTCAAGCATTTACTGATGCTTGTGCTAAATATTCCAGTATCTTGTTCAGCACTTCGGAGGCTTGAATATACAATACCTGTCTCCAAACAACGAATGCGTTTTCTATTTCCTTCGCTCATCCTTTTTAAATGTTCTGGAGGGCTTTTCTTTCCCAAAATATAAATTGCATGAAGTTGGTTTTCACTCGCAGTTACCCATTCAAGATTTTCCATGCGGTTATTTGTTTTATCTCCATCGATATGATTTACCTCTGGTTTTCCGCTTGGGTTGGGAATAAATGCGTTTGCAACCAATCGATGTACTTTTTTCCATTTACATTCGCCTTTCCTATACAACCTTACAGAGTAATAATTTCGCATCATTTGGGATTTAAGCACATATCCTGTCTGATTGTTTTTTACGCGACCAATGCTTGACACACTGTAAGGCCATCCCTCAACATCTTTCCATTCCTCAATCAGCCGCATCTTCTTTGCCCCCGTCCATCCTGGCACCGCACTCATCACAGTATTGTTTTGTGGGGCACTCCCAGCTATCTTTTGTTGCTATGACATTCCCGCAGTTTGTACAGCTCCATTCGACCTCTCCAGTGTGATACCACTTTCCATGCACTACCGGCGCAACATCGGCGGCAGGAGCAGCGCTCCTCCTGTTCCAAAGTTTACGTAATGCTTTCAAGCAAGCGTTATCGTGCTCTTGTATATCCGAATCTCCCCACAGAATTTCAGCATCTATTCTCGCCCCGCAATTACAACATTCGATGTAACATTCAGGACTTATTTCAAATGCACACGCTCTAATATCGTCTGAGCCACAGAACGGGCAGGGTTTTAAATCTTTCATCTATTCCGCCTCCCGCAATATCTCTCTCAGGTCTACGCACTCGCCGAAGTTTATCCACAACAGCAAATTTTCATCGATAGTGTAATAACAATCATCTTCGCTGAACCATGCTCCGAGCGCGTGTAATTCTGGTTTTCTCTTGAACGCATACAGATATCCGTCATCGTCACGCGCAACCCACGGTGTGTCCTCTGCTACTCTCCCGCGCATGATTGCGATATCCTGATCGGTGTAGCGCGGGCGGCGGATGATCTTTAGCTCGCCTTGGATGAGTCGGCAAAGATGGCATCCTGGTATCGCTACGTCGGGTCTGCCGTATACAGTTCCATCCTCCTCTATGTGGGCTCGCGTATAAAGTGTGTCAGAATCTGATCTAACCTCAAATTTTTCGCCTATTTCCAGCGGCGTTTCTTCCCCGCCGAGTATGTAACAAATGCGTGGTAATTCTTTTTTCATGGCTCGTCCCTTTCTCCCTGCTACGCCGGGCGGTTTGGTTTCGGTTTATGGCGTTTCATGAGATTCTCCGGATCTGTTTTACGCGGTTTTTAAGCCCGTAAGAGGCCTTTTCCATGTCACTCGCGAAATCTTCTTCTAGTATCCGGGTCACTTCATTTTCAAGCCGCGTGAGCCGCTCGTCGCCAAAACCAAATATATTGTTCAGAGCCACGGCGCATAGGTTTAAGGCAAAGTCGAAGCCCTCCGTCGCCGCCTCATGAAGTTCCGCTGCCTTTCGTTGCTGCAACTTTACAGCGTAAGCATTTTTCATTGTCCCGCCTCCCATTCTCGGTAAATTTCGATCCACTGGTCAAGTGGCATTGTTACCAACCACTCACAGTGATTCTTGCGGTGCATTACAACAGGCATTTCGCCTTCCCGTGCGTCCCGCTTCGCCTGCGCTATAGCGTCCTCAATGCAAAGCCGCTCGACCCGTTTGCACTCGATATGGATTCCCGGCAGGCCCACAACATC
>NZ_FKLA01000004.1 GCF_900078395.1 Anaerotruncus rubiinfantis | reverse complement strand
TCTCCGAAGATGACGAAGAGATCCCTGGCTGGTCCATGAAGACCCGCGTCCTGGGCACCTACGTCCTCTCCGACACTGAGCTCGACATCGAAGCGATCAACGCTGACGATGAGGATGACGACGATGCGGCTGACGATGTCACCACCCCTGACGGCGGCAAAGACATCCCGCAGACCGGTTCCAGCGACATGGTTAACGTAGCGGTTGTTGCCGCTGTTGTTTCCCTGGCTGCTGCTGGCGCTGTCGCGTTCCGCAAAGTGAAATAAGAACCCTTTTTAAAGGCTGATTGAGAAACCGCCCGCCGGCTGCCTCCACAGCCGGCGGGATTTTCCCTCAAAAATCCGCGCCGAAGGCGCACCTTGTCCCGGATATTCTTCGGGCAGGCCGCGTGCAGGTATGGTGTAATGGCAACACTTCTGCTTCCCAAGCAGACAACGCGAGTTCGATCCTCGTTACCTGCTCCACATAAAAAGAACCCGTCCTGAAAAGGACGGGTTTTTCATTGTCGAAAAATAATGGAAGATGTGGTATACTGAAAGCGCATGAATTGCGGGCGTTTTTGCCACTAATAAAATGTAAGGCGGCGGCGCCGTTGGCCTGTCTCGCGGGAAAGGGCAGGCGGAGAGCACGACGCCGGACGCCTTGCTTTTTTGGAAATTTTATTTGGGCGCGCCCATCGAACGCGCCGGGGAGCTTTGGAAATAAGAACGGAGGGATGACGCATGAAAAGCGTATCCAGATGGCTGATCCCCACACTCATCGCGGCAGTGATTGTTGCCGCGGTAGGGGCGGGATATTTTTTGTCGCGGCCGCAGACCGATGCGCTCTATGCATCGGTGACTGTTACGGCAACCGCGGAGGACGGGCAGGGTGTGCTGCCGCAGAGCGGTTTCGCGGTTTCGAGCAGATACAGTATCAAGGAAGCTGACTTGCGGGCAATGCTCGATGTGGAGCCGGATTTGGAATATACCTTGTCCGGGTCGGGAAAAAACTGGACGCTTACGCCATCCGCACCGCTTTTGGATAATACGGTTTACACCATCCAGGTGAAAAACCCGGCTGGAGACGTGGTGCAGTCGTTTGCGTTCCAGACACGCAGCGACCTTTTGGTGGGGGCGACCTACCCAGCCGATGAAGAAGGTTATGTCGAACCGGAATCCGGAATCGAAATCACCTTTAACGCGCCGGACGTCGACCTTTCGGCACATTTTGGAATCCTGCCGGAGATTTCCGGTAAGTTTGAAGCCTCCGGTTACACGTCGGTATTCATTCCGGATGAGCCGCTCGCGCAGAACAGTATCTATCGGGTGACTCTGCGCGCCGGGCTGCGCGCGCCGAACGGAATGACGCTCAAGGAGGATTATACCTTCTCGTTTGAGACCTCAAACGCCCAGGATGACAAGGACGATTACAGGCGGCTGCGGCTTGCGGGTGATTATGCGGAAACCTTCCTGCCGGGAGATCCGCTCGCGGTTGGGCTTTCAAGCGGCGTGAAGATCAACGGAAATATGAATGTGACGGTCCATCGTTATCCGGATATCAATGCCTATCTGCGGGAACTGCAGGCGTACGGCTCGTTCTATGAGGAGCGTTATGGCGCCAAAACCGATTATGTCGCCGCCACTGCCGGACTGGAGGAGGTCTTTTCGTATCAGGGAAAGCTGTTCCAGAAAACCGACTACTGGGGAGATTTATATGCCATTCTGCCCGATGAACTTGGGGAAGGGCATTATATTGTGACAATTTCCGGGCAGGATGACGAGGGAAACAACCAGTTTGTGCAGAAACTTCTGCAGATCTGCAACCTTTCCCTATACACACAGAGTGTGGAAGGGGATACCCTCTTCTGGGTTAACGATCCGGTCAGCGGAGAACCGGTCGCGGACGCGTCTCTGCGGCTGACCGAGGCGGTCAAGGATGGCAGGCTGTTCGACGGCGTCACGACAGCGGATGGTATCGCCAAGATTTCCACTGGCAAGACGGAAGAAGCCTATCTCGAAGTGGTGCGGAACGGCAAGCTCGCCTATGTGGAAAAGGTGCGGCTTTCCGGAGCAAAGGACGCGCCGGTTTCCGAACGCTATTATACCGCGCTCTATACGGACCGTGAGATTTACCAGCCGAATGATTCCATTAAATTCTGGGGCGTTGTGAAGCCCCGCCGCCAGGGGAATTCGCTGCCTAAGAGCGTCTATGCGGAGCTGACCGGATCATGGCCGGAAAATACCGTCTACAAGGTAAAAGCAGCGGTAAACGAGGACGGAACCTTTATTGGGGAGATGCCCATCACCGGAATCAAGAAAGACTGGTACAGCTTCAAGATTACCAATGGTGAAGAGGCGGACAACACAGGCGGCCGGTATGAAGCGGCCGGCGTTTATACCAGCAAGGGCTTTTTGATTGAGGAATACACCAAGCCGCCTTACGCCATCACGGTCAAAGCCGACAAGGACTGGTACTATGCAAATGAGCAGGTCCGGTTCTCGGTTTCCGCTTCCTATTTTGACGGCACGCCGGTTTCGGGCGGGCGGCTGCGGTTCTCCTCTTATCAGTTGGGGCTGATGTCGGACGATGAAAAAGGGATCATCACGCTCGACGAGGCGGGACAGGGGAGTATCACCCTTTCCTATGTCCCGGACGGGGAAGCCCTTTCCTGGAACCCAATGAGCGTCTGGTATGAGGTCTCGAACGCCGATCCGGAGGACGTATACGTCTTTACATCCGGTTCGGTGCGGATGCTCCCCTCACAGATCGCGGTGGAGGTGGATTCCGCCGCGGAGGGGAAACTCACTGTGCGCGCCGCGCAGATTGATGTTTCAAAGCTCGGCGAAGCGCCGCAGGTGCGGCCGCTCAAAACGGATGAAAGCGAATTTGACCGGCTGGCCGGTGCGCCCGCGGATCTTCCGCTGACAGCAACAGTACATAAGGTTCAGTATGTCCAGACCCCGGTAGGCAGTTATTACGATCCAGTCAATAAACGTACCGTTACGCGGTATGAAAGCAACCGGGTGGAATCGGTGGAGGACACCCGCCAGATCTCCACGGTGGGCGGTACAGCGGTACTGGACTATCCGTATGAATCCACCACGGACACCTATTACCGGCTCGAACTGACCTTTGATGGGCAGGTGATCGGCCAGGTGCAGGAGATGCACAGCCTGCGGCCCTATTATTTCTCGCCAAACAGCGACGGGGAAAAGCGCTACAGCTTTACCAGCGGGGAAAGTTTTGACAGTAACCGGCTCGCCGTGCCGCTTGGGGAAACCATTCCGCTCGGGCTTTACGAAAACGGCCGGCAGATCCAGCCGAAAGGCCGGGTGCTTTACAGCACTGTGCAGCGAAAGACCCTTTCGACCGCGCTGTTCGAAGGGGGAGCGGCGTCGCTCACAATGGGGGAACAGTATCTCCCGAACGTCGTGATCGTGGGGGCTTATTTCGACGGGCGGCACGTTTACCTGATCGAAAACCTCTATGTCACCTATGATTACACAGGGCAGGAACTCACTGTGCAGGTGAAGCCCACCGCTGAAAGCTATCGTCCCGGTGAGAATGCCGTGGTCGAATTGACCGTCACCGACGCGCAGGGCAGCCCTGCCGCCGCTTCGGTCTGTATCGGCGTGGTGGATGAGGCTGTCTTTGCGATTGCCGGGCAGGAGATCGACCTGGCGGCGCAGATTTACGGCAGCATCTATCATCCATCGGTGGAGCAGGGCGTCTCCTACAGCGAATACGCGCTTGATGAGGCGAATCCAGCCACTGCCGGGGGCGTTGGCACGGGCGGCGGCGGAGATGGCGTGACGCAGGTGCGCGAGGAATTTGTGGATACCGCTTCCTTCCAGACGGTCGTGGTTGACGCGACCGGTAAAGCTGCCGTTGAAGTGAAACTGCCGGACAACATCACCTCCTGGAGGGTTACCGCCTGCGCGGTGACGTCCGACCCGCTTGTGAAGGCGGGCAGCGGTGTTTCAAACGCGGTCGCGACCCTGCCTTTCTATCTGCAGGTGCTCCATTCGGACAGCTACCTCGAAGGGGACGATGTTTCAATGACCCTGCAAAGCGTTGGGACCGAGATCACTCTCCTTTCAGGGCAGGCGGAATATACCATCACCGTTCATAAAATGGATGGCACCGAGATCGACCGTCTAACCGCTTCCGGCAAGCCGGGCGAGCGGGTACAGTTCAATTTCGGCAAGTACGACGCGGGCCAGTATTATTTGCAGGCCGCGGTCAAATGCGGCAGCCTTTCCGACGCGGTCAAACAGGAGTTTGCGGTGATCCGTCAGGGGCTCACTGTGCCGGTGATCCGTTCGATGCCGCTTTCAGAACTTTCCGGGCTTTCCAGCGTGCGCTATCCGGTGCGGATGCTTGTCTATGACCATCGGATGACAGCCTATATGGATGGTGTGCAGAAGCTCGCCGGGCAGTCCGGCAGCCGGACCGAAGTCCTGGTTGCCGCTTACCGCGCGCAGGTCGCATATAACGAGCTGCTCGATCCATCCGAGCGGATGCGTGTGTACAAGGATGAACGCCTCGAGCAAATCCAGAGCGAGAGTGGGGTGAAATTGCTGCCGGTTTCTGAACCGGATGCCGCTGTGACCGCAAAAATGCTGGCGGCGGCGCCCGACCAGATCAACCGCAGCTCGGCCAGGACCTTCCTGCAGGAGGTGCTCAAGGACCCGGCCGCCACGCCGGATGACCGGGTTATGGCCCAGATGGGGCTTGCGGCCGCGGGCGAACCGGTGTTGCTCGATATCACCCGCATGCTGGAGGAGCCGACGCTCACAGCGGCGCAGAAACTTTACCTCGGCGTGGGGCTTGCAAAGCTCGGTGATTTTACAGGCGCGGAGAAGGTCTATGCTTCGCTCGGCGGGCAGATCGTTGCCGAAGGGGATCTCAAATATGTCGAGACGGGCGGCACCTTCGACGAGCGGGTGCAGAACACCGCCGCCGCGCTGATGCTCACTTCGATCACCTCGAATCCGGACGCGGACGCTCTGATGCGTTACCTCAATCTGCAAAATACCAACCGCCGGGCGTCAACCACCGTGCTCTACAACCTCGAGCAGCTTGCCTATATTGAGAACTTTACCATTCCGGCCGGATCGGCCGGCGCAAAGTTCAGCTACCTGCGCGACGGGGAAAAACAGACGGTGGACCTGTCCGGGAAGGGCTGGGAAGCGATTTCGATGAGCTATGAAGCGCTGACCGCCGCCCAATTTGAAGGCGGGAAGGACGTCTATGTAAGCGCCGCCTATACCGGTTACGCGGATGCGTCCGGCGCGGCGGACAACAGTAAGGTGAAGGTGACCAAGTCTTATACGCCGGTTTCCGGCGATGAGATCGGCATTGGAAGCCGGGTCCGGGTTTCGGTCCGGGTCGAATTTGCAGAAGACGCGCCTTCCGGCTGCTACATCATTTCGGATTATATCCCGTCCGGCATGCGCTTTCTGCCGATGCTTTACGACAGCCGCCTGAATCCGGCGTATGACTGGTGCTGGGGCAATGTCGAAAATGAGGGCCAGACGGTGCGCGGCTACATCTATCTTGACCGTGGCGAGCTGCCGCAGCCCGTGCCCTACGATAGCGAGGCTGAGGAAGAGGAGCTCCTGGAAGAAGGGATTAAGATCAATCCCGGAACTGAAGAAGCGGCCGTCCCTGTCACGGATTCGGAAATGGAATTCACCGAGGGTGCGTTGGACAGCTATACGCTGACCTACTATGTGAACGCGGCGATGGCGGGCGATTTCGTCACAGAAAGCGCTTATGTCACACCGCCCGGCGACGGCCTCGCCGCGAAATCCCCGCGCGGTAAGATCGTCATCCAATAAGCAGATAGAAAGCCGTCCGGTAAGGAAAAATTCCTGCCGGACGGCCTTTTGCAACCTATGGTTGACAAACTGCAAGCCGCTGTTTTCTTGATTATCCTGGCCATTTCGGGTATATTGCCAACAAGGGAAAAGGGGGAGAACGGGATGAATTTTTGTGACAAGCTGGTTCAGCTGCGCCGGGAGCGTGGCCTTTCACAGGAACAGCTGGCGGAGATTTTGCATGTGACCCGTCAGTCGGTCAGTAAATGGGAAGCTGGGAACGCAACGCCGGAGCTTGCAAAGTTGATCGCGCTGGCGGATATTTTTGGCGTGAGCCTTGACTATCTCGCGCGGCCGGAACAGACTGAACGCGCTGCCGCGCGGCCGGACGACGCGGCGCTTGCCAGGGAATTGGCCGAGCTGCGCAGGTGCGTCAAGCGGCGGGATGGTTATGAATACCGCAGCAAAACAACCCTGTTTGGGCTGCCGCTTGTGCATATCAAGATCTCCCGTTACGGAAACGCTGTTGCAAAAGGGATTATTGCGATCGGCAACATCTCGGTCGGCGTTTTGAGCCTTGGCGGGCTGGCGCTGGGGCTTCTGAGTTTCGGCGGCGTCTCTTTGGGCCTGCTCTTTGCCTTTGGCGGGTGCGCGCTCGGTGGGATCAGTTTCGGTGGCTTTTCAATCGGAGCACTTGCCTTCGGCGGCTTTGCAGTCGGCATCTACGCCATCGGAGGCAGTGCGTTTGCGCATACGCTGGCGGTCGGCGCGACAGCGATGGGAAACGCGGCGATTGGCGTAAGCGCACGCGGGGAACAGGTGCTTATGCTTGACGGCGCGACACAGGAGCAGGTACGCCTGTTTCTGCTCCAGAATTGTCCGCACCTGTGGAAATGGCTTGTGCGTCTGGCCATGAGCCTTGCAAACCCCTGAAACGAAACACCGCCCGGACGCGACTGCGTCCGGGCGGTGTGCGTTTATCTTTCTGTGGGATGTGCGTTTTCCGGAGGAGTGGTTCTCACCTTGCCGGATGGGGGCACACAAGGGGATTGCGAGCCGCAGCGAGCGTTTCGAGCACAACCGCCTTTGGCGGCTCTTATTGCGAGATAGGCTGCCGGTCTTCCGCCCGTGAGATGCGCTGACGAACGTCGGCGCGCCGCTCAGGCCGCGGGCCGGGCAGTGAGGAATGAGGAAAGCTGCGGCCGGGAGCCGCAGCTTTCGCGTATCATCGTTTCCATTTTTCGCAGAGTGCGTTGATCTGGTCGGCAAATCTGGCAAGATCCTTGTTCGCGCCGCCCTTGTTCTGTTCGATCACCTGCATCAGGCGCTGTCCGGCAGCGACCAGGCGGGTAAAGACAGAAGAAACCGGCTTGACGGTGACCTTTTTCGGTTCCCGCTTGATGCCGGGTTCGAGCATCGTGTTGGTGGCGAGGTCGAAGCTCGCCTGATAGTCGGGCGCGGTTGCCGGGATGCCATACCGCTCTGCGACCAGTTCTGCGAACGCGGTGCAGGTGGCGTCCTCGCCATGGACGACAAAGATGTGTTCGGGTTTCTTCTGGTAGGCGTCGAGCCAGCGCAGCAGGCCGTTTTGGTCGGCGTGGCCGCTGATGCCTTCGAGCTGGGTGATTTCGGCTTCGACATCGATCGTTTCGCCGAAGAGCTTGACCGATTTCGCGCCCTCAATCAGCGCGCGGCCGGTGGTGCCGGCCGCCTGGTAACCGACGAACACAATGGTGCATTCTGGCCGCCAGAGGTTGTGCTTCAGATGGTGCTTGATGCGTCCGGCCTCGCACATGCCGGATGCGGAGATGATTACCTTGGGGCGATTGTCGAAGTTGATGGCGCGGGATTCGTCGCTGGTGACTGCGAGCTCGAGCCCATGGAAGGTGATGGGATTGATCCCGTGCTGAACCAGCTCCATGGCTTCCTCATCGAAATAGCCGTAACGGTTTTCGTTAAAGATATTGGTTGCCTCGATGGCGAGCGGACTGTCCACGTAAACCGGGAAATTCTTGTGGCCCTTCACAAGGTCGCGCGCGCGGATTTCCCGCAGGAAATAGAGCAGCTCCTGCGTGCGTCCGACCGCGAAGGAGGGGATCACGACGTTGCCGCCGCGGTCGAGGGTTTTCTGGATGACACTGGCAAGCAGCGCGGTATAATCGGGAGGGACATTGTGGTTGCGGGTGCCGTAGGTCGATTCGATAACGACATAATCGGCTTCATCTATGTACTGCGGGTCGCGGATCAACGGCTGGTTGAGGTTGCCGATATCGCCCGAAAAGACGATTTTTTTGGTGATGCCGTCTTCGGTGACCCAAACTTCGATCGAAGCGGAGCCGAGCAGATGCCCCACATCGATAAAGCGTATCCGGACGCCTTCGCAGAGTTCGGCCATTTCGTTGTATTCATGCTCCTGAAGCTGGGAAATAATCTGTTCCGCGTCCTGCATGGTGTACATCGGTTCGACCGGTTCACGGCCAGCGCGTTTGCCTTTGCGGTTTTTCCATTCGGCTTCAAACTCCTGAATATGAGCGGAGTCGCGCAGCATGATGCCGCACAGGTCGGCGGTGGCGGAGGTGGTGACCACCGGCCCCCGGAAACCGTATTTCGCAAGCAGCGGCAGACGGCCGGAATGGTCGATATGCGCGTGGGTGAGCAGCACAAAATCAATTTCCCCCGGTGCGACCGGCAGTTCCTGATGTTCATATTCATCGGGGCCCTGCTGCATGCCGCAGTCGATCAGGATCTTTTTGCCGCAGGCCTGCAGATAATGGCAGCTGCCTGTGACTTCATGGGTCGCACCCAGAAACGAGAGTTTCATATAGTTACCTCCTGATGCAATTTAAAAAGAACCTATGTCCATTTTAATGCTTTTTCATAGGATTTACAAGTGAATATTATGTAAACTGTCCATTGGTAGCACTTTCCCGCAAATTTTGTCGGTCTCTCCCCTTTACTTCCGGTTTCTTACAGGTATAATTATTATAGAATTTTATGCCTTGCCGTTGGAAAGTAGGAAGAGAAGATGTTTACAGCAAAGACGTACCACTTTGCCGAAAGCCTTGACGATGCGTTCGGGCTTCTGCAAAAGAACAAGACCAATACCATTTTGGGCGGCTGCGGATGGCTGCGGATGACCAACAAACGCATTTGGACTGCCATCGATTTGGGCCGCCTTGGCCTTGACCAGATCGAAGAAACTCCGGAAGCCGTCCGGCTGGGCGCATCGGTGACCCTGCGCCAGTTGGAGACCTGCCCGGCGCTGCGGGGGGCGTTCGGCGGTATCCTGCCGGAAAGCGTCCGGCATATCGTGGGCGTGCAGTTTCGCAACATGGCCACGGTCGGCGCGAGCGTATTCATGCGCGCGGGCTATTCCGACCTGTGCGCGGCGCTGCTCGCGCTCGACGCGTCGGTCGTGCTGCACGCGGGCGGGGAAATCCCGTTCGCGCAGTTCCTCGAAATGCCCTATACCCGCGATATCCTGACCCATGTGACTATCCGAAAGGATGGCCGTAAAGCCGCCTATGAGTCTCTGCGCCTTTCCGCCACCGATTTTCCGGTGCTCGCGGTTGCGGTCAGCCGTCTGGGGGATGACTGGCGCGTTTCGGTTGGCGCGCGGCCGGGAAAAGCGTGCCGCGCGCCCGGCAGCGGGCGCGTGGGCGGCGGCCGGTGAGGCCGCCGCCCACGAATTGCGGTTTGAGACGAATCTGCGCGGCTCGGCGGAATACCGCCGGGCGATCACGCCGGTGCTGGTGCAGCGCGCGGTGAAGAAGCTGATGGAGGGGGAGAGCGGCAGATGAAAGTAAAGGTAACGGTCAACGGGAAGCTTTATGACAAACATATCCCGAACGATATGATGCTGATTGATTTTCTGCGCAAATACGGCTTTGTGAGCGTCAAGCGCGGCTGCGACACCGCGAACTGCGGACTGTGCACCGTCTGGGTGGATGGCGCGCCGGTGCTTTCCTGTTCCTATCCAACAGCCCGCGCCGACGGCAAACAGGTCACGACCCTTGAAGGCGTGGCGGAGGAAGCCGCGGAATTCGGCCGGTTCATGGCGGCGCAGGGGGCTGAACAATGCGGCTTCTGCAGCCCGGGATTTACCATGAGCGTGCTTGCAATGAAGCGGGAACTGCAAAGCCCCTCCCGTGAGGAGATCCAGGAATATCTCGCAGGCAATCTCTGCCGATGCTCCGGCTATACCTCCCAGCTGGCGGCGATCGAAAAATACCTGAAGGGGGAGCGGCCATGAACACGGTAGGACAGCGCATCCCCAAGATCGACGCGGCCGCCCTCACCACTGGCAAGGGTGTCTACACCGAAGACCTGACCCCACAGAACTGCCTGGTGGTCAAGGTGCTGCGCAGCCCGCACGCGCATGCGCGGATCAAATCGATCAAGTGCGACACCGCGCTGAAGGTAAACGGCATCGAATGCATCCTGACTTATAAAGATGTTCCGAAGATCCGCTACACCTTTGCGGGCCAGAGCTATCCGGAGCCGAGCCCTTACGACCGCTACATCCTGGAGGAGGTCGTGCGGTATGTCGGCGACCCGGTCGCGATCGTGGCCGGGCGGGACGAACGCACGGTCGACAAGGCGATGAAGATGATTCGGGTCAAATATGAGGTGCGCGAGCCGCTCCTCGATTTCGAGCAGGCGCTCGACAGCCCGGTTGTGGTGCATCCGGAAAGCGATCTGCATTACAATTTTGATATCGGTGGCGATCCCACCCGCAACCTGGTGGCGAGCGGGGAGGACAGCGCGGGCGATGTGGAGGCAGCGCTCGCGGGGTGTGATGTCGTTATCGACCGAACCTATTATACCAAGGCGAACGCGCAGGCGATGATGGAAACCTTCCGCACTTATACCTATCTTGACCACAACGGCCGGCTGAACGTGGTTTCCTCGACCCAGATCCCATTTCACTGCCGCCGGATCATCGCGCATGCGCTGGGTCTGCCCAAAACCGCTGTGCGGGTGGTAAAACCCCGAATCGGCGGGGGATTTGGCGCAAAACAGGCGATGGTGAGCGAGCTGTTCCCGGCCATCGTGACGCTGCGGACCGGGAAGCCCGCGCGGATCGTTTTTACCCGTCAGGAGACCTTCTCCGCTTCGAACAGCCGTCACCAGATGCGCCTGCATGTCCGGCTCGGCGCAACCAGGGACGGCGTTGTAAAGGCGATCAGCCTGCACACCCTTTCGAACGCAGGCGCCTATGCGGAACACGCCTGCACGACAATCGGTCTTTCCGGCACCAAGACGATTGCGCTTTATTCTCATGCAAAGGATCATTATCGTTTCACCCACCAGAACGTTTACACCAACACGATGGCGGGCGGGGCGTTTCGCGGCTACGGCGCGACGCAGGGTTGCTTTGCCATTGAGTCCGCCGCCAACGAGCTGGCCGCGCATCTGGGCATCGATCCCACCGAGCTGCGGCTGCGCAACATTCCCAGCGTCGGTGATCCGATGCCCGCCTTCAAGGATGGGCCGCTCTCTTCGAGCCGTCTGGAGGACTGTATTCGCCGCGGCCGCGAGCTGATCGGCTGGGATGAAAAATACCCCTGCCGCCAGCTGGATGACCATACCGTGCGCGCGGTGGGCATGGCGATCACCATGCAGGGTTCCGGTATCGCGGGGATCGACACCTGTTCCGCGACACTGCGGCTCAATGACGATGGTTTCTACACCCTGATGATCGGCGCGACCGATATGGGCACCGGTTGCGATACCATCCTTGCGCAGATGGCCGCCGAGGTGCTGCACTGTCCGATCGAACGGATCACGGTGGACGGCGTGGACACCGACCACAGCCCGTTCGACAAAGGTTCCTACGCCTCCAGCACCACCTACGTGACCGGCATGGCGGTCGTGAAGGCCGCAACCAAACTCTGCGATCTTATCCGGCAGGAGGGGGCGCGGCGGCTCGGTATCCCGGTGACGCAGGCGAACTTTGACGGAGATCGGGTGCTTTCAACCATGGACCCGGGTAAGGCGATTTTACTTTCCACGCTTGCACAGGCGCTTTGTGTAGGCGCGGGGCGTTGGCTGCAGGTCACCGAGACACATGCAAGCCCGGTTTCGCCGCCGCCGCTGATGGCGGGTTTTGCCGAGGTCGAAGTCGACCTGCAGACCGGGCAGGCCAAAGTGGTCGACTATGTCGGCGTGGTCGACTGTGGCACAGTCATCAATCCGAATCTTGCCACGGTGCAAGCGCAGGGTGGTATCGCGCAGGGGATCGGCATGGCGCTTTATGAGGATGTCCAGTATGACTCACGTGGCCGGATGAGGAACAATTCCTTTATGCAGTATAAGATCCCGTCCCGGCTCGATCTGCCGGAGATCCGGGTGGAATTTGCGCCGAGCTACGAGCCTTCCGGGCCGTTTGGCGCAAAATCGATCGGCGAGGTGGTCATCAACACGCCGTCGCCCGCCATTGCGGATGCGGTTGCCAACGCCACCGGCGTGCGGGTGCGTGAATTGCCGCTCACCCCGGAAAAGATCCTGTTGGGAATGAAAGCTGGTGGATGCTGATGGGGTTCGCACAGTTTTTGATCAACCGCAACTGGCGCTCAGCGCAGAAGGTGGTTTGCCGCCTGACCGGCGACGACAGCTGGCTTTCCCGGCCGCTCTCCCAGGAGAACGTCGAAGAGGCGGTGCAGCTGCTCGCGCCGATGGTCGAGACCCGGCATATGAGCAACGAGGAACGTAAGGTGCTTTCGATGCTGGTGATGTGGCGCGGCACCGATGTGTCCCAAACGGAAAGCGAACAGATTAACGAATAGAATCGTGAATAGAATCACGATTCGTCCTTTGGGAAAGTGATTTTGTTCCCGAATTGACCCGAAAATCGGAACCAAAACCCGTACAGGAGATAGTCGCGCAGGTCATCGTTTCGGACTGGCCGAAGAAGTGGCGCCATCTGCTTTGCTGCTGGCCGCCGAGCCGGATGGGAACATTTTTACCGAGTAAACGCTGGGTCCCAATTCCGGCGATGTGATGCTGTAAATACAATTTCGTAAGCGATATCTTTGGCGGAAGGGCCGGATCGGGCGACGCAATGCACCGATTCGGCTTTTTTGCGAATCCGGGCGGGAAATATCCCCGACGAAATATTTCATGAAATCAAAGTTTAGCGAAATTCAGGTGATCCAAGCCCTGCCTTCTTGTCCGCTTGATCTTTACCGAAAGATCAGCTAGAATAAAGTTGCAGAAAGCCGTTGAACGCGTGTCCGCGGATTTTACAAAGCGACAGAAAGGATGTTTCCGAATGATTTATGACAAACTTTGCAATGTCCGGCATTATCTTGGCCTGAGCGTTGAAATGGATCAGGCTCTGCAATTCATCGCTTCCAACGATCTAAATACCTTCGCCCCCGGAAGCCATGAGATCGGAAACGGCATCTATTTCGATGTCGTCAATGACAAAACCAAACTCCGAGATGCCTGCCGCTGGGAAGCTCACCAAAAATATACGGATATTCAAATTTTGTTGGAGGGCACCGACCGCATGGGCAGCCAGCCGGTCCGCGACCTGGAAATTGAAACGGCATACGTTCCTGATATCGCCTTTTACCGGGACAACGGCCGCGGTTTATTTGTCGATGTCCGGCCCGGCTATTTCACAGTCTTTTTCCCTTGGGACGCGCATATGCCGCTGATCAGCCAAGGCGACCCGGCCCCGGTAAAAAAGATCATCTTTAAAGTCCCCGTCGAATAATCCGCTTGCCGGTTTCGTATGGCCGGCAACAAAAGGACCGCTGCGAAGAGCAGCGGTCCTTTTGTTAAGCATCTGTTTCATTTTGGGCGGGGCCGGCGTACCGCTTTCCCTGCCAGGAATCGCGCCGAACCAGTTCCTTGTCGATTTCGTTGAGGACACAGAACTTTTTACGGCTCCAATCCGGACCAATGAGCGCGCTTGGCGCGCCGTCGCCGGTTAACCGCCCCAGGATAAACCCAGGCGGGAAGAGTTCCAGCTGGTCGCAGACAATCTGTACATATGCCTCCAGAGAAAGCAGCGGAAACTCCCCGGCAAGATAGCTCCGTGCCAGCCGGGTTCCTTTGAGTACATGCAGCAGATGGATTTTCACAAGGTGCAGGTCGAGTCCCGCCAGTTCCCGCGCGGTCTGAAGCATCATTTCATGAGTTTCGCCCGGCAGACCATCGATGATATGCACGCCCACATGAATTTTACGTGTATGCAGCTTTTGGTAACCGGTGAGGAAATCCGCCCAGGTATGGCAGCGATTGATCCGTTCACCGGTTGTGTCGTGGATCGTTTGCAGGCCCAGCTCCACTGTCAGATAGGTGCGTTCAGAAATCTCCGCGAGCAGGTCACAGACCGCTTCCGGCAGACAGTCCGGCCGGGTCGCGATCGAAAGCCCCACCACGCCCGGGCAGGACAGTGCCGCCTCATAAAAATGCCGGAGGGTATCCACCGGGGCGTAGGTATTGGTGCGCGCTTGGAAATAAGCGATGTGCTTTTCGGTATTCCACTTCTGCCCCATCATTTCGGCAACCTTCGCAAACTGGCTTCGGATATCCGCATGTGGGTCACCGCCAAACTCCCCGCTCCCGGTTGATGAACAGTAGATGCAGCCGCCGGTACCCTTGGTTCCATCCAGATTCGGGCAGGTAAAGCCCGCATTGAGACTTACACGGGAGACTTTAGAGCCGAACCGGCGGCGCAGGGCGTAGCTATAGGTGTGGTAGCGTTTGTTGCTGTCTGAGAATGGAAACGGGTTCAAAACCGCCGCCCCTTTCCACTTACTTGATGAAGGAAAAACTGGTCACATCGAAAACGCCCAAGTCGGTCACCCGGATTTCAGGGATAACCGGCAGAGCCAGAAAGCTCAGGGTGATAAACGGGTCGATCCCTTCCCGTATTCCGGCTTTATGCGCGGTTTCGATGAGCGCGTCAAGCCGCGCGATAAGTTCGTCGGCGGAAAGATCACTCATCAGGCCGTAAATCGGCAGCGGCAGCTCACCGAGCACCTGACCGTCCCGCACGAGCACAAAACCGCCCTGCATCCGTTCAGCCGCTTTCACAGCGGCGAGCATATCCGCATCGTTGTCCCCCGTGACAATCAGGTTGTGGGAGTCATGTGCCACTGTTGTGGCGACCGCGCCATGGGTAAGGCCATAACCAGCCAGCAATCCGACGCCAATGCTTCCGGTTGCGTGATGCCGCTCGATGACAGCGATCTTGCGCAGTTCGCCAGCAGCGACAAGGTCATCCACTTCGCAGGACGGCACAAAACTTTTGGCAGTGGCAATCTGCCCGGGCAACAGGTTCACAACCGGCTGCCGCTCCCGCTGCGGCAGTGCAAAGCAAGCCGCAGACAGCGTGGGGAGTTTCACCGAATGCCGCGCGGCTTCCATCCCGCCGCCAATCAGTCCAAAGGCAAAAGCGCCGCGCGAAAATGCCTTTCCGTCCTTGTAGACAGCGGCGACCGCGAAATTTTGAAGATCTTCAAGCACAACCAAGTCGGCCCGATAACCGGGCGCAACCGCGCCGAGCCCCCGCAGCCCGTAGATTTGGGCGGCGTTGATGGTGGCCATCCGGATTGCGTCGACCGGGCTCATCCCCAGCTCGACCGCCAGTTTCACATTATAGCGGACGCCCCCCTCCCGGCGGATGTCCACCAGGTGCTTGTCATCGGTGCAGAAGGCCATATGCCGGGTGTCCAGTTGATCCCGGACCACACCGGAAAGGATGTCGCGCACATGGCGGCCCGCGCTTCCCTCCCGCACAAGCACCGCCATGCCCGCGTGAAGCTTTTCTCGGGCTTCCTCATAGCAAGTGCTTTCATGGTCGGTTTGGATACCCGCCGTAGCATATGCCTGCAGGCCTTTTCCGGTGATCATCGGCGCGTGCCCGTCGATTACGCGTCCTGAAAAGGCGTTCAGCTTGTCAAGCACGTCCGGGTCACAGTTCGCGACGCCGGGATAGTTCATCATCTCCCCGAGTCCCAGGACGCGCGGTTCTCTCAAAAACGGCTCCAACGCTTTTGCATCCAGCACCGCGCCGGCATTTTCAAACGGCGTGGCCGGAACGCAGGACGGCACCTGCACATAATAGTTGACCGGCAGAGCCGCGGAAGCATCCAGCATGAAGCGGATGCCCTCGGCGCCCGCGACGTTTGCAATCTCGTGTGGGTCGGTGATGAGGGTCGTCACACCCCAGGCCAATTCTTCCTGGCAATAGGCGGGCGGGGTTACCATCGAGCTTTCCACATGGCAGTGTGCGTTTATGAAGCCGGGCGCAAGATACCGCCCGGCAAGATCGGTTTCGGCCGGGCCGCTGTAGCTGCCGATCCCCGCAATGCGCCCGTCCGCGATTGCGACATCCGCCGGATAGATATCACCGGAAAACACATCCACAACCTTTGCGTTTTTCAGCACCAGATCCGGCTTCCGTTCGCCCAAAGCGGTACGGATCAGATTTTCACGCGCCATCAAGCCCACATCCTTTTTTTGGTTTCCTTTATTTTATCCGGCGGCATTCCAGATAATACCGCTTTTCATAGGCGTGCCCCATTGAAAAGGTCTTGCGCGGGAGCGCGCCGTCCGCGACCACTGTCGGGAAAAGTTCGGACTTCTGCATGGCCGGCAGCAAAAATCCGATGGCATCCGGACTTTGCGCAAGGCTTTTCAGCACGTCGTCCCCATGGATATAATCGACTGTGCCGCCATGCTTTGCGAGATAATCGTCGAGGAAATTCTGCAGCGTGCCGACCGCGAGCGCCGAGGACGGGTTTTCGATGAAAAGGCATCCGGTGCGCTCCCTTGTCACGTACGTAAGCGATTGTCCGCTGTCCGCCGCGTCCGAAACCCTATAATAGCGGCAAATCTCCGCGAGCAGGGCGTCCGGGTCCACCCCGCAAACAATGCGGTGGATGGGTTCAAACTCCATCGCCGGATCGTGTACATTCACCAGCTCGACCAGCGCGTACCGCGCCGGATGGTTTTCCCACTGTTCCTTTGGAAGCTCTGCCCGGAGCTTTTCAAAGCAGGCCTTCGCGGTGGCCAGCGAATGGTTCCCGTCGCCCACCGCGAAAAGAAGCGGCGAAGCCGACTGCGCAGCCTGGGCACCCGCCAGCGCGCCAAGCGCCGCGTCGATCCCGGCGCGGGACTGCGCGTCCACCGCATAACCGCTGATGTGGCCGCCCTGCTCCATCAGATTGAAATCGTAAAGTTTTTGCATTCCGGATATCCGCACTGCAAGCGGCTCAATCACCGTGCGGGCGCTGTCGTCGAGCAGCACCATGATGTGCGGCAGCTCGAGCGGCGCATTTTCGCGCACACGGATGCGCGGCGGCAAACGGCTCTCTACTGTGCCTTCGGTCGGCCGCACCAGCGACTGGGAGCCTTTGGAATAATCATATTCCATCAGATCGATCTTCCCTATCAGGCCGCGGCGAATTTTACCCGGCGCGACAGTGCGCTCAACATAGATATAGGTATCCGGATATTCCGCGAAAATCCCTTCGGCAAGATATTGTTCCATCGCGCCATTGATCCGACCAATTCGATCCTCGACCGCCGGGTCCTGCAGCCAGGCTTCCGGCAGGATCATATGATAGGCCGACGGGCACCCGTTCACCCGTTCGGCAACGCGCTGCCAATATTCCGGTTCGGAAGTGTATTGATCGCAGGCGACCACGCTCCAGTTTTCCATCGTCACACTCTGGGGGATCAGGATATCCGCCGGGGAAAATCCAATCTTAAGCATCTGAATTCCGCCTCGCTTCCTTATCTTTCACAAAGGCCCAGATGGGCTTGTATACAGGAATTATACCGCATCCGGGCTTTTATTTCCAGTAAAAAAGCGCTCCGAACGAGCCGGAGCGCCTGCATTTTGAGATCTTTTACGCCGAAGGGCGATAGGAAAGGATTCCGGCGGCCGCGCCGAACGCCACCAGCACACAGCCGACCACCAAAAGGTATGGGATCATCGCCATGCCATAAAATCGGTCCGCCCCGGTATCCAGATACGCTTGGATCACCACCATCAGCACGGCAACCGACAAAAACAGCCACACACAGTCCGGCACCATGGAATAACGCACGCCGCGCAGGATCAGCAGCTGCACCAGAAGCACCACCGGCAGGACGGCCATCAGCAGGGTACGAACCCACCAGACGAGGTTCATCTCCGGCAGATAGTCCGGATCCCCATGCCCAAACAGCACCAGCATATGAAATATGAGCGCGGCCAAAAGCGCAAGACAACCAAAGATCCCCAGCGTGGTGCCCGCAATTGCGCCGGCGCTCGAACGCGCGGGATTCGTACCAGTCTCCTCCCGATAAAAATAATCCTGCACCAGCGACTGGCCACAGTAGCCGCAGGCCCGGGCCCGGCCGCTCACCGGGCGGTCGCACTTCGGACAGGTGATCATTGAGCCACTCCCCTTTCCCATAAGGCCGAACCTCAGAGGGATGATATTCTGCCCCTATTTTATCACATGCGCTCTGTTTTGACAATCTGCGCCGGAGATTTCCCGCATTTACGCAGGAGAGCAGATATGGTATAATAGCCGCAGAGCGGCTATTATACCAATTTATGCGCGGGACGATCCGCGCCTTTGGCGCTGCCGTCCCAATGCGCAATTATCCCACCGCGCGCTTCGCGCTTGTGGCATAATTGCCGCAGAGCAGCTATTATACCAATTTATGCGCAGGACGATCCGCGCCTTTGGCGCTGCCGTCCCAATGCGCAATTATCCCACCGCGCGCTTCGCGCTTGTGGCATAATTGCCGCAGAGCAGCTATTATACCAATTTATGCGCGGGACGATCCGCGGCGGCGCGTGTTCTGCCAAATTCATGAATTAAGCGCGGGTGCAGTAAAAACGCATTATTTTATACAGCACCCATCTGAAACGGAGGAAACAATGGCCTTTAATAAAGCGGTGCGGGCAATCCTGCGTGCATTATCGCCGGATCTCGACGTCACCAAGACCTATGAATTCGAACGAAAGATTCGCACAATCTCCTCCGGGCGGCATGTGAAGCTTTTCTACAGGCCCTGGGATCATGTCGTCATCGCCGGAGATCACACCGTCCCGGTACGGATCTTCACGCCGGAAACCGAAGGTGAGCATCCCATCCTGCTCTTTTTTCACGGCGGCGGCTGGGTAACCGGCAATATCGATACCTATGACCGCGCCTGTACCCATATGGCAAAATTGACCGGCCATGTGGTGGTTTCTGTGGATTACCGTCTTGCGCCGGAACATCCGTTCCCGGCCGGGCTCGAGGACTGCTACGCCGTGGCGCGGGATATCTTCCTCGACGCGCAGCTGCTGGGCGTGCCTGCCGAATCGATCACCCTGATCGGGGACAGCGCCGGCGGCAATCTTGCCGCAGCTCTGTCTCTGCTGGCACGTGACCGCGGGGAGTTCCTGCCCCGCCGTCAGATCCTGCTCTACCCCGCTACCTACAACGACCACACCGCCCGTTCCCCCTTCCCGTCGGTGCGGGAAAATGGGGAGGGCTACATCCTCACCGCTAAACGGATCGGAGAATATATGGAGCTCTACGCTTCCTGTGGAGCGGACAGGAAAAGCCCTTATTTTGCGCCGTTGCTGGCCGAAGACCTGAGCGGCCAGCCGGATACGCTGATCATCACGGCGCAGTATGACCCGTTGCGGGACGAAGGGGAAGCCTATGGCAAAAAGCTGCTTGCCGAGGGCAACCGGGTGAAGATCCATCGGATCGGCGAAGCGCTGCACGGCTTTATCACTCTGCCGCCCACCCTCCGGGTTGTGAAGGAAGCCTATGGTGTCATCAATGAATTTCTCAGTGAGGTGATCGAGCCTTGAAGAACCGGAAAGCCGCCGAATGGAGCCGGCTGGACAACGCCGCCAAACTCTTTCCCCCGACCAGCAACGCGGCCGACCCAAAGGTATTCCGATTTGCATGCGAGCTTTGTGAGCCGGTCGAACCGGAAACTCTGCGGCAGGCGCTCGACCGCACCCTGGAAGCGTTCCCCCTTTACCGGTCGGTGCTGCGCAAGGGACTCTTCTGGTACTATCTGGAGGCGAGCGAACGGGAGGCGTCCATCCATGAGGAGGACACCCGTCCCTGTGCGCCGCTTTACGACCGGGTGCGCAAGAACCTGCTTTTTAAGGTGACCTACTACCAGAACCGAATCAATCTGGAAGTCTACCACGCGCTTTCAGACGGCACCGGCGCCTTACAGTTTCTGCGGCTGCTCGCCTATCATTATCTGACCCTCCGCCATGCCGGAGACTTTCCGGAAGGCCCGCCTCCTATGGATTACGACGCTTCTTTCGCCCAGAAAAAAGCCGACAGCTTCCGCAAATACTATTCCGAAGCCCCACCCCGCCTGCCGGAGCACGCGCCGTCCGCCGTCCGTGTGCGGGGCGCGCGGCTCACCGAGCACCGCATAAGGGTGATCGAGGGACATTTGAGCGCAAAAGCCGCTGTCGCGCTCGCGCGGGAACACGGCGCGTCGGTCACGGCGTTTCTCACGGCGGCGCTGCTCTGCGCCATCCATGAGGAAATCCCGGTACGATACCGCAAAAAACCGGTTGTGCTGACCGTGCCGGTCAACCTGCGCAACTACTTTCCGTCCGAGTCGGCCCGCAATTTTTTTGGCACCATCAATGTGGGATACGGCTTTCCGGAGGGTTGGACCTTCCCGGATGTTGTGGCGGCTGTCGCGCAGAGCTTTACCGAAGAGCTGACCGCCGACCGGCTGCGCCAGCGAATGAATGAGTTCTCCGCCCTTGAGCACAACGCCCTGGCCCGTATTATGCCGCTTGCCGCAAAAGATGTGGTGATGCAGCTTGCCAACCGTTTCAAAAAGAGGGAGGTCACCGGTATGCTCTCGAATATCGGCAGGATCGCGATGCCAGAGGCGCTGCGGCCATATATCCGCCTGTTTGATGTTTTCACCAGCACCAACCGGGTGAATCTCTGCATGTGTTCTTATGGGGATACGATGGTGCTCAGTTTCACCGCGCCGTTTGTGAGCACCGATATTCAGAAAAATTTTTTCCGCATTCTCTCGGGCTTTGGGCTTTCGATCACCATTCACTCCAATCAGCCTGACAATGAATAAAAAGGAGCGTTCGATGTTATACTGCGATAAATGCCGTTTGTCGGTCGCGGGCCATCGTGACCGCTGCCCGCTCTGCCAGGGCGCGCTTTCCGGTGAAAGCGGACCGGAAACCTTCCCGGTCATCCCCACCGGACGGCACCAATATCATCTGGTGCTGCGGATGCTGATCTTTTTATCCATCACAGCGGTGGTCGTATCCGGCGCCATCAATGTGATGTTTCCCGCCGGAAAGCCATGGGCGTTCTTTGTAGCGCTGGCGGTGGGGTGTATGTGGGTCAGCCTTTACAGCGCCATTATCCGCCGCCACAACCTGCCCAAAAATATCAGCTGGCAGGTTTTCCTGCTTTCTCTGCTGGCGGTACTTTGGGATGAACTGACCGGCTGGCACGCCTGGTCAACCACCTATGTGATCCCGTCGCTGTGCATCTTCGCCATGGCCGCGATGGCGGCCATCTCCAAGGCGATGAAACTGCAGGCGCAGGACTGCCTCATCTATCTGGTCATAGACGGGCTGTTTGGCTTTGTTCCGCTCGTCTTTCTGGGATTTGGATGGGTCACCAATCTCTATCTGCCGGTCATCTGTGTGGCCGCCAGCATCATTTCCCTGGCGGCGCTTTTCTCCTTTGAAGGAGAAAACCTTGTGTTGGAAATCAAAAAGCGATTGCATTTATAAAGGGAGGTCCCACATATGGGAAAAAAGCTGCTTTTCCTCATCAACCCGAATGCGGGAAAATCGGAAATTAAGACCCGGGCGCTCGATGTGATCGACCTGTTTGTCCGCAGCGGATTCGAGATATCTGTCCACACCACCCAGAGGCGGATGGAAATCCCGGAGATTCTGAAAGAACAGGGGGAGGACTGTGACCTCATTGTGACGAGCGGCGGCGACGGCACCCTCAACGAAACGGTCACCGGCCTGATGGCGCTGCCACAAAAGCCGCTGCTCGGCTATATCCCGGCCGGTACGGTCAACGATTTTGCCACCAGCCTGCATATCCCCAAAAACATCCTGCAGGCAGCGCATGTGATCGTTTCCGGCCAGCCGTTCGACTGCGACATCGGCGCCTTTGAGGACCGGTATTTCACCTACATCGCCGCGTTCGGCGCTTTTACTGACGTATCCTATCAGACGCCGCAGCAAAGTAAGCTCCTGCTCGGCCGGGCAGCCTATATCCTTGAGGGGATCAAACGGCTCCCGTCGATCAAGGATTACCACCTCATCGTCAGGCACGACGGCAAAACGGTGGAGGACGACTTCATCTTCGGCATGGTGACCAACTCCACCTCGGTGGGCGGGTTCAAGATCCATGAACAGCTCGTGAAAATGAATGACGGCCTGCTGGAAGTGGTGCTGATCCGCCGTCCGGAGAGCGCAATCGAAGCGCCGCAGCTGCTGAACGCGGTGCTCCGGCAGGAATACAGCTCCGAATCGGTCTATGCTTTCCGCACTTCGGAACTGGAGATCACCTCGGAGGAAGAGGTCCCCTGGACACTTGACGGCGAGTTCGGCGGCATGCGCCATCGGGCGCACATCCGCAATGTCCCCCGCGCCATCCGTATCCTGCGCGGCAGCGATTCGGACTCCCGTCCGGTGGAATTTCCCTCCTACAGCTTCAAGGTCTGATAAAACGGCAAAAGGCCCGCGATCCATTTGGGGATCGCGGGCCTTTTCAATCCAGGATAACCGCCTTTGCGATGCCGAACCACTCCCGCACCCAATAGGCCGGGAAAAGCCCCCAGGGAGTCGGAGCAGGCAGGGAATACGGGATAAGGCCTGCTTTTTTCGCATAGATTGCGCCGCGCAGCTGGTGGAAGCCGTCGGTGGCAATTGCCGTGACGCGCGGCAGGTTGTGCGCTTCGATGAGCGCGGCGGAAAACGCCAGGTTTTCCCGCGTGTTGCGGGATCGATCCTCAAGAAGAACCCGGGCGGGATCGATCCCTCTCCCCGCGAGATAAAGCCGCATGACCTCCGCTTCGCTGTGTGTCCCGCCGTCGTTAAGACCGCCCGAACCGATCACAAAGGCACGCGGATGCGCCTGTAGATAGTCATAAGCGGCATCCAGCCGCAGCCGGAGCATTTTGGAAGGCTTATCCCCCACAACCTGGCATCCGAGCACGATTACCGCCGCATCCGCGGGTGGCGGGTTCAAATAAGCATAGGAAGCCATCCAAACCGACATGCCGCATCCCCAGACGGTAAATGCCGCAAGCCCCGCGGCGGCGGCCATGCGGCTTCGTTTCCACCAGCGCGGCGCATCCAGACGGCGGCGGTCGGATACCGGGCGCAGGCTGCGGCGAATCTTCCCCTGTCCATCAAAAACGTCCCAGCAGAGGCAAAGCAGCAGAAGCCCGCCGCCGTAAAGCAGCAAGAAAAACACACCGGTATGGAAAATCCCATAGACCGCCAGCGGCAAAAGGCCAAAAAAGAGGCAAAGCGCCGCAAACCCGATACAGGCGGCGCGAAATACAGATTTCACAGGCAGAATCCTTTCACAGCGAAGTCGCAAAAAGGAGCGGGCGTTATTGGAGACTCGCCCGCTCCTTTGACCACAGGATCAAATGTGGATATACCTTCCATTTTACAGGAAGTTTTCAGGGGAGCGCAAAGCGGGCACACGGCCCGCTTTGCAAAAACATGTCGTTTTGAATCCGAAATGGAAACTGCCTCTTAGAAGCCGGTCGGCGGGACAGGTTTCTTGTTGTTGTTGACCTCGACCTTATCCGGGGCTTCCGGATCGTAATCGTCGTCATCCTCATCTTCAATGTCGGCCGGGCCGTCAGAGAAGATATAGGTGCCGAGGGTACGGGTCTTGATCAGGAAGGCGTAATCGTCATCATCGTTGGTGGTGTATTCCACTTTGTCGGTGATGTCGTAAAGCTCGCCGTCGACAACTTCATAGACATAGATGTCGTCCGGATCAATCGTTTCTTCGCCGTCGTCATCCACAAACGGGTTGTTGATCCACAGGCGCGCGCGGGAGGTGCAGGGGATGCTCGGATTGCCGACGAAGGAACGGATATAAGCGTCCATATCGTCAAAGTAATCGAGGTAGTCCTCGTTGTTCCACTTGGTGGCCATGCGCGGCATATAGTATTCAACGTCGCTGTCCGCGGTGAATTTCATGATGGCGAGGGTGTCGTTATTGTCCTCCCAGGTGACGGTGTTCTCTTCGTTCTTGACAGGCTTGATCACAACGCCCTTTTCGCCCGCGACGAAGGTCGCGTCGTCGTCAACGCGGTTTTCGTTCTGAATCCAGATGGTCATCGGGACCTTCATGGTGTCACCCTTTTTCAGGTAGCCAGTTCCAACCTTATCGCCTTCTTCAGCGGCTTTCAGAGCTTTTTCCTTATCTGCAACAGCTTGTTTTGCTTCGGCAATGCTGCCCGCGCCCGTACCATTCAGCGTATCTTTCTTTGTGTTCAGCGGAGCCAACGCCGCTTCGACCGCGGAAAGGCTGGCATAGTCTTTTGCAGGGGCTGCTTCAATTGCTGCCTTCGCGTTGGTATATTCGGCGCTGGCAATCGCCTCGTCAAACGCATCGGAAGTGGCCTTTGCCGCAGCTGCCTTATTGGTCAGAACTGTGATGGAGTCATCGCCGGTACCTTCCAATGTAGCAAGGCGTTCATCCGCAGTATCCTTCTTCCCTTTTGCGGTGTCATAGTCATTCTTTGCTGCAGAAACCGCATTCGTGACGTTTGTGGTAAGCGTCTCATCATCTCCGACTTTGATGGCGCTTCCATCAGCAGTAGCAGTAACCTTCCACTCGGTAATCGCCGTCGCAAAATCGACCGGCAGGTTTACCGTGTAGGTTTTTCCATCGGCAGCCGCATAGTTCTGTCCATCCAACGCAGTGCCAGCAGCCCCATTTGCCGTTGTCATCGCTTTCTCATAGAAAAGAATTGATCCATCCACGGTATCAGCGCCTTTGAGTGTATCAAGTTGAGTCTGCGCATCGGTCAAGTTTTGATTGGCCGTATTATACGCATTCTTGTACTTGTCCGGATCGGCGGCAATCTCTTTATAGCTGGTGGTTACGCCGCCAATGGTCCGGCTGGCTTCCCAGGTCGTCCACGTCGTTTTTGCGGGGGTAATCGCATCGATCTTGCTTTGTGTTTCTTTCAGTTCGTCTTCCCGTTTCGTCTGTTCCGCTTTCGCATCCGTTACCGCCTGTTTTAAATTGTTCAGTTCGTCAGGAGTAACGCTGGTGATTGTTCCGTTGTCCTTATAGATCGGGAATTTTCCGGAACCTGCGTTTGTCGCATACAGGTCTTTCTTCGCGGTGATATAGATGTCAAGTTTGGTTTTCAGTTCGTCGGCGGTGTAGGTGTCCTTGACCTTGATTTCAAGCACGATATAACGGCCGCTGCCGTCCTTGTAATCGCTCAGCTTTTTGCTGGTGACCTTCGGTTTGCCGTCGATGTTTTTGGAGCCTTCGTCCTTGTCGACGTCGATCTTCACCATCTTGTCGTCGAGCAGGTAATCGTAATCACTGTAGCTTCCAAAGACCCAATAGATGGTCTGTCCCGGGCGGATATTGTCCTCATCCGTTCCAACAGGCTCTCCGTTTTCATCGACGAAATCCTCAACGTTGACCTGGCTCCAAGTCACGTCAGCTGTCTTCGCCAGCGTCGGAATCCCGAGCGACAGCGCGCAAGCCATGGCAAGTACGAGTGCCAATAACTTTTTCATAAGTTCTTTCCTCCTTGAAAAATTTTTTTGATCAGCTTTCGGTTATGTGCTTCTTCCGCGGTCTCCATCGCGCAAGGAACACCTCCCCTTATACCCAGTATAACAACCTGTAATTGGTTGTCAATACTAAATATTCCTATTTGTAGAAATGTTGCCGAAAATCCGGACAAATCCTGTCGGATATGCTGCTTTATTTTAGCAGCTCACCCATATAGTGCATCTAAAGTTGCATTTTATTGCAACCTTTTCATTTTTTTATCGCTATTTATAGGAGGCGGTAAAAAGATGACAAACACACGGATTTCTGATATACTTTATGCGAATCAAAACGGCCGGCAGGGGCTTTTGCTGCGGCTTTTAAATGAGGTGATTTTTGTGCCGACCAATCCGGTCAAACCCGGCGTCCCGGAGGATTTTTCCGGCGCGCTTTCCGAACTGCTTCCCCAGCTCATGGAAAAGTACTCCCGCGATACCGTCCGTGCGCAGATGAATGAATGCAGCAGGCTGCTCTCCGCCGTGCAGGAATGCAACGCCCGCATGCTCGATTCCTCCGCCGACGGCGGCATGGTGGATTCCGCCGTGCAGGATGTGGTTTCCTCCACAAAGGAATACTATGAATTCCTTTCCCACCTGCCCGAAGATATGCGCCGGTTTTTGATCCTCATGGGCAATGTCACTTCGGATGAGATCGAGGATCTGCTCACGCTCGAACCGGACGTGGGGGACGAAATTTCCCGTCTCGCCTCGGTCGCGCCCGCCATACAGGCGGTCCGCCCCAAAAATTACGTCATGCCCATCGATCCGATCACCTCAAAACTCGCCCAGCTGCGGGAATTTAATGAGATCACCGTCTCTCACCGCCGCAGTCCCACCATACAGACCGCCGTCACCATCGCCGCGCCGGAACATATGAAGATCGACGGCAATTTCCAGCTCACCAATTATGATAAATCCATCATCAACGGCGTGGTTTCGATTTTGGAAAGCGGCAATTCCTCCTTTACCGTGCCGATGCTCTACCACGCGATGACCGGCAAGGAAAATCCCACCGTCGACGACGGGCTGATGGAGGAAATCAAAGCCAAGCTCGATACAATGCGGCGCCTTTCCATCAATATCGACCTGACCGAGGAGATCAAAGCCCACATGATCAAGCAGAAGCTCGAAGGGCCGGAAGGGGTGGAATCGTTCACCATTGACGGCTATTTGCTGCCGCTCAATAAATATACCGGCGTGGTCAACGGCAAGCGGTCGGAAATGTATCAGATCATCGACACACCGCCGCTGCATAGCTACGCAAAGCTCAAAAATCAGATCACCACCGTGCCCATCGATCTGCTCAAGGCTCCGCTCAACAACAACGCCACCACCATCCCGCTCAAGACCTACCTGCTCGGACGGATCGAGGCGATGAAAAACGAACATAACAAAATCATCCGGGATGTGATCCTGTTTGAATCGGTCTATCGGGAACTCGGCGATATCGATTCGGACAAAAAGCGCAAAAAACGCATCCGCGATTACACCGAAATTGTGCTCACCCATTTCGTTTCGATGCACTATATCACAAAATATGAAATTATAAAGGATGGCCGGATGATCAAGGGCGTCAAGATCTTCTGGGAAGGCAAAAAGAAAAAATAACCCTGCGGGGACAAAACCGGCCCGGAACGCAAGTTCCGGGCCGGTTGATGGTTTGGGGTGCTTTATTTCGTGGTCTTGATCTTCACGTCCGAGATGATCCAGGTGCCCAGGGTGCGGGTCTTGGTCTCGAAGGTGTCGTCGTCCTCATTGTAAGTAAATTTGCTGGTGACATTGGTCAGCTTATTGTTTGCGCCGACGCTGTAGATATAGACGCGGTCCACATCGTAGTCGTCCGGATCGAAGGGGTTCGCCAGCGCAAGGGTTGCGCGGGAGGTCGAATCGATGGTGGCGGCGGAGAATTTACGGATCACCGCATCGGTGTTCTTGAACTTCGCGAGCAGGTCGCTGGTCCATTTGGTCGAGAGTTTCGCATAGAATTTATCCGGGTTGCTGGTCGCTTTGAAGGTCAGGGTCGCAAGCGCGTCGCTGTCGTTTTCAAAGTTGATTTCGTTGGTTTCGTTCTTGACCGGTTTGATGGTCAAGCCCTTCTTGCCGACGGTGATCGAAGCGTCGTCGCCCGACTCGGTCTTGTTCGCAACAAAGAAGGAAGTCGAGAGGGTCAGCTTGTCGCCCTTGGCAAATTTGAACTTGTCGTTCGGTGCGCCAATGAGCGGGAATTCCTTGTAGTTCGCCTCCTTGGAACTCTTGCCGGTAAAAGTGACGTCCATCTGGACCTTGTACTCATCCGAACCGGTCATGTCGTTGAGCTCGACCGCGAGATAGCTGTATCGTTTGTTGAGCGGCAGGATGGAATACTCCCATTTGTTTTCCTTGATCGTACCGGTGGGGACCGACGCGACGAGTTTGGAGTTGGTGGTCAGGCGTTTTTCCACGAGCTTGACTGACTTGACCAGCTTGGAGTTTTTGGTCTTGCGCACCGACACCTTGGTGATCTTCGAGTCGTTGAGCTGTTTGGCGGCAGCGGGCGGGATGAGGAAATAGATGGTCTGATTCGGTTCGACCGAATCGTCATATTTGATGGGGTTGCCGTCCTCGTCAACCGGGTTGCCGGTCAGGTTTGTAATGTTGACAGTGGTGGTTTTGGCGGTGGCTGCAAAAGCCGTTATATTCAGGCTGAGCAGCATTGCACCCGCCAGGATCGCCGCGAGTAGCTTTTTCATAAGATTCTTCCTTTCCTGAAAAATGATCGTTGTATCTTATCAGTGGAAATCCTTCCAAGTTTTACTGCACGGGTTTGCCAGAATTTTGCTATAATTGGATGGATGAATTGGATAATCTTTTTGCAAATTTTTTAGTACATTTTCACAAACTCAACACATTTGGATAAAAAACTGATTTTCCGGCAAAGATCTTTACAGTTTTGTCACAGCCGGAAAAGCAGGATCGCATATAATAATCCTATAAAAAAGGAAGGGCGGGAGAACAATGGAAAAGACCGCATTGGTGCTTTCCGGAGGCGGCAGCCGCGGCGCGTATGAAATCGGCGTCTGGCGGGCATTGGGGGAGCTGGATGAGCGCTTTTCAATCGTGACCGGCACATCGGTCGGCGCGCTCAATGGCGCGGTGATCGCACAGGGCAGTTTTGAGGAGGCGGAAAAGCTCTGGCGGGAGCTTGAAACCTCCCGGGTATTTGACCTGCCGCTCGATGAGAAGCTCCCGCGTGAAAAAAAATGGCTTGAGGCGGTAAAGCTGTTCGGCAAAGCGGCATTCGAGCAGGGCGGCGCCGATACCAGTCCGCTGCGGGAAATCCTGGAGAGCTATCTGGATGAGGAGACCATCCGCCGGTCACCGGTCGCGTTTGGGCTGATGACCGTGCAGGTCCCCGCCATGCGTCCGGTGCCCGTCTGGGCCGACCAGCTCCCAAAAGGGAAGCTCATCGACTATCTGCTTGCCTCCTCCGCCCTCTTCCCCGCCATCAGGCCCCACCGGATTGACGGGGAATATTACATTGACGGCGGCTACTATGACAATATGCCCATGCAGATGGCGGCCGCGCGCGGCGCCAGCCGGATCATCGCGGTCAACATGGACGCGCCGGGGGTAATCCGGCGGGAAAAAGCGGCCGTACAGGCCGAAGTGCGCGAGATCCGCAGCTATTGGAACCTGGGGTCGGTGCTGCTCTTCGACCCGAATTCCGCGCGCCAGAACATGCGTCTTGGCTATCTCGACACCATGCGTTCCTATGGCGTCTGCGACGGATTCGCCTTCGCTTTTGTCAAAGGTACGCTGCAAACGGTGGTTCGGCAGTATTACGGCGCCTTCTATGAGGTCTGCGAACTGCTGGGATTCCACAGCGTGCGCCACCGGTTTCTCGACTCGGTCGCCTACAAGGCGGTGCAGAAACGTGTTTTTCGCCGCGGGATCGCGCCGCCTGCCCTGCGCGGCTTCGCGCTCGACGGGATGGAATCGGCCGCGGAACTTTTCGGGCTCCAGACCGGGACACTTTATTCCCTTGCCCGTTTTGGCCAGCGGCTTTCCGAAGCGGTCGAAGCCACCGAAATCCCGGACGCGCTTGAAGGGCTGGATTTCTGGGCGGACACCGCGCAGGCCGCTGTCACCGCCGCGCTCGAACTTGCGGGCCGCGCCGCCCGCGCGAAATACCTCTACCGGATCATCCGGGCCTGCATCGCGCACAGACGGCCGCTCAACCTCCTGCCGGTTGCCGCCGTCATGACCGACGAATTTTCCGCGGCGCTTTACCTGGCGTTGTGGGAATACAGCACGGCCAAAAAAACAAACGCAGCGCCTTTGCTGTATAAGTAAAAAAACCGGGAAGCGCCCAGATGGGGCGCTTCCCGGTTTTTACCGTTTGGGATCTTTTTTAGAGTTTTGCCAGTTCTTCCTGGAGCTTGGCGAGCGCTTCCTCGCCGAACACATCGGTGAAATCGCCCCAGATCGGGGTCAGAAGATCCTGAAAGACCTGTTTCTGTTCCATTGTGAGGTCGGTGACCTCCATACCCGCCGCTTCCATCTTTTCGCGGCAGGACTGCGCGTCCGCGCGGTTGATTTCGCGGTTGACCGGCTCGGTGGCCTTTGCCACCTCTTTAAAGATCGCCTGATCTTCCGCCGGGAGCTTCTCAAAGAGCTGGCCGCTGTAGACGAAAATGAACGGCGAATAGACGTGGCCGGTGGTGGACAGATACTTCTGGACCTCGTAGAATTTTCCGTCATAGATGGTCGGGAACGGGTTCTCCTGCCCATCGATGACATGCTGCTGCAGCGCGGTGAACACGTCGGTGTAGGCCATCGGGGTCGGATTCGCGCCAAGCACCTTCCATGCGGCGAGGTGGATGGGGTTTTCCATCGTGCGGATCTTCATGCCTTTCACATCCGCGGGAGAGGTGACCGCCTGCTTCGAGTTGGTCAGATGGCGGAACCCGTCCTCGTACCAGGCGACGTTGACAAGGCCTTTTTCGGCCATTTTGTCGTCGAGATACTGCGCAAACGGGCCGGAAAGGATCTGGTCTGCCTCCTCCTCGCTTTTAAAGAGGTATGGCAGGTCAAAGACCATGACCTCTTTTACGATGGTGCCGACCGGCGAAGGCGAGGTCACGACCGCGTCAAGCATTCCAGCCTTGACCTGCTCGGTCGCCTTGAGGTCGTCACCGAGCACCGCGTTCGCGTAGAGCTGCACGTCATAGCGGCCTTCGGTCCGTTCTTCAAACATCTTTTTGAATTCTTCGAGGGTTTTCATAATCGGATGGGCATCGCCGCCCGCAAAGCTGATCTTGATGACCGTTTTTTCCGTACCGGAATCCGCAGCCGGGGCCGGGTCAGCGGCGCTCTGCTGCGCCTGCGGCGCGGAAGCCGCGGGCGGGGTGGCGCTGCTCGAAAGGCATCCGGTCATCATGCCGGCAGCAAGGGTTGCGGTGAGAATGAGTGCGAGTAATTTCTTCTTCATAATTCCTTCTCCTTTTCAGACGCTGAATTTGAAAGCCGCTCAGGCAAACATATTCGGAATAAACAGGATGAGCCCTGGGATATAGGTGACCAGCAGCAGCACCGCGATCATGACCGAAATAAATGGGATCAGCGGTTTGATGAGATCGAAGATTGAAACCTTGGAGAGCCCGCAGACGACATACAGAACCGTTCCGACCGGCGGCGTGACCAGGCCGATGCAGAGATTGATGCACATGACCACGCCGAAATAGATCGGGTCGAGGCCAAAGCTCTGGATGATCGGCAGCAGGATCGGGGTCATCAGGAAGATGGCCGGCGCGAGGTCCATGACACAGCCGATGATCAGCAGCAAGAGGTTAATCAGCAGCATGATCACGACCACATTGTCCGAGATCGAAAGCAGCAGATTCGAGAGCTGCTTTGGCACCTGCGCCAGCGTGATGTAGTAGGCGACCGACATCGCAGCGCCGCAGACCATCATGATGACCGCGGTGCTGCGGGCGGTCGACGCAAGCATCCGCGGCAGTTCCCGCAGAGAAAGCTCACGGTAGACAAATTTGGATACCACAAACGCATACGCCACCGCGATGACCGCCGATTCGGTCGGCGTCACAACGCCGGTGATGATGCCTCCCAGGATGATGACCGGAAGCAGCAGCGCGAAAAACGCGCGTTTGGTGTGGTACCAGACCGTTTTCCAGGAGAATTTATCCGAGGAATCCCCATAACGCTGTTTTTTTACATAGAAGCCCCAGACGGTCATGAGCCCCACCCCGACCAGGATGCCCGGAATGATGCCCCCCAGGAAAAGCTTGCTGATCGAAACGCTCGCGGTCACGCCGTAAAGGATCATCGGGATCGACGGCGGGATGATCGGGCCGATACAGCCGGAAGTCGCGATCAGCGCGGTGCAGACCTTGCGGTCGTAGCCCTCCTCGTCCATCATCGGCAAAAGGATCGAGCCGATCGCCGAGGTGTCCGCGTCGGCCGAACCGGAAACGCCCGCGAAAACCATACTCGAAAGGATGGCGGCATAGCCGAGGCTGCCCCGGATGTGCCCCATGAACGAACGGGCAAACCCGACAATCCGCTTGGAAAGCCCGCCGGTGTTCATGATTTCACCCGCGAGGATAAAGAACGGGATCGCAAGCAGGCTGAAGCTGTCAAACCCGCGCACCAGACTCTGCATGATGATATAGGACGACCAGTCGCCCATATAGCACATCAGTACCACCGCGCTCAGCAGCAGGCTGAAGGCGATCGGAACATTGAGCAGGATAAAGCCGAACAGGCTCACCAGAAACAGGATGACAACCATTTATTCCGCCTCCTTTTTTCGCGCGAGGCCGTGAACCCCGCGCACAACCCGGCAGAGCGTCGTGAGGCAGAGCATCGCCGTAAACACCGGCAGGATGATATAGACATACCCCACACGGATGCGCATCGCCGGGGAAACCGAATCGAACGATTCCAGCATCAGCCTCCAGCCGCCGGTCGTCATAAATCCGGTGATGAACAGGATCAGCAGGTCGCGCACCAGGTCGACGTACCGGTGCAGCTGCGCCGGCAGAAACTTGACCAGGATGTCCAACCCGAGGTGCTCGTTGTTGAAGTAGGCGGTCACGGCGCCCACACAGACCATTGTGATCATCAGAAAGCGGGACATCTCCTCCGCCCACGCGATCGATGAATTGAGCACGTACCGGCTGAAAACGCTGTACAGGACGATGACCACCAAAAGCCCCATCAGCACCGCGGAAATTCCTTCGAGCGCCTTATAGAGGACCGCGAACCATTTTCCGCCCTTTTTGGATGATTCCATTCCTTTTCCTCCTTATCCCCTGTTTAGAACCGGTCGCAGCGGTATTTTTCAATCGCGGCGTCGTCCAGCTCGATACCAAGCCCCGGCCCCTGCGGCACGCTGACGTATCCGTCTTTCAGGGTGAAGTCGCTGACCAGCATCTCCTTGCGGATCGGGGTGTCCCACACACAGTATTCCAGCAGGTTCGCGTTCGGGATCGACGCGATCAGCTGCAGCGAGGCAGCGATGACGATGCCGCTGCTCCAGGCGTGCGGCACAACGGTGATGTTGTGCGCCTGCGCCATGGTGGCGATCTTCTTCGCCTCGGTGAGGCCGCCGCATCGGGTGATGTCCGGCTGCAGGATATCCAGCTTGCAGTATTCGATCAGCTGCCGGAAGCCGTAACGGGTGGATTCGTTCTCGCCGCCGGCAATTCTGGTGTCAATCGATTCAGCCAGCATCTTGTATCCGTCGTAATCGTCCGGCGAAACCGCTTCCTCGATCCAGTAAGGGTTGTACTGCCGCAGTTCTTTGGCGAGCAGCAGCCGCGAGGCGGAATCGATGGGGCAGTCGGGCGACGGAATGAAGCCGATATCCAGCATGAGATCCATGTCGTCTCCGATCGCCCGGCGCGCGGCCTCAACCAGTTTTACATTGTCGCGGAACGGAAGCTCAAAGCCGCCCCATCCCATCTTGACCGCCGAAAAGCCCTGCTCCTTCCACTTGAGCGCCTCTTCGGCGGATTCCTCCGGCGTGTACGGCATCAGCGTGCTGCCGTAGGCGCGCACCTTGCTGCGGAACTCCCCGCCGAGCAGCTGGTAAATCGGCTTTCCAAGCGCCTTGCCGACAATGTCCCAAAGCGCGATATCGATGCCGCTCATCGCATGGACAACCGCGCCGCGCCGGCCGTAGAACATGCTGTTCAAGTACATGGTCTCCCAGATCCGTTCGGTCTGGAACGGGTCCATGCCGATGATCGACTGGCCCAGTCCCTGGCAGATGCGGTGGGACACCGGGGAATCGATGATGGCTTTGACAACCCAGGGGGCGGAATCGACTTCGCCGTAGCCGGTGATGCCCTCATCGGTGTAGACTTTGATGATGACGCCGTCCTGGGCGCTGTCGTTGATCTTCTGGATTTCGCCCGGCTGGCGGACAGGGATGGCTTCCACTTTTGTTATTTTCACGTTATCACCTCAAATGGTTTTCGGTCTCGACCTGCCTTTATTCTACATCATTTTTTCAAAAAGTCAATTGTAGATTGTTAACAATCTTCTTTATGCAATTTCTACTTGATTTTCAATCCCGAATGCTTTATCATTACTATAGAAAGAAGAGGCCGGTCTCCGGCCAAAGAGGATTGTGACTATGCCAGATACATTCAAATTTTCCAAAACCCCCCAGCTTTCCCGCAAGGATTTTGCCTACGATTCCATCAAACAGGCGATCATCCGCGGCGACCTCGCGCCCGGCGACCGTCTGCGGGAAGCCGATATCGCCGCGCAGATGGGGATCAGCCGCGGGCCGGTGCGCGAAGCGTTCAGCCGCCTGGCGCAGGAGGGGCTCATCTACTCCCACCCCTACCGGGAAACGGTGGTCGCGGAGATCGATCCCGAGCAGACCGAGGAGATCTTCGTTCCGATCCGGCGGATCATCGAAACCTATGTCGCCCAGAACGCCTACAAGGATCTGAACGACGAGGACTATGCCTATCTCGATTCGCTGGTCGGACAGATGGAGGAAGCCTGCCACAAGGAAAACCTTGACGAGCTGACTGACCTTGACATCGCGCTGCACACCTATCTTGTCGAACATTCCGCCAACGCAACCATCTGCGCGCTTTGGAATATCATTATCGCAAAAATTCACGCGCGCCTGCTCTATCAGGGCATCCAGCACTTCGATCTTGAAACAGTCAGCCGCGAGCATCGTGAATACATCTCCTTCATCCGCTCGCATGACGCAAAGAAGATCAAAAAGCATCTTGAAACCCATATCTATTAAAAAACGCCCGTGGAGAATCCACGGGCGTTTTTTCACTATTTTCGAAAGCAGCTGGTTTCCAGCCTTATGTAATCAAAGGAAAACCATCTCGGCCACGGTAGCGACAAGCGGAATGGTCACCAGCGACCCGAGCATTGACATCACCACCAGGCTGGCGCCATGCTGTACGTCCCCGCCATAGGAAACCGGCATCATAACCGTGTTGGCCGCACAGGTGCAGCAGCAGGAAATCACCGCCGCCAGCGCGATCGTCCCGCCGCCCGGCAGCCAGTACGGAACCCGCAGCAGCCACAGGAGCAGAATAAAAACGCCCGGCAGAACCAGCAGGCGGACCGCCACCGCCCAATAGGCGCGCAGGTTGGTAAAGGCCTTTTTAAAATCGAGGTCCGCGACAAAAACGCCGGTGATGATGGTGGGCAGCGGGGTGTTCATACTTGCGAGGTAATCGATGGTGTGCATTGCCGGCTCCGGCAGGCGGATACCCAAAAAGAAGATCGCCAGCCCGGCCGCCAGCCCCACAATTCCAGGCGCGGTGAGGATCTCCTTGGCGCTGACCCCTTTGTCCCCTTTGATGAGCATGAGCCCGTGGGTCCAGAAGTAGACGGTCATCACGGTGAGAAAGGCTGCTGAATGCACCCTTCCCTCCGGTCCGAGCACCGCCACCATCAGCGGCAATCCCATGAAGCCCGCGTTCGAGCAGATCGCGCCAAAACGTTCGAGATTGTGGATTCCGGATGGGTCCGGACGGATGAGCAGCTTTGTGACGCCGATCGCCATGAGATGGAAAATTGCCGCCACCACCATGCCGATCCCCAGCTCCCGGAACTTCTCAACCGCAAAATCCTCCAGGATAATCTGGAGCATGAGCATCGGGGTGATCACGATCAGGACAAAATCCGAAATATTCTTTGCGGCGGCCAGATTCAGGATTCCGCGCTTTTTGGCGAAAATCCCAACCGCCATCAGCAGCGTGATCACCGCCACCTGTTTGGCCAGTATGATACCGATTGACATCTGTGCAGACCTCTTATTCTGTCGTAGATTTTACATATTCCCGGCGGACGCTTCCACCTGTTCGGAAAGCTCCGCCCATTCTTCCATCAGCCCTCCAAGCTGGATCCGCATGGCTTCCAGCTGCGCGCACAGATCCGCCACCTTCTGATAATCGCTCGAAATCTCCGGCTGGGTGAGCCGCTCCTGTTCCAATGCGATCGAAAGCTCCAGGTCGGAGATTTCCTGTTCAACTTCCCGCAGCCGTTTTTTCCGCGCCACTTCGAGCGCGCGCTGTTTCTTGCTGCGGTAGTATTCGTTTTCCGGTTTGGCGGGGGCGGGTTTTTCCGCCGGTTTTTCCTGCGCGGGCTTCTCCGCTTCGGTCGCTGCAAGGTACGATTCATACCCGCCCTGATAGCTTTTGAACCCATCAGGGAACATCTCAACAATCCGGGTCGGCACCTTTGAAAGCAGATAACGGTCATGCGAAACCATTAAAATAGTGCCCTCAAATTCCATAAGCGCTTTGTCGAGCGCTTCCTTGGTGGGCAAATCAAGATGGTTGGTCGGTTCGTCCATGACGAGGACGTTTCCGCCCTCATACATCATAATGGCGAACTTGAGCCGCGCCTTTTCCCCGCCTGAAAGCATCCGGACTTCCTTTTTGATCGTTTCCCCGGAGAACTGCAAATTCCCCAGTACATTGCGCACATCCTGCTCATAGGTTGCGGGGAACCGGTCCCAAAGCTCGGAAAGCACCGTTTTAAACGGGCTCAGCCCGGTCTGTTCCTGTTCAAAGTAGGAGCGTTTCACATTCCTGCCCCAGAGAATCCGCCCTTCCACCGGTTCGGCCAGCCCGAGAAGCACCTTCAAAAAGGTGGATTTCCCCACGCCGTTGGCGCCGACCAGCGCAACCTTTTCTCCGCGCATCAGGTCGAAATCGATCTTTTCACAAAGCTGTTTCTCCTGCGCGCCTTCCCCCACCCTGAGGGTCAGCCCCTCGACATGCAGCACGTCCTTGACCGGTTCGCGTTCATATCGAAACGCCATGCGCACCGGCGTGACCGGCCGCGGCGGGAGCTTTACAAGCTCCATCCGGGCGAGCTCCTTCTCTTTTGACTTGGCCATCGCGGCGGTCGAGGCACGCACCTTGTTGCGCGCGATATAATCGGTGAGCTTGGCCACATGCGCCTGCTGCATCTCGTATTCCTTGCGCTGGCGTTCATAGATCATCTGCCGCGTCGCGGTAAATTTTGTATAATTCCCCTTATAGGCATTGACCCGAAGCCCCACAAGATCCCAGATTTTGTTACAGATTTTATCGAGGAAATACCGGTCGTGCGAAACCACAACAATGGCGCCCTTATATTCCTGTAAATAGCTTTCGAGCCACTGCAGGGTTGCGAAATCGAGATGGTTGGTCGGCTCGTCGAGCATGAGCAGGCCTGGGTTTGCGAGCAGGAGCTTGGCCAGCGCAAGCCGGGTTTTTTCGCCGCCCGAAAGGGTCCCGCAGACCGTGCGATCATCCCGGTCCCCAAATCCCATACCGTTGAGAACGGTTCGGATTTTGACATCGATCTGATAGCCCTCATTCGTTTCAAACCAGGCCTGCAGGCGGTTATACTCCTCCGCGAGCGCGATATATTCCGCGTCCGCGTGGTCGGCATACTGTGCCATCCGCGCGGCCAGGCGCCTGAGCTTTGCCTGCGCGTCGAGCAGTTCCCCAAAGACCGACCGCATCTCCCCATAAATGGTATTTTCACTGTCGAGTCCGCTCGTCTGCCGCAGAAAACCGATCGAAAGGCCGCTTAAAACCGCGCGGTCCCCCTCGTCCGGCGGATAATCCCCGTTGAGGACATTGAGAAGGGTGGTCTTTCCCGCGCCGTTCGCGCCGACCAGGCCGATCCGGTCCCCTTCTTCAACCGTGGCGTTCACCCCTGTAAAGATGATCCTGTCGGCAAACAGCTTGGTTACATTTTCAAGGCTTACTAACATAAGAATTCTTCCATTCCCAATCGTTCAATCTTCCCCGAAGTCTTCCCCGGGCACAGGCGGCATATTGGTCTGCTGCGGCAGCGCGCTCACCGCTTCAAGCCGCCGCCGGATGGCGCGGGTACGCACACCGACCAGCTTGTCGAGTTCGCTGTTCGCCTGTTCAAGCCGCTGCTGGGTCGCCGCAAGCACCTCCCCGAACCGGTCAAATTCGGTCTTGACCGCGCCCAGTACCGCCCAAACTTCCCCGCTGCGCTTTTGAATTGCCAGCGTTTGGAAACCCATCTGCAAACTGTTCAGAAACGCGGCCATTGTGGTTGGACCGGCGATGGTCACCTTGAAGTCCCGCTGGAGCGGTTCCAGCAGGCCCAGGCGCAGCGCTTCGGCGTAAAGCCCCTCAAACGGCAGGAACATGACCGCAAAATCGGTCGTGCCCGGGGGATCGATATATTTGTCGCGGATGTCCTTTGCAAACAGCCGGATACGTGAGGACAGCACTGCCGACGCTTCGCTCACCGCGGCCGGGTCGCCCTTTTCATACGCTTCGGTCAGCCGCAGGTATGCGTCGGAGGGGAATTTCGCGTCGATCGGCAGGAGAACAGGCGTTTCCCCATCCCCCGGCAGCACCACCGCGAACTCCACAACATTGCGGCTGTCCCGTTTGGTGGCGACATTGGCGCGGTACTGTTCCGGCGCGAGTATCTCGGAAAGGATCGCGCCAAGCTGGACCTCCCCGAGGATGCCGCGCGTTTTGACATTGGAAAGTACTTTTTTGAGGTCTCCAACCCCGGCGGCAAGGCTCTGCATCTCTCCCAGGCCTTTATAAACCTGTTCGAGCCGTTCGCCGACCACCTGAAAGCTCTGATTGAGCCGGTTTTCGAGGGTGCGCTGCAGTTTTTCATCCACCGTCTGCCGCATCTGCTCGAGCTTTTTCTCATTGTCCTGCTGGATCGCTTCCAGCCGCGTTTCAACCGTCTGGCGGATTCCGGAAAGCTGCTGTTCATTCTGCGCCGTAAAGGCACAAAAACGCGCGTCGATCCCGCGCATCCCATCCGAGACTGTTTTTTGCAGGGAGTCCTGCCGGCGGGAAAGCTGTTCGGACAGCTGCCGCTGCCCGTTTGAAAGCTGCGCCCCCAGCGTTCCCACGGTGCGCGCGACGTTTTGATGGGTTTCCTGCCGGGTCTGCCGTCCTTCGGAAAGAAACTGCTCCTGCAGGCGTTCCAATTCATAAAGGATTGGCGCGGGATCGAAATCCGCGCTTTCCTGCGCGGACCTGCGTGCCGTCAAAAACGCCGCGCCTGCAAAAATGCAGGCAAACAGGCTGAAACCGGCCCCCAGCCACAACAGGATTTCCTGCACTGAAATTCCCTTCTTCCCCGCTTATCATTCCCGTTCTGTACACAATTAGAATTATTTTACCATAAACATCAAAAAAAGGGAATACCGCCCGCTCTTTTTTTATCGGTCCTTTTTCATTCTGCCAAAAGAAAAAGGACGGCCTGCCTTATGAAAAGGCAGGCCGTTACTTTTTTATTACAGTACTTACATTACATACAGTACATACACCCATAATTTAGCCTTGGAGTATGGGTTGATTTACCAGCATAATCAGCGGCCTTTTGGGCATTACGCGTCAATTTGCCGGGTGGTCAGTTTTGGCTTGTCCGGTAGGCAGTTTTGGCTTGTCCAGTGGTCACTTTTGGTTTGCGGGGTGGCAAGAAGCGGTGAGTCCGCTCCGGAGGCGGATCTGATATAATAACCATGGAACAGTTATCATTTGGGTTTCCGGGCAGGTAGACCCGCGCCTTTGCCGATGCCGTCCCAATGCACAGGGATCTCACCGCGCGGACAGGGCCCCTATGAGAATTTGAGCAGTTCCCCAAAAAAGCCTGAAATTTGGAGAATGGGAGGGATAAATGGGAAAACTGTTTTTTGGGTACGCAGTTTTGGTTAGTGGTGTCTGAAGGAATTGAGTGAATTTTTGTCCGGTGTACGGCGAGGGACCTCCAATCCGGCTTAAAAAGGGACTTTGCGGACATTTTGGATGGGGGCGTATCCCGATATGGTGGAATCGAGAAAATGAAAGAAATCTTCTGAAAAACAGAGAAAATAGCGGATAATTTTGAAAAATTCGCAGCAAGAGTACCCAGTTTCGGTTAGCTGGCGGAGCGGGTGGTCAGTTTCTGAAGAACCAAATTGCAGGCAGGCTTTTGCCGGGAATCTGGGTACCATCGCGGGGAATGTCGGGAAATTAATACGCAAGGTAATTACTTTACAGGATTTCAGGGAATGGATACAGTTTGGAAAAATGTATGAAAAACGAAAAAATAAGAGAAATCAGAAGATAAATTTAAAATTCGAGAAAATTTATTTCGTTTGGTACCCAGTTTCGGTTAGCTGACCGGCGGGGCAAAATTACATCCTGTAAAATAGGGTTTGTCCGGGATGATTCGATGAAAAATAAAAACAGAAGAAAATCGATGAAAACCCGTGTAAAAGGGATATAAATTTCGATAACTAGAATTATATTATTTGTTTGGTACTCACTTTCGGTTAGCGGTATCCCCAATATCTCGTGTTTTTATGTAATGGCAATAAGCTTTACATTTAAACGCCGAGGATCTTCTTGAGGATATCGTTTACCAGCTTGCTGTCGGTGACTTTTTGCGCGGTCGCGGCCCGGTGGATCGCTTCGATGACAGCCGCGTCAAGGTAAAAGGTTTTGTTTTTGGCGGCTCTCCCCTCCTCGCGCACAATGAACGCGGTCAAGTCGGGAATCGGCGCTGCGCTTTGCTGCTGCCTGCTTTTAGCTGCGGGCCTGCGGTTTGCGGGCGGGGTGGGTTCCGAGACGGCCGCCGCAAGTTCTGCCTGCGCCGGGACGGTTTCTTCCGCAGAGACAACCGGGCCGGCCAAAGAGGCCTGCTGCACAGGCGCGGGGATGTCCTGCGTTTCCGGCTGGGCGCGGTGGGTTTTGTACTCTTTCGCCTGGCGTTCCAGGACGCTTTTTGTAAATTTATTTGCCATGATGTACTTCCTCCCTGCAAGGATCTTTCTGTTCATCGCGCGGCCCCGGCCCGCCTGGCGGAGGGTCTGGTCCGGCACACTATATTATAGGATCTTTTTTGCGAGCATTTCGTCGACTAATGACGCAATCGCGTCGCATCCTTTGGAGCGCAGGTCATAAATGGAAATGGGGACGGCGGCCAGCTCGCTTTCAGTGATGCGCACATTGCGCGGGATGATCGTCTCAAAGAGGATTTCACGCAGATCGGCGGTGTCGGGCGAGGTGCGCAGAAATTCCAGGAAATCCGCCGAAAGCCGGTTGCGCGCGTCGAAATCGTTGACGATAAACCCCTTGATATTGTCCGCGCGGCGCAGCCTGCGGCGGGCCTCCTCCCACAGCGCAATGAAAAGCTGGGCGCCTTCGATGGCGTTCATCGAAACGTCGCTCACCAGCATAATTGCGTCGGAGGCGAGAAATGCGTTCTGGTTGACAATTGACATACTGGGATTGGTATCGATCAGGATGTAGTCGTACTGGCCGAAAAAATCCTGATTGTCGGCGAGATAGTTTGAAAGGATCTGTTCACGCCCGGCGACCGAAGCAATCTTGAGCTCGGCCTTGTGCAGAAAGATCGATCCGGCGATCATGTCGAGCCCCGGCAGCCGGTCGATTGGGCTTTTAAGGATCAGCCGTCCGGGCGCGGGCTGCTCGGATTCGATGTTGTAGATATCGTAGGTGGTGCAGAGATCGGGATCGGTACGGTCGATGCCCATATTGTTGGTGAGGTTTCCCTGCAGGTCGCTGTCGACCACGAGTACGTGGTAGCCGAGCTGCGAAAGGATCCCGCCGATATTAAAGCAGAGCATTGTCTTGCCGACGCCGCCCTTCAAGGTTCCGAAGGTGATGATCTTGCCCATAATGTCCCTCCTGTGCGATAAGCGAATCTATTACCGAATCCATTATAACATAGATTGGAATATATATGCAAGAATATATTTGCGATCTTATTCGACAATATTATTTATATTATATTTTTTATTATAATATGTTTTATAATGAATATTACATAAATTATTATATTAATTAATATAATTTCTAATAGAAAAACGAATATAAAGATTAACAGATGAGCGCTTGCCTTCGCGAATACATTGTGCTACATTACATAACATGGATTCCCGACGATATGCGCGGCGAAAGGAGAACTCCCCATGCAGAAAAATGAACGGCTTCTCGAAGAGCTCCGCGGGCTGCTGCCCGAATACATGGCGCAGAAGCGCATCCTCATCGGCGGGCGGAAAAACCGCCTTATCCGCTGCATCAACCCGCAGCATGAGGACCGCCACCCGAGCATGTCCTATTACCAGCAGGCGCACAAGCTCAAATGTTTTTCCTGCGGCGCGAGCTATGACATCTTTGATGTGATCGCAATGGATTACCCGGACTGCGACAGTTTTCCGCGTCAGGTAAAGAAGGCCTGCGATATCTTCGGCCTGCCGTTCCCGGAAGATTTTGGCCGCGGCGACAGGGCGGTTCTGTCCGCCCGTGCGCCCGCGGCCATCCGGAAAACGCTCCCCGCCGCCACTTTGCCTGCGCCGCAGGAGTCCGTGCCGCAGGCGGATTATACGGCGCTCATTGAAGAAAAGATCAAGACGCACGGGCTCGGCGGGGAATATTTTGAAAAGCGCGGCATTTCGCGGCGGCTCTGCGAAAAATACCGTCTTTTCCAGGCGGACGGGCGCGCATGGATGCCGGTGTTTGAAGATGGGAAATGTATCTGCTACTGCGCGCGGGCAATTTCGGATACCCTCCAGCCACGGTATAAAAACAGTCCCGGCCCGATGGAGATTTTCGGCGCGCGCTATTTTCACGGGGAAGGGGAGGGGGGCGCCCTCTTCATCACCGAATCGATCCTCGACGCGCTGTCGGCGGAGGAATGCGGCTATCAGGCGGTGGCGCTCTGCGGCGCGGCGAATGTGCGCAAATTCCTGGAGCTTTGCCGGGCGAATCCCGCCGCCGCAAACCGATATAAGCTGATCGCGGCGGGCGACGCGGACGAGGCGGGCCGCCGGATGAACGCGGAGCTGGCCAAAGGCCTGCGGGCGCAGGAGCTTTCCTGCGGGGAAATCCAGCTGCCCGCGCAGGTAAAAGATTTTAACGAACTGCTGATGCGCGACCGGGAAGTGCTGCGGATAGTGCTGGGCTTATCGGCGGATGCCGACCGGCGGGCCTATGAAAAGACGAGCGCGGCGGCGGCGGTGGGGGAATTGCTTGACGAAGCGATCCGCCGCGCCTCCCGCGACGCCTGCCCGACGGGTTTTGACGCGCTCGACCGGGTGCTGGACGGCGGGCTTTATGCCGGGCTCTATATCATCGGCGCGATATCGTCGCTGGGCAAGACGTCGTTTGTTTTGCAGATAGCGGATTATATCGCGGCGCATGGAACCGACGTGCTCTATTTTTCGCTGGAGATGAGCCGTATGGAGCTGATGTCTAAGAGCATCTCCCGCCTCACCTATCAAAACGACCCGGCGGCGGAGCATGCGGACGCCTTCACCGCCCGGCAGGTGATGCGGCTGCGGCAGGACATCACGCCGGAACGGGGGATTCTGCTGAGCAATTCGATCGAACAATATAAATATGAAGCGCGCCGGCTTTTCCTGCGGGAAGGGATTGGGGATATTTCGGCGGCGGATATCCGCGCCGCGGTGGGCGAACATATCCGGCTGCGCGGCTGCAAGCCGGTTGTGGTTGTGGACTACCTGCAGATTCTCAAGCCCGCCGATCCGCGCGCCACCGACAAACAGAACACCGACCGCAGCGTGGTCGAGCTCAAACGCATCAGCCGGGATTTCGACCTGCCGGTGCTCGCCATTTCGAGCTTCAACCGGGAGAATTACCGCAACGCGGTTTCGATGGAGGCGTTTAAGGAGAGCGGCGCGGTGGAATATTCCTCCGACGTGCTGCTGGGCCTGCAGCTTTCCGGGGCGGGGGAGCCGGGGTTCGACGTGAACGCCGCCAAGGCGCGCAGCCCGCGCGCGGTTGAGCTGGTGCTGCTCAAAAACCGAAACGGCGTGCCATATGCGCGCATCGAGTATGCTTATATCGCGCGCTTTGGCTATTTTGGCGAAGGCGCGGTACGGTAATCTTGCCGGGGGCAAGGAATGATCGGTAGAATGCTCGAAAAAGCCGGTCGGTTTTTCAAAGAAATGACAAAACGGTAACAAAAAGTTACAAAACTATGACAAAACCCATTGACAATATGAAGATTTTGGGATAGAATTATGACCACAGGAGAAATTTGGAGAGATTTTTCCCACAAAATGATTTACTAGGAGGAATTCCCAATGAAAAAGGTACTTGCGCTCGTTCTGGCGCTGGCCACCGTTCTGTCTCTGGGCGTTACCGCGTTTGCTGCTGAAGGCGGCGCACCGGATGTCAAGAACTTCTCTGATGTCTACCTTAAAGATGCCAAGGACGTATTCCCGGGCTATGACGTTGATAAAGATGTTCTGGAAACCGTTCCGGACAAGACCTATTATTATGTCATTCCGGATGTCACTTTTGCAAAAGTAGAGGGAGAAAACCCTGTCGAGGCAAAAACTGCAACCGCTGAACAGCTGGCTGATACCGATCTTTTCAAAGTGAAGATCGACAAAGAAGAGGGCGGCAAATGGTTCTCTTCCCTCAAAGTTGATCAGGTTAAGATCGATGGCGACCGCACTTGGGTCATCGCTGCGAAGCTGAAAGACGATCAGACTGACAACGAGTACAAACTTAAATTCAGCGTCAAATTTACCTCCAAGGATAAATTTGACAAAGACAATGATTTTGAAGTTGAGTTCGATACCGAAACCATCTTCATGAGCAACAAGACCATCGAAGAGGATGACATCGATCGTGCTGCCGGCACCGGCGGCGAGATGTTCAAACCCGTCAAGAACGAAGAGAACACCGTTCTGTGGGAAGATGAGAACGAAACTCTCGCAACCCTGACCTTCGACGCTGATTCCAGCGTTGTCAAGTACTTCCCGAAACTGTCCACCAAATGGGACAATAGCAAATATGCGGAACTGTTCAATGATCAGGACGCGTTCATCCGCGGCTGGGTTGGCACTCCGAGCATCTCCTCCACCTCCCGTGCGCAGCTCGACCTGAATGTTCCTTACATCGATGAGGACGATGAGCTGACTGTTGACGAGGATGCGATCGTTGTCTACGAAGAGACTGCTGACGGCGAGCTGGTTGACATCACTTCCAAGGGTACCTTCCTGTGGAACGACGACGATGAGTTCGTTTTCCGCTTCAAGACCCGCACCCTGGGCACCTACATCTTTGCTGAAGCTCCGGTTACCGAAGCTGACGCTGATGCTGAAGTCCCGGCTGACGAAGTTGTCGACGCTGACAAAGTCAACCCTGGCACTGGCTTCTAATTTACCCCCAATCATAACTGTATGATACAAAGGAACGGACGGCTCTCCACGTCCGTTCCTTTTGTGTTTGTTTACAAATTGTTCATAAATAATTGCGATAAAAGACAATAATTTCCAATAACTGTAAGAAAAGTGACAGAGCGGTAACAAATAAATTGCAAAAGTTACAATTTGGTTACAAAAAGCCCTTGACATTTCCTGTTTCGCGGGATATACTGGTAACAGTTAAGGCAAGGGTTGGAGGACCTTTCCTTACGCGCTTTTCAAAACTGATTTACACTTATTAAGGAGGAATTTCCAATGAAAAAGATTCTTTCGGGAATCCTGGCCGCTGCGATGGTCATGAGCTTTGCTTCCGTCGCTGCTATGGCGAAGGAACTGGAGGCTGGAGACGATAAGGCTGTCACCGGTAAGGTTTCTGCCGCTGTATTCTACGACGATGATGACGAGAAATATGCGGATACTGAGGTCAAATTGGGCGCTGACGGTTCTATCTTGGCCGAGGATCGCATTGCCCCGAATTCGATCGTTTATGCTTATATTACAGGTGTAAACTGGGATACAACTGGCGCTGTCGCTAACAACCATAGCGCAACGATTAAATCCATCCAGGACAAAGATCTTTTCAAATTTGATGTTGACAAAGATACCAATGGCAAGATGATCAAAAAGATCTCTTATGACGGCGACAAGAAGATCCCGGGAGGCGATCGTGCGCTTCGCCTCAAGATCGAAATTGCTGACACCACCACCACTTCCGAAATCCACACTGACGGTGAAATCACCTTCACCGCGAAGAAAGATTCCACCGACAAGATCGGTGGAAAAGATGAAGCTTTTGTAAAGGGCGACGAGATCGTTATCCCGTATTCCTTCTGGATCAACAACGAGAAGAAGAGCAACGATGACAACCCGGACGCTGGCGACCGCGTTTACTTCGATCCTGACGACAACGACACCAACACCCTGATCTGGGGCGACGACCGTGCCGCTCTGAAGTTCGAAGCTGACGACGATGCTTCCAAATTCTATGCCCGTCTGTCCACCAGCACTGACCGCACCCTGTACGCTGAGTACGGCGATCCGGTTGACGCTGACCTGTGGTTCTATGACTTCGTCACCAACCCGACCATCCCGTCGACCTCCCGCGCGACCCTGACCCTTGGCATTCCGTGGGACG
>NZ_FKLA01000003.1 GCF_900078395.1 Anaerotruncus rubiinfantis | reverse complement strand
TGCCCTCACCCGCCATCGCCGTATGGCACGCATTGATGCACATAGCGAATAAAACGGGTTGGCAGCAAGAGTTTGCGGTAGCGGTATCGGTGCTCGAAGTCAAGACGGGGCTGAATGCCAAAGCGATAGAACGTGCTCGAAACAGGCTTGCACAGGATGGGATCATCAGCTGGAAATCCCGGCGCGGGAATCAGTCTGCGATTTATACGCTGCATTCCCTGTGCGACAAAATGTGCTATGAATATGTCGCACAACCTGTCGCACAAAGTGTCCCACAATATGTCGCACAACCTGTCGCACAAAGTGTCGCCATTAATAAAACAAAACAAGACAAAACAAAACAGATAAGCGCTAAAGCGCCGCGCACGAAGTTTAAAAAACCCGCGGTTGAAGAAATCCGGCTCTATTGTCAGGAGCGGAGAAACAGCGTGGACGCACAAAGATTCTTCGACTATTACGAGTCCAACGGATGGCATGTTGGTAAAAACCCCATGAAGGACTGGAAAGCATCCATCAGGACGTGGGAGCGGAACGGGGTTGCACAGCCAAAGCAGAACCCGTCAGCCAAAACCGGGGAATCGTCGCTGGACATGGATAAAATACGAGCTTTTATGCACCGTGAGGCGATGGAATGAACAGCCGCCAAAAAGGAGCCGCAGGGGAGCGGGAGCTTGCCCGGAAACTGCGTGACCTGGGATATGATTGCAGACGCGGTCAGCAGTACAGCGGAGCCAATGGGGACGCCGATGTTGTGGGCCTGCCGGGAATCCATATCGAGTGCAAACGGGTCGAGCGGCTTTGCATTGAGGACGCTATAGCGCAGGCGAAGCGGGACGCACGGGAAGGCGAAATGCCTGTTGTAATGCACCGCAAGAATCACTGTGAGTGGTTGGTAACAATGCCACTTGACCAGTGGATCGAAATTTACCGAGAATGGGAGGCGGGACAATGAAAAATGCTTACGCTGTAAAGTTGCAGCAACGAAAGGCAGCGGAACTTCATGAGGCGGCGACGGAGGGCTTCGACTTTGCCTTAAACCTATGCGCCGTGGCTCTGAACAATATATTTGGTTTTGGCGACGAGCGGCTCACGCGGCTTGAAAATGAAGTGACCCGGATACTAGAAGAAGATTTCGCGAGTGACATGGAAAAGGCCTCTTACGGGCTTAAAAACCGCGTAAAACAGATCCGGAGAATCTCATGAAACGCCATAAACCGAAACC
>NZ_FKLA01000002.1 GCF_900078395.1 Anaerotruncus rubiinfantis | reverse complement strand
GAAACGCCGTTCGGCGTTTGACGCAGCTCTGGGTCGGCCACAAGGCGGCCCATTCCTATCCATCGATTTAAACTCATTTTCTCTCATGCCTCTCTTTCATATGGAGTGCGGCGTGGTCTCTAACATTCATCAAACGCAAATTTTCTATACGATTGTCTGAACGATTATGGTTTATATGGTGAATTACTTCATCATCAGTAAGAAACCTGCCTATATGATCTTCCATCATGAGCCTATGCTGCATAACATATCCATCAGCGGTGGCGCTTGGATGACTTGGATAGTAAACTTTGATATATCCGTCATCCCTTTTCTTCTGATGCCCACGCCCATGTAGTTTTCGGGCTTCGGATATTTTTAATTTAGTTGTAAGGCTGACTATTTTCCCTTTATGAATTTGACTTATCCGTTTTAATTCATCGCTAGTATAAACGTGGGGGTGTATTTTTTCTTCCTTCCTCCTTGCTGCTATTCCGTATTTTTTAAACCAATAGCAAACTGCCGCTGGCGTTACTTCACATTCTTTTGCGATATCTTTATATGTCATTCTTCTATTAAAATAAGCCGTTTCAAGATAGCATTTATCAGGCAGAAACACCGATTTCCTATACATAGTCCCACTTCCTGTAAATCAATTTTTCTTCGTCCCAATCCGGGTACTGTTCCATCAGATATTGACGGATTCGCGCTTGCAAGGGCTTTCTCTGCCCGCTCTGGTCGTATCTGGTATGACATTTCAAACAGAGCGTGACGACATTCTCAGGCACTCCCAGCCCGCCATGCGAGCGCGGGATGAAATGCGCATTCGGGGCCGCGTGCGGGT
>NZ_FKLA01000001.1 GCF_900078395.1 Anaerotruncus rubiinfantis | reverse complement strand
CTCGGCGGCAGCAGCTTCGGAAGCGGCCTTTGCGGCGGCCTCGGCGGCAGCGGCTTCGGAAGCGGCCTTTGCAGCGGCCTCGGCGGCAGCGGCTTCGGAAGCGGTCTTTGCAGCAGCCTCGGACGCAGCGGCTTTTTCGGCAGCCTCGGACGCGGCGATTTCCGAAGCGGAAAGCTCCGAGGAGGAAGCTTCGGGCGCGTTTGAAGGCTTTGGAGCGGAAGACGGTTCAGCGGCGGGCGCGCCGCAGCCGGACAGGGCGAGCAATATGGCAAGCAGGAATGCGATTTTTTTCATGGCAACGGCTCCTTTAAACAAGATTCAATTTAAGGGTAGCACAATCATATTTTCGATGCAAGGCATGGATGAAAAAATTTACGGAATGGTTAAGCTTCCGGGAATTTTATCCGTTGTATATAAAAGAAAACGGGGCATTTGCCCCGTTTTCTTTTCATTTATTAAGCATCAGTTTGGCGCATTTGTAAACATCGCCGCAGCCGAGAGTGATGACCAGGTCGCCCTCCCCGGCACGGCCCATCACGTAGTCGGCCATCTCCTGGAAGGTGGGGAACCACACAGAACCGGGAATTTTCTCCGCGAGCTGGCTGGTGTAAACGCCTTCGGTGTTCTTCTCGCGGCTGCCCATAATTTCGCTCATGACCACTTCGTCCGCGATCGAAAGCGCTTTGGCGAAATCGTCCATCAGGATTTTGGTCCGCGAGTAGGTGAATGGCTGAAAGACCGCCCAGACCTTTTGAAAGGGCATTTCCTTGGCGGCCTTGAGGGTGGCGGCGATCTCAGCCGGGTGATGCGCGTAGTCGTCCGCGATGGTCACGCCGCGCGGGCGGCCAAGAATTTCGAAGCGCCGCCCCGCGCCGTGAAATTCCGCGAGATGCGCGCGGATTTCCTCGAGCGGCGCGCCCGCCATCCGCGCGGCGGCGAC